>CAZZMY010000096.1:0-4268 GCA_964655385.1 uncultured Akkermansia sp.
CAAGCTTTATTCGGATGGGAGTTTGTTGCGCTTCGCGAGGCGCCATTTGGTCAGGGGGAAAAACCAGCGGCGCTGAGCGATGGGTTTGATCGGCGTGGTGAAGACCTTTTGCAGGAAGTCGAGGAGCCGTTCCTCGGAAAAAACCGCGGGCGGGACATTGTTCCGAAAAGGCGGGGCCTCGAGATATTTACGGTACAGCTTTTCGTCGGCGTCGACGGCACAGACGTAGTCGGCCAGTTCGGCCAGGGATCGGAAGTCGTAGGCGTTGATAAATGCCTCGGGGTTGAAGTGGTCTGAGGCGCGCGGATCCCCCCAAAAGATCGGGATCGTGTGGACCGCCAAAGGGTCATACATCTTTTCCGTGGTCCATCCGGCCAAATGCTTGTTCTCAAAGGCAATGGTGAAGCGGTACGGCTGCAAGACCTTCAACTTGTGGTCGTGACCCAGGGGAATTCCCCAGCCGACGTTGTTGGCGGCCCGGCCGACCGAGTCCACCTTCCGGCGCCGGTTCAACTCGTCAAAAAAAGCCATGCGATGGCGCACAGACCGGTCGACATAAGCTGAAAGCAGGGCACAGAAGCGGGTTTTTTCTAAGGAGATCCGACTGTAGTCCGGATTTTGGCGAATCAGGGGCTCCGGCGAGCGGTTGTAGGCAAAGATGGGGAGGTAGTAATGGCGGGGATCGTTCCGAAGGAATGGCAGGACGGCGTAGTCGCACTCCTTCCAGTTGGGAGGGTAAACCTCATGGTGGGTGTAGATCTTGACGCAGTTATAAAGGCGGTGCCGATGGCCAGTGAGGGCGTAAACCAGAAACTGAGGACGTTCCTCCCGGACAATGCGAAAGCGGCGGGAAACAACCCGCACAAAAAACTCCTCCAGATGAATAGGACAATCGCTGAAGTTCAGGGAGACCTCGGGCAGGGAGCTCACAGGCGCTTTTCCTTCCGGTGGCGATCCCATTTTTTCTCCCATTCGGCCAACGGCCGCTGGTTTAGGAAATAGGAGGCCAAAGATTGCTGGAGCTGCCAGAGGCCGGATCCCTGACCGGGCTGGTTATCCAGGAGACGCACGAGGTCGATCATCTCCTCCCAATTCCCGGCCATGGTTCCGCGGGTCAGAAGGGAGAGGTTGTTTGGCATGGAGGCGGGGTTGGCCAAGCAAAGGCAGCCAGCGGCGGAGGCTTCGTTAAGAGAATTTCCCCAAAGGGGTTTGTCGACCATTTGGAGAAAGTAACGGCTGCCATGAAGAAGTTCGAGCCGGACCGCGGGGGATCCGATGTTATCCCGAACGATGGCAATCTCCTCCAGTCGGCGGCGAATCTTCGCGGGAATGATCCGGGCCGTGTTGACCTCCAGCAAAATTCCCGACCTTTCCTTCCAGTCCTTGGCGCCCAAACGCTGATGCGTGGAAAAATCCTGAAGAATATAAGGAAACTCGAGGGCGTGAGGTCGAAGCGAGGGGCGAACCCGCCACCGGCGCGATCCCCCGTTGAGGAAGACCTGATAGCCCGCCGGGGGCCGGTGGTAGGCCTGCTTGAAGCAAGGGGAGCCGGTTTCACTGATCCAGAAGGACCAGAATACAGCGGGATGTTTTCTCACGATCCTTTCCGGGACGGCAAAATCCTGGACGATCACCGCGCTGTAGGAATCCCAATCAATCTCGTCCAAGGAAACGGCCAACTCCCCCTGGGTGGGATGGCCGGGCGGGAAGCCATCCGGGCGGAGGTTACGAAAGTTCTCGTGGATCTTTCGGGAATTTTCCCAGTCCTCGTCGTGGGCAAAAAACTCACGCCAGACCTGGCATTCAGGAGCCGGGTCCAGCTTCACGATCCGGAAGTCGCACGGATAGCGGGTGAAAAGACTCAAGGGGCCGAAGGTCTTCAAGGTGCCCAAAGCCAAGGCCTTCAGATTGGAGGAGTCGCCGGGAATCCCATAAATATGGGAACAGTACTCCCCCTTGATCAAAGCGATGCGACCGTGAGGGGGGGCAGAAAGAGCGGGACGGGTCAGGTTGGGAACCGCGCCGATTTCGAGATAGCGAAGGGTGGAACGAGGAAGCAGGGCCAAGGAGGGTCGGAAGAATTCGGGAATCCGGAACATCGGGACTGGTTAGAGAATGCCGTTTCAAAAATCACGAGCGAGCCTTCTTTATGAGGAAAGCCTTGAGCCAAAAAACAAAGGCTATTTTTTACCCGCTTTTCCCTTCCTCCTCACCGGGTCTACACGCCAAGCGACGGAAAGGACTGTATTATCGATGTGCAGGGCCTGAGGTCCTGGAGTGCCAGAAAGAGCAGGACAAAATTTTTTGGCGGGTTTTTCTCGCAGATCAAAAAAAAGGGAACTTTTTGGAAGTAGGCGGGGATGGGGTAGTGGGCAGCCACACGTTAGGGCTGGAACTAAATCGGGGCTGGGAAGGGGCCTTCTGCTCCCACGAGCCGAAGCTTCGTCAAAGAGTCGAGTCCGCGCGGAAGTGCGAAACCTTGGAAAATTTAAAGGAATTTCCAAAGACGAAGAAACCGGAATTGTTAGCCGTCCATCAACCTATCAAGTATCCTGAGGTTTGGGATCGAGTCCGAATGAACCAGCTACACCCCCGTTGGATCATAGTGGAGAACCGAGATCCTGATCCGCAGTGGTGCCAGTTGCTGGAGGGTTTGGGGTACAAGTTGAAGTTTTTCTTTCATGACGATGAATACTACGAGTTCAAAGCTTAGAGAGTTGTGCTTCATGCAGATGGCAGAAGACGGATGACGGAGGTCTGAGGGCAGATGGCAGGGAAGATATCGAGCTTCAAAGAACTAAAGGCTTATCAAACTGCCAGATCCTTAGCGCATGAGCTTTTTGAGGAAAGCAAAGCGTGGCCAAAAGAGGAGGTTTACTCGCTCACCAGCCAAGTTCGCCGGTCCTCTCGCGCAGTGGGGGCAGCCCTAGCGGAGGCTTGGGCTAAAAGAAGCTATCCGGCTCATTTTCTGAGCAAACTTACCGACGCAGATGCTGAACTGCAGGAGGTTTGCCATTGGATCGAAACGGCATCTGAGTGCGGTTATTTCACGGAGAGCCGGGGGGAGGAATTGGTCAGAACCGCAAAGGAAATCGGCAGGATGATTGGTACGATGATGCTGAAGCACGAGAGCTTCTGTAAAAGTAGAGTTAAAGAATGATGAGGTGCGATCGAAGACGGATGGCTGATGACAGAGGGCGGAAGCAAGATAGAGATTCGGAGCTATCCGGCATCCGGCATCCGTCTTCCGGCATCTATTTTGAATCCCAACTACAAGTAAGCTAGGACAAGTGAAAATAGCCTTCCACAGTTCCTACCTCGGCTACCGGGGAACGGAGATTGCCATGATGGATTATGCGTGGGGGAACCAGGAGGTACTGGGCAATGAGTCGTTCTTCCTAATGCCGTGGAGAGAAGGGGGAGCGGAGCACCCAGTCACCCAGCGAATGAAGGAAATCGCCCCCTTGAGGGTTTACCGCTCAGCAGAAGAACGGGAGGCGATTTTAAGGGAGGAGGGCACCGAATTTTTTTACTGCATCAAGAACGGATTCAACGACGGAGCTTTTTCAAAAAAGGTCCCAACGGGGATTCATGCGATTTTTCGGGAGTCGGAATTTCACGGGGACATCTACGCGTATGTCTCCCCTTGGCTCTCCGGGATCATGGCTTACGGAAAAGCGCCGTGGGTACCGCATATGGTCAGGCTATCGCTAGATACGGGAGACCTAAGGGCGACAGACGGAGGACAGAGGCCAGAGGACGGAGGGCGGAGATCTGATGGCAGAGGGCAGAGGGCAGAGGGTGGTGGTCAGGCGTCGGGAGTCGGTGATCAGTGGTCGGATTTGAGGATACCGAAAGAGGTAACGGTATTCGGAAGGCACGGCGGGGATGATTCTTTTGATATTCCATGGGTGCAGGAAGCCGTGGTGGAGACAGCCAGGAAAAATCCGGATATCTGGTTTTTGTTTTTAAACACCCGTGAGTTCCGGGGGGCGGCGACGGTGCCTAATATCCGCTTTCTGCCGGCCACGGCCGATCCGGTTCTAAAGAAAAGGTTTCTGAACACCTGCGACGCCATGTTGCATGGGAGGATGCGTGGCGAAACGTTCGGTCTTTCCTGTCTCGAGGTTGCGATGTTGGGGAAACCAGTTTTGACCTATGCCGGTTCACCGGAAAAAGCCCATCTGGAGATTTTGGGAGAAGCGGCGGTGCTTTATGAAAATGCGCAAGAGCTTTGTGATCATTTCCGGCATCTGGCATCTGCCATC
>CAZZMY010000097.1:0-4267 GCA_964655385.1 uncultured Akkermansia sp.
CCCTACTTCGGCACCTCAGCGCCTGTTTCCGAGGATAGCGCTCCGCCTGAATCCACCCCCCCTGCGAAACCACCTACCCCTGAAAGCATACCGGCTAAATCCGATCAAGCCTCCGAATCGGTTTATGAGGACGGCTGGAAAGAAGGGATCACAGGTGGAAACGGATTTGGTAACTGGATACTCAAAAGCAACGGAAACCCTGAAAAAAAATCCTATGCGGGCTTTTACCTTGCGAAAGAACAGGAAAAACCGGGAATTGCGCCCCTTGCCACCAGTGGCAAGGCCTGGGGCATCTTCGCGGACGGCGAGGGATTTCAAGAAACCTGCGCCTTCCGTCCTTTTTCCTACCCCCTAGCTGCGGAACAGGGCTTCTCCGTGGAGTTGATCACACCCAACCCCAAATCAAACTCCGGAACGACCGGTTCCATCGGACTGACCCTGCGAAGCGGCAACGCGTCAGAGAAGCCCACCGACTATAATCAGGGTGCCCGCTTTGAATTCACTGCCTTGGAAGGCAAGCCGAATTACCAGATCTTTGACGGGAGCGACTCCAGCGACTCGGGATGTTCTATTCCGATCGGCGGCGTCAGGCTCGAATTCACCCTCAAGGACAAGGACCTCTATGACTTAAAGATCACCCCTCTGGGAGGCGGTACTCCCATCGAACTGAAGGATCGCAAGCTGGGAGGAACTGCCGGAGCGCCGCTGGAAAGTCTGGCGATCTTCAACCGAGACTCGGAGGCGAATGCCTTCTTTAACAAACTCTGCATTAAACCGTAACAGGAACTTCCAAAGCCATCACATACGGGGAGCCCTCACCACCGGCGATTAAGACATGCGTTCCAGCGGGAAGTTGGACCTGATTCACTCCGTAGATGGGGCCGACGGAGATACCACTGACCTCGTTCCCCCTCTCACTCTGATCGTCTCGAAGAAAAACTCCCCCATTTTGGGATTCGATCCGGAACTGCATCGGGGAAAGCCATTGGGGCGGTTGCTCCTCCAGTAAGACCATCTCGGTTCCCGACAAAACTCCCGCCGGCCCCGGATTCCTGCCAAACACCAACGGAAGTTGGTGCTCACTCACCTGCTCTCCCCAAGTGACCTGATCCCCGACCCTCCACCCCATCCGGAGGAGAATCTTCGCACTCCCCCGGGGAGCAGAGGTTGTGGCGGGACCCGCCGGCTTGGCCCCGTTGCTTGCTGTGGCCGCACTTCCCCGCTGCGGTTCCGCACCCGCCTCATATTTTTCCAACTTCTCGTTCGCTTTGCGCAAGCGCTGGGCCAACACGCGCGAGACAATGCTCCCGGGGTGATCTTGGCCGTCGGATCGTTTGTCCATGAGATCCTGCGATGTCATACCGTACAGCAAACATCGGCCCTTGGCCGTGGCCGTCGCCGATCGGGGGAGGCTCTGGATGACCCCCATCTCCCCGATCACCTCTCCCGGTCCAACCCTCGCCAATTCACTGGATGTTCCCCCGGATTCTTTGGTCAAAACCACCTGCCCGCTTCGCACGATGTAAAACTTATCACTCGCTTCTCCTTGCCGAAAAATTACCTGCCCGTCGCCAAAACCCACCGTGGCCTTGCGAATCCCCGCATTCACCATTTCCGTCTGGATATAGGACCAGATGAATCGCCCCAACATGCCCAGTCCGCCCCCAGTGGCTACGGCCATGCAATTGGTGGTAAAATCCCCAGAGAAGTCCATCGAACGGCCAAAAATCGGTTGAATGACCTCCAGCGTGGCGCTCATGCCGGTAATCAGAATCAGCCCCAGCGGCCAAAGAATCGGGCGAAGCCCCATAATCATGAGGGCCCCCAAGAGCGTGTACCCGGCAAAATGCACGATCTTGTCCGCCTCGATCGCTACTCCTTTTTTAGCCATCAGGCTTCCGATCACCGCGCAGATCATCCCAGCCAGCGCCACGACAATCAGAACGTTGCGGATTCTGGGCGGGATATCCAAATAAGGTGTCCCAGTCTGTCGCCGCGCCGGGGCCGCCGGACGACTGGATTTGCCGGAAGATTTACCGCTTGAAGAACTCATTTCAATCGCTTCTGCCAAGCCAGAATTTGTTTCCTCACTTCCGACATGCTCGGCGCCCCAGCCACACTGCTACGGGCCTGCAAGGCTTTGCGGGCACGCATCAGCGGAGATGCCCCGCCCAGCACCTCAGCAGCTAATACCGAACTTCCTTTGGAAATTTCCTCCCAATCCTCCCGGCTTAGACGATCAATCCTCGTGCCTCTCTCCTCTGCCCTGCGCACCGCCGCCCCCACCACTTGATGAGCCTGTCGAAAGGGCATTCCTTTTTCCACCAAGGCATCTGCCAAATCCGTGGCTAAAAGCTCCGGAGCCGAGGCGGCATACGCGCAGGCGCCCGCGTCTACCTCGATACTGGCGATGGCCCGAGCCATGACTTCCAGCGAATCTCGGAAGGTGTCGGCCGCATCAAACACGCACTCCTTGTCCTCCTGCAAATCCCGGTTGTAGGTCAAAGGCAAGCCCTTCAGTACGGTCAACAAAGAGACTAAATGACCCGTGAGACGGCCGCTTTTTCCCCGCACCAGTTCCGCCATGTCCGGATTTCTCTTTTGGGGCATCAGGCTTGAGCCGGTCGTAAAGGCCTCCCCAAAGCGCAAAAAAGCGAACTCGGCCGAAGAAAAAAGAATCATGTCCTCGGCCAACCGGGAAAGATGAACACCACCCAGAGCCAAGGCAGCCAAATACTCGACGAGGAAATCGCGGTCAGAAACCGCGTCCATCGAATTGGTCGAAATTTTAGAAAACTGCAGCAACTTCCGGGTCACTTCCCTTTGTAATTTTAGGGTACTGCCGGCAATCGCGCCGGATCCCAATGGCAGGACATCCGCCCGGCGAACTGCGTCCTGCAAACGGCCGTAATCCCGCTCCAACATTTCGACGTAAGCCAGCAGATGGTGGGCCAACAAAACCGGTTGGGCTCTTTGCAAGTGGGTATAGCCCGGGAGAACCACCTCACGGTTTTTATCCGCCAGCCAAACCAACGCTTTTTGCAAATTCCTCAGGGCCACACAGTCCCCCTCCACCTGTTCCCTCAGCCACAGTCGCAGGTCCGTGGCCACCTGATCGTTTCGGCTTCGGCCGGTATGTAACTTCGCCCCAGCAGGAACCCGTTCGGTGAGGGCCGCCTCGATGTTCATGTGCACATCTTCCAGCGAATCCTTCCACCGGAACTTGCCGGCCCGGATCTCCTTCTCGATTCGGTCGAGGCCCTGCCGGATGGCGGAAACCTCCCGGGAGGTCAAAATTCCGATCTTCCCCAACATCGTGGCATGAGCGCGGCTTCCTTCCAGGTCGTGGAGCGCCAAGCGCTTGTCAAAATGGACCGATCGGCTGAACTTAGAAGCCACCGGATCCGGTTCGCCTTGGAATCGCCCTTTTCCACTGCCTCTCATGTTTTCTCCTCCAGTTTGCCCGCCTCATGGGCGGAAAGCACGCGCCAAGCTCCCGGGACCAAATGCCCCAGCTCCAAACCACCAATCCGGGTACGTTTCAACCTTTCCACCGTAAAACCGAGCGTTCGGAACATCAATCGGATCTGCCGCTTCATTCCCTGCCGTAAAATCATCCTCACCTCCATCTTTCCGCTGGGAAAAACCCGCTCCGCCTTGGCCAACCCCTCCTTTAAGCGCACCCCTTTCTCCATCTGCCGGAGAACCGCCTCATCCGGTGGGCGATCCAGTTTCACCCGGTACTCCTTCTCGACTTTGTGCTTTGGGTGAGCCAATCGCTGCGCCAAATCCCCTTGGTTGGTCAAAAGGAGCAACCCCTCGCTTTCCGCATCCAGTCGTCCCACCGTAAAAAGACGACCAAAACTCCGGGGCATGAGCTCCGTGATGATCGGCCGGCGATCCTGGGCCGAAGCCGTACAAACCACTCCGCGCGGTTTATGTAGGGCAATGATCACGGCCTGGGCGGTTCGGACGGTTCTGCCATCCACCGTGACTTGAGCGCCATGAGGAACCCGCTCCCCGGGACTCTCGGCTTGGCGTTTGTTGATTCGAACTCTTCCCTCGGCAATCAGGGTCTCACAACCACGACGGGAACCCAGGCCTGCGGCAGCCAAATAACGGTTAAGACGCATCCCCTCCCCGGCGGGGACGGGATCGGAAGACATCACTCGGGCTTGGTTTTGGGGAGACCGGTGGGCTTCATTCCGGCTTTCCATAGCCCACGTTTCTTCAAAAGAGTGATCCGCTCACCACGCTTCAGCACATT
>CAZZMY010000098.1:0-4259 GCA_964655385.1 uncultured Akkermansia sp.
GCAGGGACATTCTCCTGCCAACCTGACTTCCCGCTCCGGATATTTCGAAGAATTTCGGAACTGGCACAAGCCGGCAGATCCTTTTCCGTCCCACTCAAGTCCACGATCTTTCCGCGTCGCACCAGAAACTCGTGAATCTCCCGGATCGGTTCCGGAACCTTGAGAGTATGCCCGGTGACAAACTTTCCGTCCGCCGGATCATACCCCGGATGCACCAGCAACTTCACGCCCGGCAAGAAAAGCCGGCCCATCGCCTCCAAAATCCCGCCCGGAAGATCACTGTAGAACTGCTCCTCCAGCATCTTACTCAAAAGGGGCACCCCGATGACGAATCCCACCGAACCTTTGGTTCTCTGGGTCAAATATTGGGCCAACCGATGAAACCGGAAAACATTTGTTACCATCACGTTCCGCTTGAGTTCCCCCAGGCAGTCCACCCGATCCAGAAAATCCTCCACCCCGGCCTTCCGATTCCTCACCAGATTGCGCATGGTGATCTCGCAAACCTCCACGATCTCCTTCCCTTTGTTGACTGGGTCCGCCCGAAAGACCGCCGAGGCCTTGGCCATCATTCGCAGGTGGAAGTTGGTGATCGGCCGGTAGTGGCCGCGAAGCAACAGAACCGATTTCCCGTAGAAACAGTCCTCGGCCTCCATGTTCTGCCCCGTGGCGGCAAAGAGAGCCACCGGAGTCAGCTGGAAATGAACCATCTTCAGACTGACGAGGCGGTTATCCACCCGCTCGAAAGGCGGACCACTGAAATCCACCATATCCACTTCCAGACGCCCGGGTCGAATTCCATCCATAAGGTGGGTCAAAATCTGTTCCGGACTCCGCCAATGTTTGAACGCCGCATGAATCAGGTTCACTCCCAGAATGCCCAACACTTCCATCTGCTCGGCATTGGTGTCGTCCATCAGCCGGACATGCAGCACCAGATTGGCGGGAGCCGTCTCTGGCGAGGTCTGAAACCGGATACCGATCCAGCCCTTTCCGTCGCCAGAATGCTTATGACTCCTGGCCGCTACCGTATCGGCAAAAGCAAAAAAACATGTCCGGTTTCCCCTTTCCTGGCCCAATCGCTCCAACAACAGGCGATATTCGTGATCCAACATCTCTTTCAGGCGTTCGCGCGAAACAAAACGATGGGCCGTACCGTAGATCGCGTTACTGAAGGTCATGTCATAAGCCGACATGCTCTTGGCCACGGTGCCGGCCGCACCACCCGCCTGAAAAAACCAACGAGCCACTTCCTGCCCTGCACCAATTTCCGCAATGGTCCCATAATGACGGCCGGAAAAGTTAATCTCCCGCGCTTTCTCGTCCGGCGTAAGAATGTGGGGAAGCTTGTTCATGCCTTCGCTCGGCTGACCCAGGCATTCCCCAGAATGGAAAACCGCCAAGGGAAACGGGCGGCCGGACCGGCGTAGTTCACCCCAACCCTCCGACCACGACGAATCTGGGAATGCCTCAAGCGCATCCCGTCATCCTCGATTCGAATCGGACCGGAGACAAGATCGCATCCGTCCCAGCTTATCCTAATTCCCAAAGCCTGGGTCAAAGCCCCAGGACCCGCTCCCACCCGTGGATCGGACGGAGAATACCTCCGACGCCGCGCCATTCTTTCCTGCCCTGCCAAAGGCTCGACTCCCCGAATCAGCACCGCCGCCGCCACACCTTCCGGAGCCGTCACCACGTTCATCATTCGGTGCATTCCGTAACATAGATAAACATACGCCGTACCGGGCGGACCGAACATCGACTGGTTTCTTGGGGTCCGCCCCCGCCAAGCATGCGAAGCCCGATCCAGCGGCCCTCCATAAGCCTCCGTCTCGACGATTCGTGCGGCACAACCATCCCGGGTGACCCGGATGATCTTTCCCAAGAGATCTAGCGCCACCTCCACCGGATCCTCCCGGACGTAAAAAGATCTGGGGAGAACCTTAGTCCGACTCATGCCCGCGGGCCGAAAAGGGCCGTACCAATCCGCACCAAGGTCGCACCCTCGGCGATGGCCACCGCATAGTCGTGGCTCATGCCCATCGAAAGTTCCGGCAAGGCCTCTCCCGTTTCCTGTTCCAACCGATTCCGAATTTCCCTCAGCTGGCGAAAGAAAGGACGCGCGTTCTCCGGATCCTCCCGAAATGGGGGAATCGCCATCAGTCCCTGCACCTCCAAGCGCCCCAAGCCTCGAACCTGATTTAATAGCTCCCCCGCTTTTTCCGGACCGCATCCATGTTTCGCGGCTTCGCCCCCCACGTTGACCTCCAGAAAAACCCTCAGCTTTTTTCCTGCTGCTTCCGCCCGCTTTTGTAATTCGGTGGCGAGGTCCAACCGGTCGACCGACTCGATCACATCAAACCACTCCACCGCTTCCTTGGCCTTGTTGGTCTGCAGACCTCCGATGAAGTGCCACTCCCCGCCCGAGGGCATATCTGGAATCTTCACCCGGGCTTCCTGAACCCGGTTTTCCCCGAAAATTCGTTGTCCGCAGCTCCAGAGCACCCGGAGCTTCTCCGCATCCTGCTTTTTGCTGACCGCCACCAACCGGATCGAGGAGGGATCACGGCCCGCTTGCTCGGCAGCCTTTCGGATCCCCTCCGTGACCGCGTAATAGTTTTCCTCAAGTCCCATAGGAATGATTAGTTAAGCTTGGATTGCATTGGTAATAAGTAACGGTAATAATACAACCAGTTATGCAAGTGGAATCTTTTCGCGTGTTCCGGGATCTCGTCGAGACCCGTTCTTTCAGCCGATCGGCATCCCTGAACAACATCACCCAATCGGCCGTCAGTCAACAATTGCGCTCGATCGAACTCCGCCTGCGCGTTCCTCTTTTGGAACGGACGAGCAAGCAGTTTGCCCTCACCCGCGAGGGCCAACTTTTGTACGAGGCCAGCCGGGATATCATCGCCCATTACCAACGCTTTCAACACCAGTTGGAGGAAATGCGCAACATCATCTCCGGCACCATCCGCCTGGTGGCTGTACCTAGCCTTGGGATCCATGAGCTTCCTCCTTACATCAAGGAGTTCCTGAAAAACTTTCCCTTGGTCAAAATCCAGGTGGATTACCGAAGGGCCAATGAGGTGTACGAGTCGGTGGCCGACGGCGAAGCCGATGTGGGCTTGGTCGCTTTCCCCTCCCCGCGCAAGGGACTCAAGGTGGAGACCTTTAAAAAAGACACCTTGCAGGTGATCTGCGCCCCGGGTCATCCCCTGATCAAGAAGGGGACGATCCATCTTTCCGATCTGGCCAACTGCAAAATTGTCTCCCTGGCCCCTGACATGCCGACCCGGCAGGGCTTGGACCGCATCCTTGCCGGACGGGGCTTGAAGTTCCAACCCAAGATGGATTTTGACAACGTGGAAACCCTGAAGCATGCGGTGGAAATCGATGCCGGGGTCGCCTTTCTTCCTCATTCTGCCGTGGCGGCAGAGCTAACTGCCGGTAAACTGGCTGCCCTGCCTTATCACGGACCGGAAATCATCCGACCCTTAGGGGTTGTCTCCCGCACCAGTCGGGTTCTCTCCCCGGCCGTCAAAAGATTCCTTAAGGCTCTCAAGGCTCCGAAATCCTCGGAGGTCAAAGAGGAGACCAAAGCTTGAAGGCGATGGTTCCCGCCAAAAAGATCACGGCTCAGGAGCGAGCCTTTGAAAGCATGCGTTCCCAAGGGTTGCGGATGACTTCCCAAAGAAAGGCCATTACAGAAGTCGCCTTTGGCAGCAAGGATCACTTCACTGCGGAAGCCCTTTTGGCCCGCTCACGGGAACGCGACCCCAAAGTTTCCCGAGCGACTGTTTACCGCACTCTCGCTTTTCTTGTTCGCGGCGGACTGATTCGTCAGGTCGGCCTTGGCCAACAACCCCCACAATATGACCCTAATTTTGCTGATGCCCCCCGACACGGCCACTTTCTATGCGTGGACTGCCACAAGGTGATTGAGTTTCACGATCACTGCCTCGATGTGCGGGAGTCCATCGTGACGAAGGATCACGGCTTTACCCCCCAAAGGGTCAGTCTCCAGATTGAGGCCTCCTGCGACTCCTTGAGGGAAAAGGGGGTCTGCCCCCACCAAAGCACCCCGTCCCCGTCCTAGAAGGTGATTTTCAACCCCGCATACCAATTGCGGGGCATCGCCGGATCAATCCCGTCTCCCCGGATGCGGGCGTAGTACTGCTTATTGAAAAGATTGTTAATTCCTCCGACGAGGCTGACGTATTCGTTCCACAACTTCGCCTCCCAAGTGAGATCCCATA
>CAZZMY010000099.1:0-4258 GCA_964655385.1 uncultured Akkermansia sp.
TCCGGCTGGTTGCGGACGCTCCCGCAACCGTCAACCCCTTCGCCGTGATGGAGAAATTCTGCGCCTGCGATCCGCTGTAATTGGCATCGCTCGTCGTCGCCGTCACCGTGTAGTCACCCACATTCGTTGGCGCAACGGTGCTGTTATACGTGGTGCTGTTGCGCCCGGTATAGTTCAGCGTCAGACCGCTCAAACCCGTCGCACTGGCCGTATATACCTTTCCCGTCCCCTCATACGTTAAGCTCCCCGGGGCCGTGAACGTCACCGTCGGCAGGCTCGCCGCCGTGACACTAGCCTTCAGGTTTGCGGGGTAAATGAGTTGATAGTTGGCGGCTTTCGGGCCCGACAGGATTCCTCCTGACATGGTGATGGTCTTGTTCGAGCCAACATTGGGATCGTCAAATTGATAGGAGGGACTTCCGGTCAGATCGACATCCGACTGCCCTTCCAGCCCCACCCTTCCGGAAAGGGAAATCAAGCCCGAGACCTGAGCCGTGCGATTGCCATCATAGGCTTTGTCCATGCCGGCCAGTCCGGTGACGCTTAAGTTGGCCTTGGTGATATCCACCATCAATCCGCTCGGCTGGCTGAGGAGATAGTTGGCCGAATCCGTCCCACTGAGGGTGTAGCCGGTGACTGTAACGGCTTTTCCGCTCTCAACCGCCGGCGTGGCCACCGTTCCTGCCGGGCTACCTCCCAGGTTCACCGTGTCCCCGGTCTCAACACCCGTCAGGGATCCCCCGCTCACCACCACATTCTTCGTCCCGTCGTACGCTCGGCTCGTCGCACTCGCCCCGCTGATGGTCAGACCCTTCCGCGTAATTGTGAAAGATTGAACGTCGAACCCACTGTAGTTTGGATCGGTTGAGGTCGCCCTCACCGTGTAGTTGCCAACTTGGGTAGGCGGCACACTGTTGCTGTAGGTAGTTCCACCCCAGCCCGTGTAGAAATAGGTAAACCCGCTCACTCCCGAGGCGCTTGCCGAAAACGCCTTGAGTTGTCGGTCATATTGCAGACTGGTCGGCGGGGTGAACGTCACCGTCGGCAGGCTCAACGGCCAGATCGTAAACTGGGCCCCGGTAAAGCTGATGGTGTAGTTGTTGCCGGCGCTCAGGGTGCCTTGCTGGATTGGATAGGAGCCGGCGTTTTCCCCCGTCTGTCTGGAAAGAGCGCCAGTCACAGTATCCGGGCTGATTAATCCGCTCTCGCCATAGGTTAAGGTAGGATCCGGATTATTGTAGTTCTTGGTTTTGGCCTCCGCCGTGATAACCAGCGGCTTTGGCGTAATGCTGAAATTCTGCCCCTGCGAGCCGCTGTAGTTGGCATCGCTCGTCGTGGCCGTCACCGTGTAATCACCCGCGTTCGTCGGTGCCACCGTGTTATTGTACGTCGTGCCATTTCGCCCCGTGTAGGTCAGCGTCAGGCTACTGGGTCCCGTTGCGATTGCCGTGTAGGCCTTGGCCGTCCTGCTGTAGACCAGGCTCGCCGGGGCCGTGAACGTCACCGCCGGCAGGCTCGCCCGGTTCACCGTCACACTCACACTCGTAGTCGCCGTGTTGTAATTAGCCGTGTCAGACGGTGAGAACGTCACCCCTTGATTGGCCGTGCCGGCATTCGGAGATGTCGAGGGCGTGGTAAAAGCATACGTTCCTGCCGTGCTCGCGGTTCCACCCGTTAGGTTACTGTCAGCCAATGTTTGGCCATAGGTGATTGCACTGGCCGTAGGCGCAGCGCTAATGGTCGGAGTCGCCTTGGTAATCGTAAAGTCCGTGCGGGCTGAACCCACTTTGTCCACATCCGTCACGGTTGCCGTGACGGTGTATTGTCCCGCGTTTGTCGGAGCGGCGGAGGATTCCGGATACGAAATTCCGTCCTGGCTCACATATTTATAGCTAAACCCAGTCACCCCGGTGGCTTGAGCCAATGCAGCCTTGGGCTGGCCGCTATAGGTCAAATCGGCAGGATCAACGAACGTGATCTGACTTGAGACATCCGTCTTGACCACGATGGTGTAGGCCGTGTCGGCATATAAGCCGGTGGATGGATCACTTGCTGTCAGGACAACGGTGTAAGAAGTCTGCGATGAGCCGAATGGCTCCCCTTGGCGAAGCTTCAAGATTCCGGTGTCATCCACTTCAAATCTCCAGCCATCACTATAGTACAAGTAAGGCAGCGATAACTCGATCCCCGCAGGAATCGTGTCCAACCTCCCCACTTCCCACGTCTCCGGATTTACATAAATGATTCCCATCTCGTTGGCTCCCGCGATCCGAGGGCTAGCCGGTGGATCGGCAGGCCCCGTCACGATTCGAAACTGGGTGGAGGTGGCTCGCGCCGCCCCGTCATCCATCGAAATAAAGCCGAGGGTGGCCTGATAGAAGCTGTTGGTATTGGTGAGACCGGTGACCACATAGTTAGTGCTGTCGGCCGGAAGGGTCGTGATGATCACCGTCTGGCTGTACGGGTTCGAAGGAGAATACGTCTTGATCTCCAACCGAATGGAGTTGGTGCCTTGGGTTGGGCGATTGCTCCAGGCCGCCCACGAAAGGGTGTTGTTGGTCCCGGCTACCATCTTCAGGCTGTTCGCCGCCCACGGTCCCCCTTGGATCGCCGGAGCCTGGGTCGGGAACGCATTGGTATTGTTGGACCAGGCCAAGGTCACGGTGGTGTTGGTCATCGGCATATAATTTGTATTTTGGCCGATAAAGCTATAGTTCCCGTCCGAGTACTGGTTCGTGGCAGCCTCATAACTGGTAAAGCTCGGCGGGTTGCTATAGTCGGAATACCCAATGACCCCCGGCGCAATCTCATTCGTCCGTCCGAGATAGGCAAAATAGCTGTAGCTGTTGGTGTTAGTGGTCACATTGACACTTCTAATTCCCGCCAAAGCGGGCGCTTCCGCATATTGAATTCCCTCATAGGTGTACCTGTTCCTTCCCTGAACTACCCCTGCCACCGGTCCGTTGGTGGAGCCCTGCGAATAGAGTTTGTTCAATCCAAGGAAAGGCCGGATCGGCGTGGACAGAACGTGAATGGTTTTTATGACCCTACCCGCGGGTGCATAATTGTCGTCCCCCGCCTGATCGGCCCTAATTTCGACGTCCCCAGCAGCCAGAGGACGGAGATAGTATGTGTCAATCGTGGCGACCCCCGTGTTCTGGCTGGTATAGGTTACCGCCAATCCGGAGCTCGCCGTGGCCCCGAGATTCACATACTCGGAAAAGAGGCTGACGGAATCCGGCGGGTTGAAGGTGATGGTTTGCGAAGCTTTGCTTAAAGTGATGGTTTGGGTGGTCCATGCACTCGCAGCAGAAGTCTGGGTGGCCGCATACTTGGCCCGAATCGTGAGCGTTCCGGTGCCCGATTTGGCCTCCAGCTGATTGCCGTCGATTTTTGCCAGACTGCTTTCCTGCGTGCCAGCGTTGTTCTCCAGAATTTCGTATTCCAGACCGCTCCCGACCATCGGAGCGGTGCCAGCCGCGGAAACATCCAGAAACTGCATAAACCAGCTGTCCAACTTGACCTCAGCGCCCGTGGACAAGTCCGCCACCACCAAACTCCAGGTTCCATTCCAGTTGTTGCCGGTTCCACCCAAACCGCTCAGGGGACCGGACATTCCGCTGACTCCCGGGGCCAGGGAGGTTGGCTTCCAGGTGCCGGTCAGCAATGTTCCCTCCGCCGCGTTGGCACCCCAAATACCGTTGACCGCTCCGTCTGAGAAAATCACATTCAACCCGTCGGCGAGCGACCCCGGATTCAGGGGGTCTAGGCTGTCATACCCGATGCGGTTGACGAGGACTCGGGTCTGATCGACGATCGTGTTGCCGGAACCATCCCACAGCTCATGCCGCAGATAGGCGGTAAGGTCTCCTAGTACCGCGGCAGTCGTGGAAACTCCCGTGGGCACGATCTTGACGCCCAACTGGAAATTGTAGTTGGAGGCCGTCAATCCGTCGACCGTCGTCGAATCGATCAGACCCGCCGCATTACCATCCGGAATGGTCGACCCCACGCTGCGGAAAATCTTCGTCGCCTCAACCATCCCGGGGAGAACGATTCGGCTTCCATAAGTCAGCGTTGCCGGCAAGTCCATGATAGGTGCCGCTGGAGCCACCGCTCCAACCCCAGCGCCATTCCCGGAACTCATCGCCATCATTTGCAGTCCGGCAATGGTTGTATTGCTCCATGACGCGCTATAAGCGGACGGATAGTAGCCGATGGCATTGGTCGCCACCCCAGAAAAGCTTTGCGTGCCAAC
>CAZZMY010000100.1:0-4233 GCA_964655385.1 uncultured Akkermansia sp.
GGGCACTCCCTCGTGGCCCATGCCTTGAATGTTGGGCTTCGGCAAAGTGTCAAAGATTTTCTTGGGGCCATGGCAAGGTCATGACCCACGAAAGAATTCTCGGGCTGGGAACCGATCTGGTGGAAATCGACCGAATGGAGGATTCGATTAAGAAATTTGGCAATCGTTTCCTGGAGCGAATTTTTCTTCCCTCGGAAATTGCCTACGCCCAATCCCAATCTCGACCCGCCATTCATCTGGCCGCCCGCTTCGCCGCCAAAGAGGCCGCAGCCAAGGCTTTCGGCACAGGAATCGGAGAATCACTCCCTTGGCTTGGATTGGAAGTCGGGCGCCATGCCAGCGGGGAGCCTTTTCTCCGGTTTCATTCCGCGGCGGCCGACTTGGCCCGCACCCGGGACGTCACCCGCAGCCTCGTTTCCCTTTCCCATACCCAGAATGTGTCCTGCGCCACCGTGATTCTCCTAGGATCATGAACGTTTTATCTCCAACGCAAGCCCAGGTGTGGGAAGAAAAAAGCCTTCAGCGCGGTCATCGTCTAAAGGATCTAATGCGCTCAGCCGTCGATGGAGCCTGGGAAACTCTCCAGTCTTTTCTGCCGAAACCCGGCCAAGCGCTCGTTTTGGTTGGCCCGGGACACAATGGCGACGATGCCGTCCTCATCGGACTTGAGCTGAAGAAAGTCGGCTGGAGTGTGGAATTCCTCCTTTCCCGTTCTCCCGGACGACGAATCCACCCCGATTCTCGGGTAAAACCCAAGCTCTGGAAAAAAGCTTTGGTTTGGCCTGCCAAGCCCCCCCTTTTTCTCCAAGCTAAGGGTCCTCGGTTGGTCATCGATGGCATCCTAGGCCTCGGGGCTACCCCCCCTCCACGTCCCGCAGAAGGTGGACTCATTTCTTGGATCTCCCTACAAAAGCGAGAATCTGACACCTTTGTGGCCCTAGATCTGCCTTCGGGCCTGAACCCAGCCAACGGATCGATTCCAGGCCCTGTTTTTCCCGCCGATATCACCCTGGCCTTAGGCTCCGTAAAAACCGGGTGCCTTCGCGACTCTGCATTTCCATGGGCCGGACAGATCCGAGGTGTCCCCGTCGATTTTGGCGTCCCCTCCCCCAAATCCACCGCAGATTTCTTTCTCCCCTCGGATGCCACTCCCTTGATTCGCCGTCGCCCAGTCAACCTTCACAAGAACACGGCAGGCATCGTCCATCTTTGGACAGGCTCTCCATCATATCCGGGGGCAGCCTTTTTGTCTTCTCTGGGAGCTCTTCGCTCCGGTGCCGGCTACGTCCGGCTCTTCGGGGACCACCAGATTTCCACCCGGATCTCTACCCGTCTTCCTGAACTTTTGTTGTCCGATCTTGATTCCAGCGGCAAACCCCCAACCGAATCCTTCAGAGAAAATCCTGCGGCCATGGTGATTGGATCTGGCCTCCCTCCATCGTATACCTTGGAGAGTTTCCTGACGGAGATCCTTCCTTCCGCCAAGGCTCCGATCGTTTTGGATGCTGGGGCATTGGATATCTTGGTTCGCAGACCTGACTTAATCACCTCGACCCAATGCCCTCTGATCCTTACCCCCCACACCGGCGAGCTCTCACGCTTGCTCGGGAAATCGGTTGTCGATCGCGCAGACTCCGCCAAGGAGTGGATCGATCTGCATCCCACGACCTCCCTGATCGTCAAGGGACCGCACACCTTGGTCGTGCAGGCCGATCATCCCAACAGCTTCAACGGCTCGGGCGGCCCCTCCATGGCCACTGCCGGGATGGGGGATCTGCTTGCCGGTCTTCTGGGAGGTCTGTTGTCCTCCGGATATCCCGTTTGGGATGCCTGCCGATTAGCGGTTTTGTGGCACGGCCTCGCCGCGGACCAGGCATTCCAACAAGGAGGGCCATCCGTTCTGGCCACGGATGTTGCCGACCACCTTCCGGCGGCTTGGCGGACCATGGCCATGAGGTAACTTATCTCTCGATGAACCTCAGTGATGTCCGCCAAGTGCGGATCTGGCTCCAGTTGGTGGATGGCCTCCTTTCGGCGGCAGCGATGGTTTTAGCCTTCTTTATCCGGGTTCACGTTCTTCCGGAGTGGATTCCCCTGGAATCCCGGGAAATCGGTGATTTTGTTCTCTACATCCCCTATGTCGCTCTCATGGGTTTTTTGGCCCCTTTTGTCATGAGCCGAAGAGGCATGTACCGCAGTTTTTCCGGTGGAGGACAAAGGCTGAATTGGGCCAACCTATTTGAAATCGGCCTGATTTTATTTCTCGTCGGTATTTCCGTGGTGTTTTTCTTCAAGCAGTCTCCCAGCCGTATCGTTTTTATCCTCTTCGTACCTATCTTTTTTGCCTTTCTCCTGATCCGGGAAAACCTGTTTCACCATTTCCGGGTCTTCCGGCGCAAGGATGACCAAGCTTCGGTTCGACTGCTTTTGGCAACCGATTCGGCGGAAACTACCGATCGATGGGTCAATTTGTTCTCCGACTCCCCCGTGGGAGTTCGCGTTACCCGCACCTTCCCGGCAGGAGACCGATCCATCGAACAGTTTGTCCAGGCCATCCATGAGGATTCTGCCGGCATAGTCCTGTTCGATGTCCACGCGAAAAACATGGGGTGGGCGGCCCAAGCCATCAAGGCATGCGAGGAGGAGGGCGTGGAAAGTTGGCTGAGCACCGATTTTGTCGGAACCCAACTCGCCCGGGCCCAATTCGAGGAAGTCATGAACCGGAACCTGCTCATCTTCCGCTCTACCCGGGCAGGCACTTGGCAATCCCTCATCAAGATCCTCTTCGACCGCATCGCCTCCGCATTTCTATTGCTCATCCTCTCCCCACTTTTTCTCGTGATTTGGTTGGCCATCAAACTGGAGTCTCCCGGTCCCGCCCTGTTCGCCCAACGGCGAAGCGGTCGTAACGGAGACCCATTTACGATGTTCAAGTTCCGCACCATGCATTCGGACGCCGAGATGAAAAAAGCTGAGCTGGAGGCCCTCAACGAAATGAAGGGCCCCGTGTTCAAACTCAAGAAAGACCCCCGAGTTACACGGGTAGGTGCGTTCTTAAGATTTACATCTCTCGATGAGTTGCCCCAGCTGATCAACGTGTTGTTCGGTCAAATGAGCTTGGTGGGCCCGCGGCCCTTACCCACCTATGAAACCGTGGCCATGACCGCCAATGCCCAGCGCCGCCGCTTAAGCGTCTCCCCGGGGATGACCTGCCTATGGCAGATCTCCGGCCGAAACGAAGTCACCGATTTCTCCGACTGGGTTCGACTCGATTTGGAGTATATTGACCAATGGTCCCTTTGGCTGGATTTCCAGATCTTACTCCGGACGATTCCCGCCGTTCTTTTCGGCCGGGGTGCCCGTTAAACCGTCGGGAATCATCCTCTCCCACCTTGTGAACCCGCTCTTGTTGGATATTCCCGCCAAGGACTGGAATCTTCCCCCAGGAGAAACCTACCGGGAAAAACAGATCCGGGACTGGGTGTTGAAGCGTTTTGTTTCCTCCTATGACGAAATGACCGACCTCTCTGCCTCCCTTCGCTCCAACCTTGCCTCGCGCTTCCGCCTCCGCGCGGCTGAACCTTTGAAAATTCAGGGCTCGGAAGATACAACCCGCAAGTTTCTCTGGAAATTGGGGGACGGCTCCATGGTGGAGTCCGTTCTCATTCCGGCCACCCTGGGCTCCTCCGGAAATCGCAGCACCCGCCTCACCTTATGCGTCTCCAGTCAGGTCGGTTGCGCTTACGGTTGCCGATTTTGCGCCAGCGGAATCGATGGTTGGCGACGCAACCTCACCCCGGGGGAGATCGTCGGCCAAGTCATCGAGGCCGCCAAAATTGCAGGCCGCCGACCAGACAACCTGGTTTTTATGGGCATGGGCGAACCCTTGGCCAATCTGCCCAACCTACTCCAAGCCCTTGACCTTCTAATCTCACCTTCGGGAATTGGCATGGGGGCCCGACACATCACGATTTCCACCAGCGGGCTGGCGCCACAAATCGAAGAACTGGCCCATCACCCCCTACAGTTTCGCTTGGCTCTTTCTCTGCACGCCGCCAGCGACGAGATCCGAGATAAAATCATGCCGGTCAACAAACGCTACCCGCTCGATCGCCTGCTGGGGGCCTGCGATACCTTCGTTCGGACAAAAAACAAACAGATCTTTTTCGAGTATATCCTTCTCGCCGGCGTGAACGATGACCCCACTCAAGCTCGGCTGCTGGCGCAACACGC
>CAZZMY010000101.1:0-4216 GCA_964655385.1 uncultured Akkermansia sp.
CAGCTAGGCGGCCTCATCGAGGCCGCCCTACCCAAATTGATAGGTTTAGATCCCGCGCTTGGGACAAAGGGTGGAGATTTCGCAATTCGCGCAGTCGGGTTTGCGGGCGGAGCAGCGGCGGCGCCCGTGCCAGATGAGGAGATGAGAAAAAAGGGTCCAGTCCTGCTTGGGGACAATTTTGACTAGGGCCTGTTCCACTTTCACGGGATCGTGCTGCCGGGTCAGGCCCATGCGGCGGGAGAGACGGCCCACGTGGGTGTCAACGACGACTCCCTCCGCGAGGTTGAAGGCATTCCCCAAGACCACATTGGCGGTTTTGCGACCGACTCCGGGCAAGCGGTGGAGTTCCTCCATGGTTTGGGGAACCTCTCCCTCATGATGTTCCAGAAGACCCCGGGCACAACCTTGGATGGATTTGGCTTTCGAGCGGAAAAACCCGGTGGTTCGGATGATGGACTCCAACTCGGGGAGGGGAATATCGGCGTAGTCATGGGCGGAACGGCAACGGGCAAAAAGGGTGGGGGTAACCTTGTTGACTCTTTCGTCCGTGCATTGGGCCGACAAGATGGTCGCCATCAAAAGCTCCAAAGGGTTGCGGTGATGCAGTTCGCAGTGGGCGTCCGGGTAGACCCGCTTCAGATGCCGAATGATCTGATGGGTCCGTTCAGCTAAAGACGTGGAGGAGCGCGCAGGCACGGTCAGCTTGGATTAGGATGAGGACTTAGACAGCGAGGAAGGCGTTAACTTAAGAAGATGGGGCGGAGGCGGGAGGAAGGGATTTCATGAGATCTGCGGCTTCTGGGGCGGAACTGCAGTTAGAATACTTGGAAAGAAGAGAGGAGAGGAGCTTGCGGGCTTCGTCATTTTTTTGCTGCCCTTTACGAACCTTGGCTGCACGCAGAAGACCTTCCCCGGAGAGCTCCGGCAAGCTGTCATAATAGAGGTCAATCTTTTGATAGTATTCCACTGCCAAATCCAGCGGGTCATGTTTGGGTTTGCCTGGTTCCGAATCCAAAAGTTTGGTAACGGGCTTTTTTTCGAGTGTCTGACCGAACACCAACATGGTCTTGGCCTTGATTTCATTGGAGGCGCGGTTGCTCTCGATCACCCCTGTCCAAAGGTCAAATGCGCCCGGATTGGTTTTGTCCCCGTCCAGTTTGCCGGCTTCGGCCAAGGAGAGACCCCGAAGGTAATTGGCCTCCTGAACCTTTTCCGACCATGGATAATCCTTGGCCAACTGCGCAAAAAGCTTTTCCGCCTCGGGCTTTCGGTTGGCCTGGAACTCAATCTGGCCCAACCCGAAAAGAGCGGAGGCTTGCGCGTACTGTTTGGGGTCTTTGGGGCCTGAGGCGGGAAACTCTTTCCGGATCCGTTCGAAAACCGGACGTGCTTCCTCGTTTTTGCCCGCCCCCAGCAGGGCCTTGGCAAAACGCTCCAGATCACGCCAATCGAGCTGAACTTTGTTTTCCAGAGACTTCTTGTAGGCGTCTTCGTACAGGCGGAGGGCCAAGGCAGCTTGTCCCGACTCATAGGGCACGCTGGCCTGGGCGAAAAGGATCTGGGCGGCCAGACCCGGATTTTCACTCGCCTTGCCTGCAAGATCGCGGAACGGCTGGAGACACTCCTCCACCGGGGAAGCACCGCTTTGGAAGCGGAACAGGCAAAGTTTGACCAGTTTGGCCAAGGCGGCGGGAACCCGCGGGCTGGAGTAGCCGAGGATGGCCAGCGAGAGGGAGTCCGTGGCCTTTTGCAGCGAATCTTTCCAGCGGGTTTTATCCTCTTCCTTGAGTTGGTTGTAGGTTCCCAAGGAACTGGCCGTGGTAAGTTCCAGGTC
Organism: uncultured Akkermansia sp.; assembly: GCA_964655385.1. Classification (GTDB taxonomy): domain Bacteria; phylum Verrucomicrobiota; class Verrucomicrobiia; order Methylacidiphilales; family Verrucolacustridaceae; genus Verrucolacustris. The sequence continues at coordinate 1,835 of CAZZMY010000101.1, forward strand.
GGAGATCTTCTCCTGCGCCAAATAAGCCGAATCCGAGACAGCCATGGGGGCGGGCGAGGTGGAGGAGTTGGGGTAAAGTTCGCGGAAAAGCTCGAAGGCCCGGCGATAGGCTTGCACAGCTTGGCTCTCATCGCGGGCTTCGGCAAATGCCGAGCCCCGCGCGATGTAGGCTGCAATGTTTCGGGGATCCTTGGGATAGGCGCGGAACTGGTCTTCCTGGGCGGCCAGCATCAAATCGCTTTTCTTGTCCTTGGCATAAGCCTTCCAAATCCGCTCGTAGGCCTCCAAACCGGCCGGGGTGCCAGTGAGTTTGGTGGCGGCCTCCTTCCAAGCGGCGAGGGCGGCATCCGCTTGTTTGCCTTCCTGCAGGCAGTCTCCCCTGGCGAGGAGGGCGATCCCCAGATTGGGGGATTGGGGATAACCCGCCGCAAATTTGGCGAAGCTGTCCGCGGCTTCGGAAAATTTCTGCTCTGCCCGCAAGGCATAACCCAAACGCAGGGCGGCATCCTCCCGAATCGAGGGAGTTTTCGCCTCAGTATTCAGCGCGGTCAGCTCCTTGATGGCCTCAGAAATTTTTTTCTCCGAAACGAGGGCTCCGGCATAGAGCAAACGAGTTTGTTCCGCACTTTCCTCGGAAATCTTTCGTTTGCCCGATTTCACCTCCCCCAGGAATTTTTCGTAATATTTGAGCGCCTCTTGGCCCTTGCCGGCCTTTTGGTAGGCGGCAGCGATGAAGCGGGGAATCTCGTCAGCAAAGCGTTCGCCCGCGGCTTTTTCCTGGGCGGATTGCAGCCGCTGGATGGCCTTGTCTGTCTCTCCGTCCTCCAAAAGGGCCCTTCCCACGAGGTAATCCACCAGCCCGGCGATCCCTTTTTGGTCGGGATATTTTTTCTGGTACTCCGCAAGGAGTCGGTCGGCATCCCCGGTGCGTCCCTGGAGAGCGTACGTGAGGATGACTTGCTGTTCGGCGGGACCGGAAAGTTCCTTGCCCCCGTAAGCGGCAACCTGCCGAAACACCAGGCGGGCCTCGTCGTATTTTCGGGTCTGCAGGTAGGCTTGGCCCATCTGGAGGAGGGCCTGTCCGGAAAGGTCGGGTCGGGATTTTACTTCCTCAATTTTTCTCTGCTCTCGCTGGACTTGGCTGAGTTTGGCGGGGGACGGAGAGGACATTTGGGCCAGCTCCGCCTTCAAGGGGGCCAATTTGGCTTCGAGCTGGCTGATCAGTTCCTGTTTTCCGGGAACGGAGCGCAATCGCTCCATCGCTTCATCGAAACGGCGGGCGGCCAGATCGAGACTGGCGATCTGGAGGTTGGCTTCCGCGGCTAGCGCGGGGTTGGCCCCCGAGGCCAGGCGGGAGTAGATCTGTCCGGCCCGAGCCATGGCGGCCTCGGCATCCGCTTTTTTAAAGTCGGCTAAAAGTTCCTCGGCCCGACGGGCCTCCGCGAAGCCCTGAAGGTAGTCGATTTCTTCCCCCATGGTTTTGTCGGTATCCGCCTTTCGGGCGGCCTCCAGATCCTGGCTAGCCTCGGCATATTTCCCTAACTGCACCTGTAGGCGAGCGCGAAGCAGATAGGTCTCGGCCAAGGATTTTGATTCGGGAAACTCCTTGGCGAAATCCGCGATAGCTTGCACGGTCTCTTGCATCTTTTTCTTACGCTCGGCGGATTTTTCCGGGAGAGCTTCGGCCTCGGCGGCCGAGGCTTGGGCCAGGTAGTACAGGGCTTCCTCCTTGACCTCCTTGTCTTTGGCCGAGGCCTGAACCTTACGGTAATTGGCGATGGCTTCGCCCCATTTTCCCAAGCTGTATTGAGAGCGGGCGAGGAGAAGTTGGGCGCTGGAGAGGTTGGGGGACTGCGGGTTGGCTTTGATAAAATCCTCAGCCAGCTTGACGACTTCCTCGTAACGGTTGCCGTTGTAGGCCTCGAGCATTTTCTTGGCGGCATCCCCGGCGGTATCCTGGGCGCTGGCGCCCAAGGGTAGGGTAAGGGCCAGAGAGAAAGCCATGCCTCGGATCCGGTTCCATCGACTCATGCGGGGAAATCCTAACGAGGCCGAGTGCTAGGATGCGAGAGGGAACCTTCCGGCAGGTGGTTTTTTTCCCTTGCCACCGGGAGACCTCTCGGGGGACTATTCCAACCCTAGATGACATCCCTTTTGACCTGCCAACACTCTGACTTGGCCTGATTTGTCCTTCTGCCTGATGTCCTTCCTTTCCTCCCTTTGAAGCCGCGCGGGTTGATGCAAGCCGGCTTTCGTCCCTGATGCAGGATTACCGCGCCAATCACCGGATCCGTGCCCGAGAGGTCTTCCTTGTGGATGCTTCCGGCCAGAAACTGGGGGTGGTCAGCCTGAATGATGCCATGGCGGCGGCCCGGCAGGCGG
>CAZZMY010000102.1:0-4142 GCA_964655385.1 uncultured Akkermansia sp.
TGATTTGTCGGACTTCGGAGGAAAAAAAATCAGAGCGGCTCTTCCGCTCCCGCATTAGGCCCTATCTTAAGGCCAAAAAGCCACGCACCCTCCCCGCCTCGCCCAAATACCGTTCCCAATGTGGCGAAATCGTCGTTCTTCCGATTTCGGATGTGACCCATCTCTTCAATCACGAAGCCATGCTGGCCGTCAGCCATGCGATTGAGGACTTGGCCGCGGATATCGGGGAGGGCGAGCTCGTCTCCACCTTCCAGCACGTGAATCACTTTGTCCCCCAGCGCGAGCGCTACCTCAACCTGGCCAAACGGCTCGATGCCGTCCGCGTCTGGGCGGAAGGCGAACCTCCCTCCGGAACCGCCTCCATTGATTTTATCCCCATCTTCCACCCGGAGCTAACCCGCTACTGGGTCGTTCTCTTCGATAGCGAGGACATCCACGCGGTGCTTTTCTGCAAACAGGCCAACGGCTGTTGCGAATTCCCCAAAAAAGTCTTCTCTGGTTTTTACAGCTTCAATCCCTTCCTCGTCCGTTGCATCCGCCGCCGCTTCAGCCTCCTCGCCTGCGGAATGGACGGGGTCGTCTCCCACTTCGAGCGCCATTTCTCACCGACCATGCCCAACCCGCTCGAAGACATCGAAACGCTCCTCACTCCCGCCTGAACCCATTTGCGGGCCCCCCGCCGCGGGCCCAATTCGGCCTAGCCGTGATTCTTTCTCCAATCCTCCCGTAACGGTTTGGGTTTTCCGGTCACCAAATCCACCGAAGCCAGCTCCTGCTTCGCCCGGCAACAGACATCCTCCCCGCGACGCACCTCCGATTCCACCCAGAACCGCACTTTTCCCACCTCCCCCAAGCGGGAAACCACCTTTACCCGCTCACCTAGCTTGGCCGGCCTCAAATATTCCACCTCCGTCTTGGTTAAAACAGGGCAGCCATGCTCACCCGCCACCATCTCCCCAATGCCCCAACCCAAAAGCTCCGCCAGATCCGTCCGCGCCGCCTCGATCCAGCGAAGATAGGTCAGGTTATGGGCCACTCCGCCGGCATCCGTGTCGAAAAAATAGACGGTGAACTCCCGCTCCGCTTTCGGCCGGTCTCCGCTCACAAATCCCCGAACTCCTGCTCCAGCCGTTTGACCACCAGCTTCATCACTTTGATCCGGGCAAACCATTTGTAGTTCCCCTCGATCAGATTCCAGGGAGCGATCCGGGAATTGGTCCGGGCAAACATCTCCTCCGCCGCCGCCAGGTGTTCATTCCATTTCCTTCGATTTCGCCAATCCTCCTCGCTGATCTTCCAGTGTTTATAAGGATCGGCCGCCCGCCTCTCGAACCGGCGCAACTGTTCGGACTTCGTGATGTGCAGGAAGAATTTCAGAACGATCGAACCTGAGTCAACCAAGGTTCGCTCCAACTCGTTAATCTCCCGGTAGGCCCGCTTCCACTCCTCTTTTTTGGCAAAGCCCTCCACCCTCTCCACCAGCACCCGTCCATACCAGCTGCGGTCGAAAATCGCCGTCTCCCCCGCACCCGGGATTTTGCTCCAAAACCGCCACAGATAATGATGTTTCTTCTCCTCCTCCGTCGGCTTCACCACCGACCAAACCCGCACCAACCGCGGATCCAACCGCTCGGTCATCCGCTTGATCACCCCGCCCTTGCCCGCCGCGTCGGGTCCCTCGAACACCAGAACGAGATTCTTGGGGGTCTCCTGTAGGAGTCGCTGGGCATGGAGCAGTTTCAGTTGCAGGGCCCGGAGCTTTTCCCGGTAATCCGACTTTTCCCGGATCTGCTTGTCCAGATCCAAACAGTCGAGGCGCGATTTCACCCCCCTTGCCTACCCGCTTCCCTCAGCGCCGACCAGTCCAACTCTTCGAATTGCCCATCGCTTTTTCACAATTTTTTTGGCACGGTTTTCCGGATGACACTCCATGAATTCCACGATTCCGCGGCTTGGCTCGACGCCATGGTTGCCGGCTGGGAAGCCCTCGGGGGCCCCGCCCTCAAAGCCCGGGGCACCTTCAACGTCTCACTTTCCGGCGGTTCCACCCCAAAACCCCTCTACCAAAAACTGGCCACCCTTTCGTGGCCCTGGTCTGCCACCCACCTCTACCTGGGCGACGAGCGCTGGGTGGCCCCCGACCACAAGGACAGCAACTACCGCATGGTGCAGGAAGCCTTTCACGGCACCGGAGTCAACATCGAGCGCGTTCATAGCGAGATTGGCACCGCCGAGATCGGGGCCCGCGACTATGAAAAACGCATCCGCACCAACCTCGGCGACCCGCCCCGCTTCGATCTCATCCTTCTCGGCATTGGGGATGATGGCCACACCTCCTCTCTCTTCCCCGAAACCGCCGCCCTCAAGGAAACCAAGCTCCTCATCGCCCCGAACTTCGTCCCCAAACTCGGGGTTTGGCGCGTCACGTCCACCTACACCCTCCTGCGGTACGCCCGGGCCATCTGGTTTGTCACCCGCGGCCCCTCCAAGGATCCCTATATCCGTGCCCTTGCGGCCGACGATGCCACCGCCTCCTTCCCGGCCGCCAAGGTTCGTAGTGACCGCGGGACCACGGAAATCTACCATTGCACTTCTCCATGAGCCCGACCGCCACTGCCCCCGCCAAGGCCAAGGCCACCAAGACTGCTCCGACGGCTGCCCCGCAAACCGCTCCAGCCAAAAACGGCCAGCGAATCCTCCCTCCTTTCGTCATGGTCATCTTTGGGGCCAGCGGCGACCTGACCAACCGCAAGCTCGTCCCCGCACTTTTCGGCCTCCAACACGAGGGCGCCATGCCGGCCGACTACTCCATCATCGGCTTCGCCCGCCGACCCAAGAGCGACCAGGAGTTCCGCCAGGAAATGAAGGAGGGCCTCGACAAATTCTCCCGCCTTCGTCCGGTCTCGGATGCCGACTGGAAAAACTTCACCCCCAAACTTTCCTACCATCAGGGAAATTTCGATGACCCTGCCGCTTACCAAGCCCTCAAGAAGACCCTGGACGAATTCAAGAAAACCCGCGGGCTCACCCAGCACATCTTCTATCTCGCCACCGCCCCCGACTACTTTGCCACCGTCGTGCAACAACTCGCAGCCGCAGGCCTGGTCGGACATCACATTCCCGGACGCGTGGTCGTGGAAAAACCCTTTGGGCACGACTATGCCTCAGCCAAAACCCTGGTCACCGATCTGCAGGCCTGCCTCGATGAATCCAACCTCTTCCGCATCGATCACTATCTCGGAAAAGAGACCGTCCAGAACCTCCTCTACTTCCGCTTTGCCAACTCCATCTGGGAACCGATCTGGAACAGCAACCTGATCGACAACATCCAGATCACCGTGGCGGAGAAAGAGGGCGTCGGGACCCGGGGCGCTTTTTACGACGGCGTCGGTGCCATGCGCGACATGGTGCAGAACCACATGATGCAACTCCTCTCCATCACCGCGATGGAGCCCCCCGCCAACCTTTCCTCTGAATCCATCCGCGATGAGAAAGTGAAAGTTCTCCGCTCCATTCCCACCCCCAAGGCCGAGATCATTCCCGCCAGCACCGTCCGAGCCCAATACGAAGGCTACCGTCAGGCGGACCGTGTGTCCCCCGACTCCCTCACCGAGACTTATGCTGCTCTTAAGCTCCAGATCGACAACTGGCGCTGGTCCGGCGTTCCTTTCTATCTTCGCACCGGCAAAGCCCTCAGCACTCGTGCCTCCGAAATCGTCGTGGTTTTCCGCCGCCCCCCCGCCGCCCTGTTCCGGGCGGAATTCGGGGATCTCCTTCACCGTAACGCCATGCACATCCGTCTCCAACCTGACGAGGGCGTTCACCTCTGCTTCAACGCCAAACAGCCCGGCCGCAGCTCCGTTCAGCCCGTCGACATGGAGTTCTGTTACTCCACCGAATTCGGCTCCTACTCCCCCGAGGCCTACGAACGCCTGCTGGGGGATGCCATCTTTGGCGACTCCACCCTCTTCACCCGCGCCGACGAAGTGCTGGAAGCTTGGCGCATTGTCGACTCCATCCGCGACGGCTGGAAAAACAGCCCAATGGCCAAGTATCAGACCGGATCTTGGGGACCTGCAGAGTCCGACCGCATGTTGCAGGCCGACGGCAACAACTGGGTCGACCTCGACGCCCGCGCCAAA
>CAZZMY010000103.1:0-4081 GCA_964655385.1 uncultured Akkermansia sp.
CGGACGGCATGCTGCAAAAGAAAATCAACGGTCTTTCTGCGCAACAGGGTGTCAGCAAGTGAGGGTAACGATCCCGACTTTTGGAGCCGTTTGGCGAAGAGTCGCACATCCTGTCCGGAGTGCGAAGCCAGATGGGCCACCTCATGGAACACCTCCTCTTCGGTTACCTTGATGTCTTCGGCTTCGGCAATCTTGCGCAGGAGAAACGATAGCTTCACGTTTTCCTCCGCATTCCGACCCGCGGCGGCCAGGATCTCGTCTTTGTGTTTGACCAGTTCCTCGGAGGAGACGCCGCGGCGTTGATTCTCCTCCACGAGACGGGCCACCAATCGGCGGCGTTCCTCCTCAAGGAGAGGCTCGGGGACATCCATTTTGGTCGCTTTAAGGAGGGTCTCGGTAATGGCGCGGGACTCTTCCGAACGGATGGCCGATTCACGGGAGGCGGCTAGGTCTTCACGGATTCTTTTTTCAATTTCGGCTTTGGGTAATTTGTAGTTCTCCTGGCAGAAAGCCTCATCAACCTCGGGCACATGCCTTTCCTTCAACTCGTGCAGGGTGACTTCATATCGCCCCGTCTGGCCTCGGAGCGGGGTGTGGGGAAAGTCGTCGGGGAATTTGACTTCCACCGTTCTGGTTTCGCCCGGCTGAATCCCGTAGAGGCCCGTAACAAAACCGGGGAGGAAAGAGTCAGGCTTGAGCCAGAGCCAAAGCTTCTTGGCGCCCGCCACTTGGCCGGATTCAGGGGCCAACTCGATAATTTTTTTGCCTCCGCAGGTTCCTTCAAAGTCGATCACGGCAAAATCACCCTCTTGGGCTGCCCGGGCGGGGAGGGTGTGGAAGTGGGCGTGAGGTTCGGCAATTCGGGATAGGGCGGAAGCGACATCTGCATCTGTCACTGGCTCGGCGGTCTTTTTGGGAATCTTTAAACCCTTGGCGGCTGGTACTTTAAATTCGGGAGCCAGATCGACCCGGAGGATGAACTTGAATTTATGGTCCTTTTCGAAATTCGCTTCTTCCACCGCGGGGTCGTCCACCAAGGTGAGTTTTTCCTTCTCCATGGCGTGGCGAAGACCCTCGCGGAGGAGGTTCTCTCTCAGTTCGGCTTGAATATCGGGGGCGTAACGTCGCCGGACCATGTCGAGAGGGGCCTTGCCGGGGCGAAATCCGGGGAGGCGGGCTGATTTTTGGAAGGATTGGGCGACCTCGTCCTCTTTTTTGCGGACATGATCGGCGGGAACTTCGCCCTTGAGACGGCGTCGGCAACCACCCATGTTTTCCAGAGAAATCTTCATCACCAGCCCTGCAACCTAGGTGGGGGAAGCCCCAGAGCCAAGGTTAGATTGAGTGGTCAGCGTTTTAGGGAGAACTTCACTGGAACCTCCACCACGGAAGAGACTGGTTCACCGTCGACCCTCTTGGGAAAAAACCGCCATTGTTTTACGGCTGTGGTCGCGGCCTGGTCCAGAAGGTCATACCCGGATCCTTGGAGCAGAGATACGGATTCAACGGTTCCGTGGGTTGAAATTAGAGCCCGAATTAGCACTGATCCGCTCCAGCCTTTTTTTCGGGCATGCTCCGGGTATAAAGGGGGAGAGTTTTGGGAAGTGTTGGGGCGGGCGAGGACCGTGGAGCTCGCAGGGGTGTGGGAAACGTGGGTGGTTGCCGGGGCGGGGGTAAGCTGCGGGGAGATTTGGGGGGTGATCGGGGTGGGGAGGGAGGGGGATTCTTCCGTGGGGGAGGTGGTTTCCGCTGAGGTTTCGCGTGTGGTCATCACATTCTCCCTCGGGGGCATCGGTTGGCCGGAGGAAGTTTCGATCAGGGAAATCTCCAGGGAAAAATCAGAAGGCTGAACCGCGTGATCCTGTGGGACGGTGAGACGTTGGGGAGAAAAGAGTAGGCTACCGTGAAGCACGGCAGAGGCGGACAACCCTGCCACGATAAAGAGAGAGTCGATCCGGAACGGGTGGGAGAGGGTCATCAATTATCTTTTGGTGTCGTGCACCAGGTGAAATTGAATCAAGCCGATTTGCCGCGCTCGGTCCATCAGCTCGATAAAAAGTCCGTAGTCCATTCCGCGATCCCCGCGAAAATGAATTTTTTTATCTGTTTGCCCCGAGGAAATGGCGCGCAGTTTTTCCTCAAAAAGAGGGAGCGGGACGGGTTGGCCTTGGATGGTGATGGCGCCTTGGGCATCCACGGCCACCAGAATCACTTCGGGGGTGGAATCGGGCTGGCCTTGGGCGGTCGGAAGTTTGATCTGCAGGGAGGGGAGAGAGAATGAGGACGTGAGCATGAAAAAAATAAGAAGCAGAAAGACCACATCGATGAGAGGGGCCATATCGATCGAGGTGGTAAGTCGTTTGGGGCGATGGAACATGGAATTACTGGATGGCGGAAAGTTCCTCGCTCCTGTCGCGCCGGCGGGAAGGGGAACTGGAGGAGGTGCCGGGAGAGTGGGAAATGGAAAAAAGATCATCCAGAGCGGTCACGGCCCACTCCATTCGGCGCGCGATTTTATCGGCGTGACCTTCCAAGGCGTGGTACAGGGCCATACACGGGATGGCGACCACCAGGCCAAAGACGGTTGTCAATAGTGCCTCCCAGATTCCTCCTGCCAGGTCCGAGGGCTTGACGGTCCCCTGAATGGATTGGATCTGGGAGAAGGCCAGAACCATACCGATGACGGTTCCGAGGAGACCGACCAAGGGGGAGAGATGGGCCAAGGCGGCGAGAATCCTCAGGTTTTTTTCCACTGATTCCAAGACAAGGGAGCCTACCCGTCGGACATTGTCTTCGCGGATTTTGGCCGGGCGGTCTAGTTGCTCCAGGTAGGTTTGCACAATCCGGGCTACGGGATGCCGACACTGGGAGACTTGGGGGAGGACGGAGGAGACTCCCGAGGTGCGAATTTTCGCGAGGATGGAAGTAAACCAGCGATCGGGGGCAAAGCCGTAATAGATGTAGGTTAAGATACGCTCCACGGACACGGCACAGGCAACGAATGAAAATGCCAATAAAACCCACATGAGGGATCCGCCGCGGGTAAAAAGTTCGCTCATGGACATGGAATGCATGATTTCAGGCTAATAGTCTGGAGGATTGCTGTCACGCGATTAATGAGACAGGTTCTCAATAAGGATTGAATATGAGAATGCGTCTCAGTATCGTTTATTAAATCATGCATGGTGCATTTTTTCTCAAGGAAACCCTCGTATTCGTTTTGTGGATTATCGCGGTCGAATCGATGGCCCAGACGGTTACCGAGACAAATTCCAAGGGAGCCACTGCTGTAAATCCAGAACCAAGTGGCGCCATTAGATTAGAACAGGTGGAGGTGCAGGCCGACTATGATGTTCAGACCCGCTTGCCTTTTTTGCCAGACGTGGAGGGCACCCGGATCAACGCGGGAAAGAGGACCTCAAACATCGATGCGCATTATTTGCCCGAGGTGAGGGATGATCAGTGGCGGCAAATCACCGCCACGACTCCAGGTTTGGTTGTGCCGGACGAAAACACAACTTTGACGAGCATGGCCTATCGCGGGTTTGACCCGCACCGGTTGCAGAGCTTTCAAGTGTTGGAAGACGGGATTCCAATTCAGGCCGACATGATCGGTTATCCGGAGGCCTACTATCTCCCACCCACGTATCCCTTGGAGACGATGGAGTTCATTCGCGGAGGGGCGGCGTTGATGTACGGTCCCCAACCTGCCGGGGCGATCAACTTCGTGATGAAAAAACCTCCCTTGGGCAAAAAATTCACCGCTGAATCGATCACCATGGGGGGGAGCTACGATTACATCTCCAGCTTCAATGCGGTGGGAGGAACCGTGGATAACGTGGGCTATTATGGTTGGTTTAATCACCGGCAATCCCAGGGATTCCGGGAGGCCAACAGTCAATATGACCTGAACAACGGGAATCTCACGATGGCGTTGGATGCCGACACCAAGCACCGATGGTATTTCAAGTTGAACGGGTATGAGGAGTGTAACGGGGAACCCGGAGGATTGCGGTTGAACAACGACACGGCCAGGACCCCGGTGAACTACAACGTCGATCGTTCCGCTTCCTCCCGCTTT
>CAZZMY010000104.1:0-4076 GCA_964655385.1 uncultured Akkermansia sp.
TCAGGCATGAGCAGGGAGAATGGTAAAAGTCGGGCTCCGGGGCAAGCCAGGAAGAATGAGGAAATCGGCTAAAGAGAGACAGTCAAACGCATGAATCGTCTGGGTTGGCTCTTGGATAAAGCATCGCGGACCACAACCTCTTCCATGCCGTCGCCCGTATCGGTTACCGTGCGGACCTGGATAGAGGAGGTGCTCCAGGCTGGCAACTCCAGGCTGGATGCAGCCTGTGGCCGGTATGTGACACCGTATACGCTATAAGACCCATCAGTACCGCTTGTCCCCCCGGTCCAGCGTTTATAGGTGAGGGTTAGGTAACCCTCATCGTCTAGACCTTCTTTCACGGAGTTCTGGGAGTCTGGTAGATTAGGGTCACGACCAAGGGCCATTTCCAATAGATTGGACATGCCATCCTTGTCGGTATCGAGGGAAGGTGATTGATTGGCGACCAAAAGCCCCATTTGATACGACCACCATTCGTAAGGGGAACTGTCTGCAATGGAGCCCGTGGCTGAACTTGCTTCCATAAGTGTATAGGTGGGGTCGGGTGTAATCTTAAGAGTGAGGGATTCGGTGCCTTCAGGGTAGTTAATGTCAAACTTTGGACTGACGACAATTTCAGCCGAAGATTGGCCGGCAGGAATACGGACAGTCTGACCATCCACATCAAACCCGCTGATCACATAGTCGTCAGGGGTGGCGGAGCTTAAGAGCGAATCTCGGCTGACTTTTACAGATATGGCGGAGGTTGTGGGGCCGGCGCGACGAACCTCAAATCGAATGGGATCATAGACACCGAACCGAAAGCCAAAGGGATCCGGATTCATGCGGCCTTCTTTGCCGACATTATCCGTGACAACAATCCCTACTCCCGATCCGTCGTCATCGAGGATGGTTAAGGTGATGGGTGGAAAAGTGGACTCAGACTCGGGATTGGGAGAGCCAGCAAGAACGATGGTTTCGTTGAATTCAACCAGGCTGTCGTTGATTAGTTTAAGGGGGAGCGGCTGTTGGGTATTGCCGGCAATCAAGGTCATAGAAGTGATAGGGAAGGTGTAATCTAAACCATTGGCAGCGGTTCCCGTGAGGGAAAGTGCGATCGAAATGGGCTCCGAGACATCCCCCGTCCGATTGACGGTGGCCACAGCGCCTGTGGTCTGTGTGGTGCAAACGACGTTCAGATCTTTGCCGGGCCTGCCTACGGGCAGGCTCTGCAACAATTGCCCGCTTGTTCCGGAAAACACATGAATCATCTGGTTGCTCCAGTCCCATGCATGTGAACTCACAAAAACATTCTGCCCGGTTGAATCAAACGAGAGCCGTGAGCTCCAGTCATATTGTCTGCCGGGAAAAAGATCGGCGTTCAGGAGGGTTTCCTGGCCCGTGGTATAGCTGATGGAGACAAGTGACACGGTTGGCCAAAGCTGCTTCAGGGCCAGAAAACAGTCGTTACCCGGGGCAACGCTTAGCCAGTCGGGCTCGAATTCCAGGGGAACCGTCTGAACCAATTCCCCGGTTGAAATTCTAAACTTGAAATAATTAAGGCCCACCGCGGTGTCGGCATTGCCCGCCAACCAGATGCATTCCTTGGAGGGGTCAAGAGCCCAGCTGTTCCATCGAATATAACGCACAGCGTTCACCCCAAGAAAAAGCTCCCTAATTGCCAGACTGGCCTTGTTCAGTAGGTGGAGGCGGATTTGGTTATCGGAATAGGAATACAGCACAAAGATCAATTCGGACCCGCTATCCAGGGTCCTGACAATATTGCCTTCGGGAAGTTTCCCGTTAAGGGAGATCGATCGAAGCAGCTGTCCGTCTGTCGTGCTAAATTCATCGATTCTAGAGATCGCCGGCGAGGGCCAAACACTCCAATCCGTTGTTTTTATGAAAACCGATGATCCCGAGAAAAAGGCCTCATCGGGATAGTAGTTTTCGGCGTTCATGGGTTGGGTATTGAGTTTGCAAAAATCTCCATCGGTCGGGTTGATCCAGAACAAACCAAATCCTGCATCATAGTAGCCCCAGCTGTAGCCCGCCGCCAGATAAGCAGCCTGTGGCTGATATCCTTCAGCTATCGAATTTCCGTTCGGGGAATTGATGCTCAGATGAGGGGGCACAAAAAGACCCAATGCATATGGGTCCAACGGATAACTCTGTGTTTCCCGAAGCAACAAGCCCTCCGTTTGGGCGATCGTGTTTCCGGGATAAATTCCCCCGACGGTGGCAAAAGCCTGGGTCACATCTCCTTGTCGGATCTTGTTCTTTCGGAAAGCGGGTAGGATCGAGCGCAGGTTGATTGCGCCATCGAAAAAGGGTTTTCCGTTGAAAGTGTCGATGGGTTGGTTGTCGAAGCCTGTGATCAGGCGGCTCCCGTCCAGGAGAAGGGCATACTCATCTAGCTTGGCCCGAAACTTCGCCTCATCGGCTAATCCCGCTGTGTAGACCTCACCCTCTTTCACGCCAAGGGAACCGGGGAGGTTAAAGAGGCGAATCTCTCCCGGGAGCCGCTGGGTGCGGATCCATTCGGAGGCCTGTTTGTAGAAGCTGATTGAATTCTTAAATTCCTGCCGGGCCAGGGGTAGGTCGCTGGAGTTGGCCAGCTTTCCGACATCGGCAAATCTCGCCAGGAATCTTTCAATGGTCACGGGACCCGGCTCTTCGCGTAGGGATAGGAATTCATTGACCAGCATGCTGGTGTTATGGGCGTTGACCAGGTAGGCGACTCCGCGACCGCAGGCCAGGAGGGCCCGGATCATGAGGATGTCGCCGTGATCCAGATTGATGTCGGGGTAACCGGTTTCCGAGCGGCCCAGGGGGACCAGAAGGGAGTCGTCGGTGAATGCGGAGAGGTCAGTCTCGGCTTGGAGGTAGGCGGGAAGATGAAAGTTGCGCAGGACAGTGGCGAGTTGATTGGCGTTGGGGTTGTTCTGGGCCCGGTAAGGGGTTGGGGAGGAGGGATTGGGCCAGTAGCCGACATCTCTGGCATCCCAGATATTGGCCGGGGAATCCACATAGAGGTTGTTGAAGAAGGTTACCGTTGCGGAATCCCGCTGGAGGAGGGCCAGGGAGGTGAGCGCCTTGAGGGTTTTGGCTTCCGCGTCCGAACCTTGGGCAAACCAGGCGTTGGCGCTGGGGAGGTTCTTTTGGGTGAGATAGTAACGGCCCTGAAGAGTTTCGTTGGAGGAGGCGTGCAGGAGGGGGACGCCAAGCATCAGCCAGGTGAGAAATGAAAAAACGTGTTTCATGGAGTCCGTGGTCTCCAATTTCCATTTTCTGCCACCAACATCAGGGATCCGTCCGGGTAATCGGCAGTGGAGAGGTGTTCGATGGTGATGGGGGTGCGGGCGGAGCGGGAAAGTTTGGCCAGCAGGGATCCCAGTTCCGTGAGGGAGCCTTGGAAGGTGACATCTTCCAGTTTGAGGGCGGGTTTCCATCCGATGGACCATAGTTTTGCCTGGGCGGGTTGGATGGAGGCGCGGCCGATGAAGAGGTCTTGTTTGAGGTCTGGGACCCAATGGGCGGGGATTTTTAGGCCTCGAATTTCCTGATCGTATTCGAGATTGGCTAGGAGACTGAGGTTGGAGCTTTGGTTTTTGGACTTTTGTAACGGTTGGGCGGGGTGAAACTTTCGACTGCCTGCCTGCAAACAGCTCAAGGGCAACAAGGTGAAGGTAAAAATCAGTAGAAACAGGGTGCTAGAAATCCACTTAAACTGCATATCATTCAATTAAGAATGAAAATAAATGATAATCAACGTAAAAAATAGTTTATTATTACAAAGGGGATATAGATAAGGGATTTATTGAAAATGCTTCCCGAACACAAAAGGCTGCTCACCTCCTAGTTATTCCATGGGACTGGACTAGGTCGAGATAGGGATTAATTTTTTGGCACCTTATGAACTGTTTATATTCATTCAAAAGCAACGATTGAAAAGTGCGTAAACTATAAAATTCAGGTCAAAGGCGAATTAGAATTTTTAGTTTTTGATTGGGTCCCTGCCAAAATAGTGGGGCCCATTGGCGGTCAGTAAATTAGCAAAAAAGCTGTTGACCGTAGTGGTATGTGGTGGGTAAAAA
>CAZZMY010000105.1:0-2852 GCA_964655385.1 uncultured Akkermansia sp.
GGCTATCCGGGTCAGGTCTTCGAGGTCTGCATGACCATGAACGACACCTGGGGATACAAGAAAAACGACGACCACTGGGTCAGCGTCCGGCAAATCCTCCGCTACCTTTCGGATATCTCGAGCAAGGGCGGGAACTTCCTCCTCAACGTAGGCCCCGACTCCCAAGGTCGAATTCCTCAACCCTGTGTCGAACGACTCCAGGCCGTGGGCCGATGGATGAAGCAAAATAGTGAAGCCATCTATGCCACCAAGGGAGGCCCCTTTCCCCGCCGTCTTTCCTGGGGTCGCGTGACGCAAAAGCCCAGAGCCGATGGTGGTGTCACCCTGTATGCCCAAGTCTGGGATTGGCCTCCGGATGGCGAGATTGCCATGCCCGGCCTGAACCAACTTCCCACCTCCGGCAAGATGCTGGTCAGCGGTATCGCCGTTACCGCTCGCTCCACTCCAGATGGCATTGCCGTCCGACTTCCCGGCTCCGCTCCCGACCCTGACGTTTCGGTGGTGAGGCTTGAGTTTGCCAAACCTCTCGAGGTCACGGGAGAGCCCTGCCCGATTCCCGGACCGGACGGCCGTATCACCCTCACCGCTTACGATGCCGACACCCACGGAAGTTATACCGGCAACATCACTCTTACCGGAAGCGGTGCCGAAGCACGCCTCACGGGTTGGACCAACGAAGATTGGAAGATGGAATACTTGGTCAAATCCCCCACGGCCCAAAAATGGATTCTCACGGCTGAGGTCGCTGCAGGGAAACCCTCCCAACTGACCCTGCAAATCAGGGACCAGCAGTTCGAAGTCAAAACTCCCGCCACTGGCGCGATCACCAACTGGCAGACGGTGGAGTTGGCCCGTTTCTCCCTTCCCGCAGGGGAGTGCCGCTTGGAGTTCCTGCCCAAGAAAGAGGGTTGGCAGGGTGGCCCCGATATCCGCAAAGTTTGGCTGAGCCCAGCACCCTGAAATCCCTTTCGAGATGAATCCCATTTCCTCCATTCACCTTGGTCCGGTTGATTACGGGATTCTGGTCATCTACTTCGCCTTTGTGCTTGGGATCGGCTTTGCCCTCAAACGATCCATGACCGGCAGTCAGGAGTTCTTTCTCTCCGGCCGCTCCATTCCCGCCTGGGTCACCGGCCTGGCTTTCCTCTCCGCCAACCTCGGAGCCCAAGAGGTCATCGGCATGGCGGCTTCCGGTGCCAAGTACGGGCTCATGACCAGCCACTTTTATTGGGTCGGCGCCATTCCCGCGATGGTCTTCCTGGCCATCTTCATGATGCCTTTTTATTACGGCTCCAAGGCCCGCTCCGTTCCCGAATACCTCAAGCTTCGTTTCGATGAAAAGACCCGTGGCTTCAACGCCATCTCTTTTGCCGTCATGACCATCTTCTCCTCCGGCATCTCCCTCCATGCCTTGGCCAAACTTCTCGAGACCCTGGTCCATTGGAACTACTGGACCTGCATCACCGCCTCCGCCCTGATCGTGCTCGTCTATATCTTCCTCGGGGGCCTTACCTCCGCGATCTACAACGAGGTGCTCCAGTTCTTCATGATCGTCATGGGCTTTGCCCCCCTTGTCTACCTTGCCCTGCAGGACGCCGGGGGTTGGACCGTCCTGAAGGAAAAACTCATCCCGGTTGCCACCTCCCAAGGCTACGCTGCCGGAACGTGGTCCCAGTCTTGGGCCCATCTTGGCAACCCCATCGATAATCCCATGGGGGTGGGGTGGTTTGGTATGGTGATGGGCCTCGGTTTCGTTCTCTCCTTCGGATACTGGTGCACCGACTTTCTGGTGGTGCAACGCGCCATGGCGGCCGACTCCATGTCCGCGGCTCGACGCACCCCGCTGATTGCCGCCCTGCCCAAGATGCTCTTCCCCGCCTTGGTCATCCTCCCCGGCATGATCGCCATCGCTTTGCACCAGCAGTCCGGCGGGCATCTCCTTCCCACGGCCGCCGACGGCACCCCCGACTACAACATGGTCATCCCAACCCTTTTGGCCAAATATCTTCCCACCGGACTTCTCGGCATCGGTTTCACTGCCCTCATGGCCTCGTTTATGTCCGGCATGGCGGGGAATGTCACCGCCTTCAACACCGTCTGGACCTATGACATCTACCAAAGCTACTTCGCGCCAAACAAAACGGACTCCCACTACCTCTGGATGGGGCGCTTCGCCACGGTCTTCGGCATTCTCGTCAGTGTGGGGGCCGCCTTCCTCGCCTCGCAGTTCAACAACATCATGGACATGCTGCAACTCGTCTTCGGTTTTGTGAACGCTCCCCTCTTCGCCACCTTCCTGCTTGGCATGTTCTGGAGACGCACCACCGGGCATGGCGCTTTCTTTGGCCTGATCGGAGGGACAGTCTCCGCCGCCCTATTCCACGGACTCGCCCTCGCGAAGGAATGCGTACCCGGCATCAAAGGCGGCTGGCTCCAGCCGATGTTCTCTTTCCAGAGTGAGATGGGTCAAAACTTCTGGATGGCCATCGTGGCCTGGTCAGCCTGTTTTGGCCTCACCATCCTCATTTCCCTGCTCACCCGCCGCACCAAGACCGACGAGGAACTCAAGGGTCTCGTTTACTCCCTCACCCCCAAACCCAAAGCCGAGGATGAGGCTTGGTACAAGCGTCCTATCCTGGTCGGCCTCCTTGTGATGGTGGCCGTCGTGATCCTCAACCTCCTCTTTCTCTAATGAACTTCGATCTCCGGATCCCCCTTGGCCTGATCTTCTCCCTCTATGGGATCATTCTCATCGGCACCGGCCTGACTTCCACCCCCGAAATGATCCGCCAAACCCTCGGCCAGAATATCAACCTTGGCTGGGGAGTGGTGCAACTGCTCTTTGGACTGGC
>CAZZMY010000105.1:2952-4061 GCA_964655385.1 uncultured Akkermansia sp.
GCCGGATCACTTCTCTCCAGACCCGCGACCGCCAGGAATATTCCGCACGGGTTTTCATTGATGCCACCTACGAGGGAGATCTTATGAAAGCCGCCAAAGTCTCCTACACGGTCGGTCGAGAAGGTAAAGAGGTCTACGGGGAATCGCTGGCCGGCCGCCGGGACCTACTCCGCAGCCATCACCAGGTCAATTTCTCCATCTCCCCATGGAAGGACGGCAAACTCCTGCCCCACATCAACGCGGAGAAAGATCTCGCACCCACCGGCGCCGGAGACGGAAAGTTCCAGGCCTACTGCTTCCGGCTTTGTCTCACCGATGTTCCGGAGAACCGGATTCCAGTGGAAGCTCCTCCAGGATATAGCCCCGATCAGTACGAACTCCTCCGCCGCTGCTTCGCGGTGGGAGGTGACAAGGTCGACGGCATGCTGGGCATCAAGCGGATGCCGAATGGTAAGTCAGACGTGAATAGTGGTGCCCCCTTTTCCCTCAACCTTCTCGGAGCCAACCAGGATTATCCGGACGGCACACTGGAGCGTCGCAAACAGATCTGGGACGAACACCTCCGCTGGGCCCAGGGAATGGTGTACTTCCTGCAACATGATCGCTGTGTTCCCGATAAGATTCGCGAGAAATATGCCCCGTGGGGGCTCTGCAAGGACGAGTTTATCGATACCGGCGGCTGGCCCCACCAGCTTTACATCCGGGAGGGGCGCCGCATGAAGGGGGAATATATCCTCACGCAAAACGACCTGAAAAAGGATCTTCGCAAATCCGACTGCATCGGCCTCGCCGGGTACAACATCGATATTCGGGAAGTCCAATGGGTGGCCATGCGGACTTACTATTTTCCCAAAGCCGATGAGGAGGTTTACATGGAGGGATACCTGAGCGAACCGGTGGATCCGTGGGACATTCCCTACCGCTCCCTTCTTCCCAAGAAAAGCGAGTGCCAGAACCTGATTGTTCCGGTCTGCGCCAGCGCCTCGACGATTGCCTACGCCTCGTTCCGGATGGAGCCCCAGTACATGATTGCCGGACATGCCGCCGGATTGGCCGCGGCCTTGGCCCAGCGGGATCAGAAGCCCGTGCAAGAGGTCTCGGTGACCGAA
>CAZZMY010000106.1:0-1661 GCA_964655385.1 uncultured Akkermansia sp.
TGGACCGACCGCACGAAGGTGGAGCCCATTCGGATCACCCATTCCGGGGTGGTGTTGCGCGGGGCAGGTTGTGGGCGGGGAGGGACCGTGATCCGGCTCGTGCACTCGGGCTACGGGACGGGTCCTTATCCCGTGAAGGGCATTGATTTTAACTCGATTCCTTACGGCTTTATCTTCGGCCCAAAGAAGGAGGAGAAGTCAGAGACGGACAAGGGGGTGGCGGTCACGGGGGCAGTGCGGAGAGGAACCTTGGAGGTGCCGGTAAAATCTATAGACGGTTTCAAGCCGGGCGACTGGGTCACCCTGAAGGCAGGTACACCCAAGTTGGACGAGGAGTTGATGGCGGGGCTGAAACCCGATCCCACCTGGGAGCGAATCATCCAAAAGGGATCGAGCATCTGCGAATTCCACCAAGTCGCTGCGGTGCGGGACGGAAAACTTGTGTTGAGAGAGCCGGTGCTGGTGAATCTGGGGGAGGATTTTGGGGTCAAGGTGGCGCGGACGGAAATGATCGAGAACTCGGGTGCGGAAGACATCGCGTTTCAAGGCGGATGGCGTCAGGTCTTCGTGCATCACCGTTCGGCCCTGGATGACGAAGGCTGGGATGCAGTTCTTTTCTCCTATGTGGCCAACGGGTGGGTGCGACGATGCTCGTTCCTCAACATGAACAGTGGGGTGTACATGAAGGACTCGGCTTTTTGTTCCTTGTTACAGAACCGGTTTTCCGGCAACCGGGGCCACTACGACTCATCGGTAAGGTCGAACTGCACGTATAACCTGAATGGGCTGACGCAGGAGGCCATGGGCCCCCAACACAGTTGTTCCACGGGCAATCGATCGGCCGGCACGGTGGTCTGGCGTTGGACGATGACGCCTAATTCCTCGGTGGATTCCCACGGGAACGGGCCGTATGCGACCCTGATCGACCGGGTGGATGGGGGTACGATGACCCGGAGCGGAGGGCCGGCTCCCTCCTTCCCCAATCACATGCGTTGGATGGTGTTTTGGAACTTTTCCTACAATTCGGACGACGACCAGCCAATCAACCTTTGGAACTATGTGAAGGGCAAGGAGGCGAAGTTTGTGAAGCCGCTCTTTGTGGGGCTGCATGGGAAACCTGTGACCTTGGTGGCGGAGGCCTTGGAGGGGAATGAGTGTCAGGGGGAGAAGGTGGCACCGGAGTCCCTTTATGAGGCCCAGTTGGCCCTGCGGTTGGGCAAGGTGCCGGATTGGGTGGGGGCGACACAAAAGGAGTGGGAAAAGGTGGTGGCGCTGGAGTTGCCGCCCCACGGAGTGGTGGACATTTCCAAATACGATCTGCATGAGGAAGAGTTTGAACTTGGGGATCTGGTCCAGGACTGGAAATCGCAGATGGAGAAGCAGGAGCTGGGCTGGGACGTGCCAGTGGAGATGTCGACTCCTGTGCCGGCGGTGAAGTGGAAAAAGGATTATGTGCTGATGAGGACGCTCTTGCAGACCATGGCGACGTACGCCAATCCGGCTGCTTCGAAAGATCTGCAAAGGACGCCGATGAAGGTGGGGTTTGAGGGTGGAGAGAAGGAAGTGGTGGTGCGAATGGCGATGCAGTCGGACGCCAAGTCGCAGAAAAAGACGGCGGAGAATCTCAAGGTGGCTCGTGAGTTGGCCCCGTTGTGCGGCGG
>CAZZMY010000106.1:1761-4046 GCA_964655385.1 uncultured Akkermansia sp.
CCAGTTCTCGCCCTTTTGATTTTTTAGGGACCAGCTGCCGGCTTTTAATCCGGTCGATTCCCATCGGCCCAGCGTATTAGAAACAGGGGCAACGGCGTGGAGTGCAGATAGCCAGCCTTCTCCAGAAAGTAAATCTGACTCCAAAAAGAGGGTGATGCTGTTGGGGGCGTAGATATGGGTGCGCGGTTGCTTTCCAGAGATGATCCGGCGGGATCCAGCCTTGGCAAAGCCGTTCAGGGATTGAAGGACAACATGGTGGGTGGAGTTTTTCCAAGACAGGTTTGGAAAAGAGGATTTTTCCTTCAGGTCCTCCACGTCTTTGGCGGAAAGGCTTTGGCCTCCAAGGATGAGTCGGCATTTATTCCGGACCTTATAGCGATGAAACTGGAGTTGCCAGGGGCCGTTCCACCAGAGATGCGTTTCGATCTCTACGGCGTCCCCAAGAGGGTAGGAAAAGGCGAGGTGATCTTCCTCTACGGCAAGGGCGCGAGTGGATTGTCGGCCGTGCAGGGTGCCGTCCTCCGTCTGGGCCGTGAGTGAGGCGTCGATCGGGTAAAGGCCGTCGGGAAGTTGGACCTCAAAGCCGACACCGGTGTGGTAGGAGAGTTTGCCCCATTTGTAGGGTCCAAAGACGGTGTTGGATGGGGAGATGGCGGTGCCGGCATTGAGAAGCTCGATTTCGCCTGCGGTGCCGCGAACCACCAGCTCGGCTTTGGGGATGGGGCGGGTAAAGTCGGAGACCTCGCATGGGAGGGGCTTCTCCGGTTCCTGCCAGAAGGGTGCGGAGGGGGGTAAAAGAAGCGCGGAAAGGCCCTTGGCGGCCCAATAAGGGGATCCTCCACAGGAGTAGCGCTCGGTCATGGGGATGAACTCGTTGATCCAGCCCAGGCTTAGAAGCCCTTGGGACTGTTGGATGGGGTGGCTCCAGAAAAAGTGGAGATTTTTGGAGCAGATCCGCCGGGATTGGCCTGGCGGTAGAGGGGAGCATTCGCAGAGCTCGGCCAAGGCGATGGGGGCAACGGCGTTGAAGCGGTAAGTGAGGGAGCGACCGAAGGGAACGTTTTCGCCGGAAGCGGCAAAGAAGTGGGCGTAGTCGGGGAGAAACTCGCGGGTGAAATTCTGCCAGCGTTTTGTGCGGCTGGGATCGTTTTGACCGAAGAGACGAACCCACCAAAGGCCGTAGTAGTGAAAGGCGTAGGCGTTGTAATAGTCGACCGTTTGATTGGATCCGTCGCGAAACCAACCGTGGCCGAGAGCCATGGATTCCAGGGCATCGAGCCATTCCCGGATCTGCGGGGCGTCAGTTTTTTGGCCGAAGCCCTCCTTTTCGAGAAAGGAGAGGGTGAGGACGCCGAAGAAGAGGTGGTTGTTGGGGTGCAGCTTGGTTCCACGGACTGAGGAGAACCAGCGGGCGACCTGTTCTTTTTCTATTAGGGAAAGTGGATCCCACAAAAACTCGCGGGCGATTTCGAGTGCCAGCACCAAGGCGGCCATTTCGACGGTGTGCTGGTGGTGATCCTGGGTCGGCCCCCAATATTCCGGGGAGTTCGGGTCGGTGCCCAACAGGAGGCCTCGGCGGAACCAGTCAGCTATCGTTTTGCGGGAAAGGGATTCGGGTGCGGTGGCGGGAAAGGTGGTGGGAGTGGCTTGGAGCCAGTGGGCGGCCCACAGGCAAGGACGGGAGAAGGATTCGAGACGATCGGCCTGGGCGCCGTGGCTACTGGGTTTTCCAAGGATGGGCAGGTCGGCCTTGCCCGGTTGCATGAGTTTGGAGAGAGGACGAAGGCCCTCCTCGGCCACACGGAGCCAGTCGAAATACCCCCAGGAGTGATCCAAGGGGGCGGTTTTTTCTACCACCACTTCTCCTTCTGGCAGGCGGCGAGGGCGTCTTGGATCGGTGTGAGGTAGGGGTGCCACATCTTTTCCCATTCGAGGGAAACGGCTCCCGAGAAGTTGTCCTTGAGGAGGAGGTTGAGCACCTCGCGGGCGGGCATTTCGCCGGTGCCGGGTAGGACGTAGGTGTAGGGGTGACGGGCGGAGGGTTTAAGGATGCTGTCCTTGATGTGGACGTGGCGGGTGTGGGGCTGGAGCTGTTTCCAGGTATCCGCGGGTTTTTCCCCGGCCAGACGCCAAGTGTGATGGGAGTCCCAGATAATGGGATGGGTTCGACCGAGGAGTTCGTAAAGGCGGAGAAAAGGAGGCGTGGCGGAGAAGGCGTCGTGGGTTTCGATCAGGATCTCGACCTGCCAACGGTTTTTCTTTTTCTGTTCCTGCCACCAATTCAG
>CAZZMY010000107.1:0-4015 GCA_964655385.1 uncultured Akkermansia sp.
CCCAGCCGCGAGGATTCCCGACTCAGGCGGCGTAACTCCTCTTGGATGGGGTCTCTCTTAAAACCAATCAAGGCCATTCACTATTCCAAGGTGGAAGGGCCTTGGTGGCAAGACCATGATTCCTACAGGCAGGGGAATAACTGAAAATAAGTTCCCCGTAATACCGGGAAACGCTGGAGACTATTTGAGAATTCGAAACAGAGCCACCCCTAGGAGGATGGCCAGAATCAGAGGCAAGTTAAACGCCAACCCTCTCTGAAGGTTCTCGAGGAATGAATCAGCATAGGGGGTGGATCGGTTGGCAACTTGCTCGTCGTCGGAGCCAGTGTCTGGCTCTAAATCACGGCCGCGGAGGGCATCCAACTTGGCGCGGGACTGAGTATAGATTGCCTGTGCCTGATCCACCTTAGCTAAGGCTTTGGAAAGTTCTCCTTCAATGTCGGTGGCAGCCCATTCAGATGGGTTGATGTCGTTGATTTGGGACAATTGCTCGCTGAACACCTGGCGGGTCTCATGCATCTGTTCCACTTCCTTGCGGCCCTGCCCTTCCGCTCTTTCCAGGATGACCACGGCACGGAGTAGACGATCCCGGATTTCCCTTTGACCTTCGATCAACTCCATCCGGCGCGTGTTTAACTCTTCCAGCTGGCGCTTCCTTTGTTCCAGTTCCTGTTGCTGGCGCTGGAGGTGGATCAGTTCCTGTTGTCGCTGCTGCAGTTCAGCTCCGATGCCCTCCATGGCACTCGCGGAGGGTAGGGGAAGATCCTGTTGGTCGGTCGGTTGAGATCGGATCCGATTCATGGAATATTGATCACAGTGCCGATTTTCAGATTACGGTCATCCATTCCGGGATTGGCCGCTTTGATTTTTTTAATTTCTTCATTCAGGTCCAAGGAGGCGGGGTAGTAGGTTTTGGCCAGCTTCCACAACGTATCGCCCTTGGCGATGGTGTGCTGTTTTCCTCCCGACGGAGTGCTGGCGCTAGCCTCAACTGGGGCAGCGGGTGGAGTGGCCGGGGGAACGGAGGGCAGATCGGCGTTGGAGGAGGCCTTGGTTACGGTCTCCTGTGCTTTTACCGGAGCAGCTTTGGTTTTCTTATCGGCAGCGGGTGCCGCTGGAACAACGGCATTGACGGGAGTTGCCTTCGGAGGGGCGGCGGCTCCGGCGGCTTGGGATACCTGTGCCTCTTTGGCGGCAAGGGTGCCTTGCAGTTGGGCAATCTGCTGCTTCAGGTCGACGTTTTCTTTGCTGATCTTAGCAATCTCAGCGGCATTCTGAATTCCCGTATTGGTCAGACTCAGGGCAAAGTCAATTTTGGCCTTTTCCATGGCGGCCAAAACTTCTTCCCGCTCCGAGGCGTTGGGGCGGGATTCCAGATATTTCTGATAGAAGTAAATGGCGCTAACGGGATCTCCCAGTTTGTCGCCGTAGAGCAACCCAATCTGTAAGTAGGCTTTCACCACATTTGGATTCACCGCAACGGCTTTCTCAAATTGCTTGATGGCTGATGGGTAATTAAGGTCGGCGATATCCTTGCTGGCTTGGCGGAAGAAAGGGTTGCGCTCGTCCTCGGCGTCGGATCCGGGAGGGGCCTGTTGGCATGAAATCAAAGCGAGGGAGGCGAAGAGAATGGCACAGATCGATCGGTTCATTGGCCTAGAATGGTCATGGCTAGGGGATTCCGCAAGCCAAGGGTTGCGCCCCAAAAGGATGGTGGTTTTTCGGAGATATTTACGGTTAATTTCATTATATGGAGAGTATCACATGAGGAACTGGCCCCGGGGTATTTGTCGTTTTGGACTCTTTAGTTCCGTCATTGTTTTTATTGGAACCATCCTTTTTAGCTTTGGATTTCACGGGAGTTTCTACTTTTCCGAACATTGGTGGAGGATTTTATTGGTTATCGCCCTTTCGATTTTGGACGGGGCTGCTGTATTTCTGTTCTTTATTAGGCTCGCTTGGGTGGCTGAGGGTTTTTCAGACAGGGAGCGAGAAGGGGGTAAGACAAACATCGTAAATCTTGTGACCGAGTGGCTGGATCTAAAGTCCTAGACATGTTGTTTGTGACTCCAAGGTTACATAGACTCTTGCCCAACAGGATCAGGCCTTGTATTGTTTTCATTGCGAGTCACTTAGGCAAAAAAGGGGTCATAGCTCAGTTGGTAGAGCGCCTCAATGGCATTGAGGAGGTCTGGGGTTCGAATCCCCATGGCTCCATAGCACATTACAGGTTGTATCTCTGCCCTGAAATTCGCTTCGATTAAGTCAGTTCCATTAAATTGCTCCACTAGATACCATAAACAGGTTGTGACATCTCCACGTCCATCCATGCAGGGAAAGACCGTCGTAATTACCGGCGCCACCCGTGGAATTGGTCGGGCTGGGGCAGTCCGTATGGCTGGCATGGGGGCCAGCTTGATCTTAGTGGGCAGAAACACCATGAGGCTTCGGGACGTTGCCCGTGTTTGTCGAAATGCTGGAGCCAAGCAGGTAAAAACTTACGTCACAGACCTAACCTCGCGCAGGCAAGTGGCCTCCCTGGCGAAAAAACTAAAACAGTCGGAATCCAGGTTGGATATTCTATGGAACAATGCGGGGGAATATTTCACCGAAAGGAAAATGACGGGGGAGGGCCATGAGAGGACCTGGGCCATGAACCACTTGGCCTACCTTGATCTCACCCAAGCCCTTGCTCCGCTCCTGTTGCGTTCGGCCGACCCGCGAGTCATCTGCACGGCATCCGAAGCGCATCGTTGGGGGCGAGTCCGATGGGAGAATTTAAATGGGGAAAAAAGTTGGAACGGGTGGAGGGCCTACTGCCTCAGTAAGCTGGCCAATCTTCTGTATGTCGCGGAGCAGGGTAGGCGATTTGGGAAATCGAAGATTCGGGTTTGTGCATTTCATCCGGGGTTAGTGAATTCCTCTTTGGGAGATGAAAACCAAGGACTATCCGGATGGGCTTTTCTTTGGCTTAAGAGACTTTTTGGTAAAACCAACGAACAGGGAGCCGATACCGCGGTTTGGTTAGCGAGTCGCAAGGAGAAGCCCGAGCAAGGGGCTTATTATGCCTACCGGAAACAAGCTCTTCCCTCGGCGGCGGCACGCAATCAGAGAGATGCCAAGAAGCTGTGGGAGCTGAGTGTCAGGCGGTCATGAAAATGAAAATCGGTTCCCTGGAGCTGGAGACACCCCTCTTTCTGTCTCCCTTGGCCGGCTACACCAACTTGCCCTTTCGGCGGGTGGTTCGTGAATTGGGTGGGTGTGGGTTGGCGACCACGGATTTAGTGAATGCCCGCTCCCTGCTGGAAAACAACCGAAGGGCTTTGGAGTTGGTGGCCACCTCGGCGGACGATCGGCCATGGGCGATCCAACTCTTTGGCGCGGTGGCTTCCGAGATGAGGGATGCCGCCAAGAAGTGCGAGGACTTGGGAGCAAATGCGGTGGACATCAATATGGGCTGTCCGGTGAAAAAGGTCTGCAAGGTAGGGGGCGGATCGGCGATGATGACGGACTTGGCCAAGACGGCGGAACTGGTGAGGGGGATGGTGGAGGCGGTGAAAATTCCCATTACGGCCAAGATGCGCCTGGGCTGGGACGAGAAAAACCTTACCGCCCCGGATCTGGCGCAAGCTTTGGAGGAGGCTGGGGTGGCCGCGATCTTTGTGCACGGGCGGACGCGGGAGCAGGGCTTCTCGGGCTTTGTTAATTTGAAGGGGATTGCCGCGGTGGTACAAGCGGTCAGGCACATCCCCGTGATCGGCAACGGGGATGTGACCACGCCGGAGGGGGCCAAGAGAATGATCCAAGAGACCGGATGTGCCGGTGTCAGCATTGGGCGGGGTGCTTTTTACAACCCATGGATATTTCGGGCCACAGCCCGGTATCTCGAAGCGGGTGAGTTGATGTCGGAGCCGGATTTTGACGAGCGGGTTCGGGTGATGACCCGGCATCTGGAGAGGAATATCGAGTTTTTTGGAGAAGAAAGGGGATGTGTGCTTTTCCGGAAGGTGATGCC
>CAZZMY010000108.1:0-2101 GCA_964655385.1 uncultured Akkermansia sp.
AAGAATTCAGGTTTTACCTTGGTTGAAATTTTAGTGGTGATGGTGGTGCTGGGATGTTTGGTCTCGGTCGCCATCCCGTCTTTGAAGGCGGGTTATGACGAGGCAGGGCGCATCAAATGCGCCAGCAACCTTTACCAATTGGGGAAGGGGATGTTGCTTTTCGCCGCGGACAACGGCATGTGCCTGCCCCAGACGGATCATCAAAGTGATTCGTGGACCAATTCCCTGAAGCCGTATGTGGGGGATTCGTTGGTGACGCGCTGTCCCTGTGATGAGGTTAAGACACGGACCCGCACGTACGTGATGAACGACTACCTGAGCTCGGCTCCTTGTGGGGCCGAATATCTCTCGGTGTTGAACCTCTCCCGGTTGGTCAACGTGGAGCGGCCCAGCCGGACGGTGTTCTTTTTTGAGCTCTCCAAGACGTACGGGACAAAAAGCGTGCCCGACCACCTTCATTTAGCGGAATTCAACGGGGAGGAGATCCCTCCGAATGATTTTAAGTCGCTGGTCGGGGTGGAGCGGCATGCGGGGAGGGCCAACTACCTCTTTCTCGATGGGCATGTGGAAGTCATTAGTTGGAGTAACGCAAAAGTGTTGATTAACCAAACGGGCGGTCGCTTTGTCGACCCCAACAAATAACAAAAAAAGGAAAAACCAATGAAACATATCATTAAAAATAGTTTCGGATTACTGCTTTGCTGGCTGGGGTTAATTTCATCAGGACAGTCCCACATTTCGTATGTGGCGCGGGATTTTGGGGCATTGGATCCGTCAAGTTCCCAGGCGGTCGTGTTATCCAGTCAAACCGTGACCAGTGACTTTGGCTGGGTCAGCGGCACGGACGGC
This sequence comes from uncultured Akkermansia sp., assembly GCA_964655385.1. Taxonomy (GTDB): domain Bacteria; phylum Verrucomicrobiota; class Verrucomicrobiia; order Methylacidiphilales; family Verrucolacustridaceae; genus Verrucolacustris. The sequence goes on from CAZZMY010000108.1 coordinate 850, forward strand.
AATCTGGGGGACAGTCACAAACTCAGAGCCTTCAAGTTCTCCATGGCGCGAGCCGGGGATCTGCAGATCCGGGTGGAGGGGCTTTCCTTTGTTAAGGGGAGTGTTTCCATCAATGCGCTCCTTCGTCCGGCGTTCTCCGTCTACCAAGGGTTGGCCCACGAGAGTCCGGCTGCCTTGGATCACGATGCCAGCGCGATTAGCACCCTCTATAACGACACCACCTACGGTGCGGGGAATTGGCAGGGTAGCTTTCGTGCTCTCAATGACTGGAAGATTGGCAGCGACGATGGATTAACCTTCGCGGATTTGTCTTCCTTTACCTATGTGGGCAACGGTGCGGACGGGTCGGTTGCCAATTTCGGAGGGGCATCGGGAATATTTGGTGACGGCAATGCCGACGGGATGGTCGTCCGCACGCTTAGCTTGAGTTCAGGGTTCTACTCTCTCTTTGTTGGTGGAGCCCAGTACTACGACCTCCTGAACACCGGGGGTGACGCAACCGGAAGTTACGGGTTCTCCGTGACCCTGACTACAATTCCGGAGCCCTCTAGTTTCGGTTTACTTGTGGCGGGTATGGCTCTGGTAGTGATGTTCAGGAGGAGATCGTCTAGCGGGAGAAATTCCACTCCCTAAGCGAGTAGCGTGAAGATTCAAGCTCCCAGCTGGTTTTCTCCTCTTCATGGGAGATTTTAGAGCTTTGGAGTTCTGCTTGCAGGCAGGCCTGTAATCGCTCCGGCAGGGTTTTTCTCAGGGCCGAAGGAATGCCTTGAGAAAGAAGGATGCTCCCTTGGTGGAGGCAACCCTGTTTCGTCCGGCGTTGGGCGGCTCCGGCCAGTTTGAGGTCGTGGGAATCGAGCACATCGGCGGGAACCGGCTTGAGAAAGCAGGAGGGATCGTCCTCTTTGGGTTGAGAGGTGGCTAGGTGGCATTTTATCCCGCAATCTTCGAGAGCTTGGGCCACCGCCTGATGAATGGAGCGGTAGGAGGGAAGGGTTCCGACGGTGGTCAGGTGGTGGTCGGAGGGTAAAACAAGGGTGTAAGTCAGGTCTCGGCCGTGCTCAACCAACCCGCCACCGGTATAGCGGCGGACAAACGGTTGGGCGTTGGGGATGACGGTGCTCTTTTGAAAATATCCAATCGAGACGCAGGCGGCATCCCATCCGTAGATTCTCAGAACCGGCGTCTGGACATGGCGCAGCAGGGCTTCGTCGACCGCCATGTTGCGGGCCGGGGAGGCAGGGCCATCGAGCAA
>CAZZMY010000108.1:2201-3948 GCA_964655385.1 uncultured Akkermansia sp.
GCGACCTCCACACTGCATCGGGGGGATCGCGTGAATGTCCGGCGGGTGATGGGGGATTATGCGGAGGTGGAGACGATGGATCATCGGCGGGGCTATGTGCCGACCGGTGTTTTGGAAGACCAGTAAGCCCGGGAAAAAGACTGGAACGAGACTGGGGCGGGATTATGGTTCTCCTTGCGGGGAGTCCGGCCGGCCGGGCTGAGAGTCGGGAACCAAGGTCCCGAGACCCTAAAACCTGATGCGGATCATGCCGCCGGAGGGAAGAGTTTGGTGGTTTTCTCCCGGGGTTGGTTTGGCGGAGGGGTAAGGAGACATCGATGAGCACCAAAAACGGCCAGGCAAAAATTGAAGAGATCGACCCCCTCGAAGGTATGAAAAGGGTCTACATCCCAGGATCCCGGGCCGACCTCAAGGTTCCCTTCCGCGAAATTGAACTCCAGCCAACCCGTCTGCCCGATGGCAAACTGCAGGCCAACGAACCGGTCCGGGTGTACGATACCAGCGGTCCTTGGGGAGATCCCGATTTCCACGGGGATGTCAGACAGGGGTTGCCAGGCCTGCGGGAAAAATGGATCGAGGAGAGGAAAGACTCCGAGACTTACCAGGGGCGCGAGGTTCGTCCGGAAGACAACGGCCATCGAAACGGGAACGGTCACGTGATGGAGCAGTTTCCAGGCGTTCATCGTCAGCCTCGGCGGGCCAGAAAGGGATCGGTCTCGCAGCTGAACTATGCCCGCAAGGGAATCATTACTCCGGAAATGGAGTTCATCGCCATCCGGGAAAACATGAAGCTGCAGGCGGTTCGGGAGTCGGTCGAGATGTCGGCTCAAGCGCCGCGGGACAGCCTGAAGTTCCAGCATCCGGGGCAGGCATGGGGGGCCGCGATTCCCAAGGAGATCACGCCGGAGTTTGTACGGGACGAGGTGGCGAAAGGTCGGGCGATCATCCCGGCGAATATCAATCATCCGGCGTTGGAGCCGATGATCATCGGCCGGAATTTCCTGGTGAAGATCAATGCCAACATCGGAAATAGTGCGGTGGCCTCATCGATCGAGGAGGAGGTGGAGAAGTTGAGATGGGCGATCCGTTGGGGGGCCGACACAGTGATGGATCTTTCCACTGGAAAGAACATCCATCAGACCCGGGAGTGGATTTTGAGAAATTCACCTGTGCCGATCGGTACGGTGCCGATTTATCAGGCTCTCGAGAAGGTGGGGGGCAAGGCGGAGGACCTAACCTGGGAGATGTTCCGGGACACTTTGATCGAGCAGGCGGAGCAGGGAGTCGACTACTTCACCATCCACGCCGGGGTGCTGCTGCGATTTATTCCTCTGACGGCGAAGCGGATGACCGGGATCGTGAGTCGCGGGGGGTCGATTATGGCCAAGTGGTGTCTGGCTCATCACCAGGAGAACTTCCTTTGGACGCATTGGGACGACATTTGCGACATCATGGCCGCCTATGACATCAGCTTTTCCATCGGGGACGGACTGCGGCCTGGCTCCTTGGCGGATGCGAACGATGAGGCGCAGTTCGGGGAGTTGAAGGCTCAGGGGGACCTGACCAAGCGGGCGTGGGAACGTGGTGTACAGGTGATGAACGAAGGGCCGGGGCATGTGCCGATGCACCTCATCCAGGAAAATATGGAGAAACAGTTAGAATGGTGTCATGAAGCACCGTTTTATACGTTGGGACCGCTGACCACGGACATCGCACCGGGTTACGATCACATCACCTCGGCCATCGG
>CAZZMY010000109.1:0-3919 GCA_964655385.1 uncultured Akkermansia sp.
TGCTGGCCTCCGGTTGGATCATGCGGGAGAGGCAGTGGGCCACCGACTTGGCGGAATCCCGCGAGGATCTCCGGCAAGTGCTCCATCGCCTGCAAACGCTGTCCGCCTCGACCGACCAAATCCGCTCGGCCTACCTGCAACGCAAAACAGAGCTGGAAAACACCCGAAAAAAACTGGAGTCCGCCACCGCCCGGGCCCAGGAGGATAAAAGCAAAACTGCGGCTCCCGCCTCCTCCCCGGAAAAACCCAAGGACAACCCAGTCGTCGGCGCCCTGATGGAAAAGATTTCCCAAGCCAAACTTCCCGCTTGGGCCGCCGTGGAAAAAAGCCCAACCGCTGTACGTATCCTCCCCGGAGTGGGCCTGCCCGCCGGGAACGAGGGCTTCGCCACGTTTGGTTCCCTGGCTCCCATGCTGGCAGCGCTGGATTCGACCTCGACGCTGGAGCTCATCGGAAGGGCGGAACCGGGTAACGATGCCTGGGAAACGGCGCAGGAAAGAGCCCACCGACTTTTGGGTTCGGCAGAAAAAGCCCTCAAAGGCCAGACGGGGCGGATCCGTCTCCGGATCGAGGTGGTCAAGGGACCGAGAATGGAGTGGCGTATTCTCCCCGCGGAGGCCACTCCCGCCACGAACCCCGAAGCCAAGCCCACCCACAAATGAGTCTGGTCCTGGTCGATGGCCACTACTACGCCTACCGCTCCTTTTACGCCATTGCCAACCTGACCAACTCCAAGGGCGAACCGACCAACGCCGCGTTCGGCTTCGCCTCCGCCTTGATGCGCATGGCGCAGGACCTTCAGCCCAAACTCGGGGCCGTGATTTTCGATGGGGGAGTCCCTCAGGAGCGGATGGAGACCCATCCGGAGTATAAAGCCAACCGCAAGGAAACTCCCGAGGCTTTGGAGAAACAGATTCCTCTCCTTTACGAGGTGGCCCAGGCCCTTGGCTGGAAAACCATTACGGTGGAAGGGGAAGAGGCCGATGACGTGATTGCCAGCTATACCGCAGCAGTGGACGGGAACTCCTGCATCGTGGCCACCAATGACAAGGATCTCATGGTCCTGGCCGCCCGCGGGGTCCGCATCTACCAACCCAAGTCCGAAGGTTACGAGTTGCTGGGTCCGCCGGAGGTGGAGGCGAAGTGGGGCGTGCCTCCGGACAAGGTTCCCGAACTCCTTGCTTTGACCGGCGACGCTTCCGACAATTTTCCCGGCATTCCCGGGGTTGGACCCAAAACGGCGGCCAAATGGATTTTGGAACACGGGACGGCGGAGGGCGTGCTGGCTGCCACCGACCACATCAAGCCGGAGCGTTTCCGCCCCATCCTGAAGGAGTCGGCGGAGATTGTCCGCCGCAACCGCAAGATGGTGGAGTTGCGGACCAAGATCCCCCTGCCCCTCCCGGTCGAGCAGCTCTCCCTCCAGCCTGATCCCGCACGTCAGGTGGAGCTTTTTCGCCGGCTGGAATTCAAGCGGTTCACGCGTGAGGCCGAGGCCCGCCTCGCCACGCTGGGGCCGAAACAGCCCGATCTTTTCGGAGAATGAAATTTTGAAACCCCGAATCGAAAATCTCTACGTTCACATTCCCTTCTGCACCCACCTTTGCCCCTACTGTGATTTTCCCAAGGAGAGGTTGGCCGGAAACCGGATGCGGGAATTTCTGCGGGGACTCCAAGCCGAGTGGCAATGGGCCCAACGCGAGATGGACCTCCAGCCCCGCCGGATCTTTTTTGGTGGCGGCACCCCGACCGCCCTCTCGCCCACTCTCTTGCAGGAACTTTGCTCCATCGCGCCCTGGGGAGATTCCGAGGAGTGGACGGTCGAGGCCAATCCGGACGGTTTCGGGATCACCAAAGCCTCCTTGCTGGCCGAAGCAGGGGTGACCCGGATCAGTCTGGGCATTCAGGCATTCCGGCCCGCCGACCTCAAATGGCTCGGCCGCCGGCACAGCCGAATTTCCATCCAATCAGCGGTGCAAGCGGCCCGGGGGGCGGGGATTCCGGAGGTAAACCTCGATCTGATTTATGGGCTGCCCGATCAGGGCCCGGCGGAATGGCAGAGCACCCTGGAGGAAGCCTGTGCGCTCGAACCGGACCACATTTCCGCCTATGCCATCACTCCGGAGGGTGGAACGGAGTTGGCCGCCATGATCGAGCGGGGGGAGTGGCATCCCGACCCGGAAAACGAAGCTGTTCTCTTTCTGCTGACCAACCGGATCCTGGAAAGCCGGGGATTCACAGCGTATGAAATTTCCAACTTCGCCCGACCCGGCCATGAGTGCCGCCACCATCAGGCGATTTGGGCCGGGGAGGATTATTTGGGGTTTGGTCCGGGAGCCGTTTCCACCGTTGCCGGCCGCCGCTGGCGAAACCACCCGGACACCACCCGCTACGCCGAGTCGGCCCTCGCCGGTCCGCACCCCCACCGGGTGGAGGAAGAGCAACGCGGGGAAAAAGAGCGGCGCACCGAAAAGATTCTACTCGGCCTTAGAACCAACGCCGGCCTGGAGGAAACAACCCTTTCCGGTCACGAGGATTCCCTGACGGAGCTGGAAAGAAAAGGTTGGGGGCGACGACTAGGCGGCCGCTTTCTGCTGACGGCCCGGGGCCGCCTGCGGGCGGATGAGGTGGCCGCCATTCTAACGTGAGCGCCGAACCGGCCATCGTCACCCGCGGTCTGGGAAAGATTTACCGGGTGGCCAAAAAACAGCCCGGCCTGGGCGGGGCCATCCGGGGACTGTTTCACCGGCGATATGATGATCTGGTGGCGGTAGAGGGCGTGGATCTCGAGATTGCACCCGGGGAACTGGTGGGGTTTCTCGGCCCGAACGGAGCCGGCAAAACCACCACATTGAAAATGCTCTCCGGCCTGCTCCATCCCACCCGCGGATCCGCGCGGGTTCTCGGTCATGTGCCTTGGGAGCGGACGACGGAGTTCCGTCGGCAGATCTCCCTCTTACTAGGGCAAAAAAACCAGCTGCTTTGGGATTTGCCGGCCCGAGAGAGCTTTGAGCTGAACCGGGCGATTTATGGTATCGGTGTTGAGGACGGGCGAAAGACCATCGACCACCTCGCCGGCGTGCTCGAGGTCTCCTCCCTCCTCGACAAGCCGGTGCGGGAACTTTCCCTGGGCGAGAGGATGAAGATGGAGCTGATTGCCGCCCTGCTTCACCGGCCGAAGATTCTTTTTTTGGACGAACCGACGCTCGGGTTGGACGTCGTGTCGCAGCACCGGGTGCGGGATTTCCTTCGGCATCTGGTGGCGGAGGAAAAAATCACCACCATCCTGACCAGTCACTACCTTCAAGACATCGAAGCTTTGTGCCGGCGGGTGATCATTATTGATCACGGACGCGTCATTCACGACGGCTCGTGGGAAGGAATCCTGCAGAGCTTCTCCGATCGCAAGGAGATCGTGCTGAGGTTTGCCGGTCCTCCCCCCGAACTGCGAGGCGAGGAGTGGGGGGATCCAGTTTCCCGGGATGCGGCCACGGTGCGCTTGAGAGTTCCGCAGGGGCGGGTCACGGAGATCAGTCGTCGGGCGCTGGATCTGCCGGGTCTGGAGGATATCCGGATCGAAACCATGCCGGTGGAAGAAGTCATCCGACGTGTTTTCACGGGGGGGAAGGGAAACGGTAGGGACGCCTACCCTTAGGCGTCCATGCAGAATGCCCGACGCCCATCTGTTGACACCCAACATGGACGGTTAGGGGTAACCGTCCCTACCAAGCTTAGGTTTAGATCGTTGAGCTAACGGCACGGACGGCTGTCCTCAGCCCGTCCTAGGACGCGTGGGACACGCGTCCGTACCAAAACATTCATTCCCGAAGTTTTAGCCACCGGAAGCCCCGACGGGTCGGGGCTGCCCTACCCAGCCATCCGTGATCAAGCCTTACCCGTGCGCCAAAAAGGTGGCGGC
>CAZZMY010000110.1:0-3893 GCA_964655385.1 uncultured Akkermansia sp.
AGGCAGTCGATGGAGAACTGGTCGGCCAGGTCCAGGACCTGCGGGAGAGTGAGCTCCGTGCACCCCATGGTGGAGAAGCAGGTCAGGAAGGAGCGGGAGGGATTACGTGGCGCGATCATAGACATCGAGGGTGATCAGGGATTCGAGGGGTTTACCCTGGAGGAAGCGCTGGAGATTCTCGATGGCAAAGGAGGCGGTGTCCTGACGACGATCCTTGGTGGGGCCGGCGATATGGGGAAGGAGGGCGATATTGGGGATGCCGCGCAGGGGGGAATCCTTGGGCAAGGGTTCGGTTTCGTAAACATCGAGCCCGATCTGGAGGTCGTCGGACCGGTCGCGGGCGACCCGAATGAGGGCCGCTTCGTCGACCACGGCTCCCCGACCGATGTTGATGAAGGCGCCGCCGGGTCGGATGGAACGGAGAAGTTTTTCCGTGACGATGTGGTGGTTCTTGGGGGTGTAGGGGGCAAGTTCGACGACGATATCGTTTTGGGAGAAGAGATCTTCGAGGGAGGTGGATCGGGTGACGCCGAATTTCTGGAAGACGGCATCGGGAACACTGGGGGAGAAGGCGGAGATGGAGACATCGAAGGGGCGGAGGAGTGGGATCATTTCCTGGGCGATGGCGCCAAAACCGTGGAGGCCGATGCTTCGGCAGAAGAGACTTTGGGTGACGGTTTTCATTCCGTCCTTCCACGCTCCGTCCCGGTGCATGGCAACGTTCCAATAGCCCGCTCGGCGCATGGCGGTGAGGATGAGGAGGAGGCCGCATTCCGAGATGGTGCGGCTGATGGCGTTGCCCCAGTTGGTTACGAGCAGACCGTTTTCAATCAGTTTGCGAGGAACGAGTTTTTTCACGCTGCCGGCGAGGTAGGCCACATAGCGGAGTTGGCCTGGTTGGCCGACGGGCAGGTCTTCGGGGAGTGCAGGGCACCCCCAAGCACAGAGAAGGGCCTCGGGCTGGTGTTTTTGGAGTAGGGTTTTCCAGGAGGCGGGGTCGGGTAGAGGAAGCGAAAGGCGAATCTGGCGAATGGGCAGGGGATCGAGTTTGGCCTGAACCTTCGGGGGCAGAAAATCCTTACCCTCCTCCGTTGTAAGTGGAATGAGTAAAGCAGGCGACGACATCGGGTTATCTTATGTGAAAAGCCGGTAAAATCACGAGAAAGTCAAGGGAACGGCCACCAATTTACCGGATCTTCCGTTGAGTTGGTATGAATCATGAAAAGAGTTAACCCGTTAACTTTTCTTTCCAACCCACTGCCGGCATGCGAAGCTTTGGGATGTACAAATTATTCGCACTTTCGATCGGAATCTGGTGTTGGCTGGGGGGATTGGGGTTTTCGGCGACCAATAAACCGAACGTTCTTTTCATCGCGGTGGACGACCTGAAGCCGGTGCTGGGCTGTTACGGGGACAAGATGGCCAAGACACCGAACATCGACAAGTTGGCCGCCCGCGGGATGCTGTTTGAAAAGGCTTATGTGAATCAGGCGGTCTGCGGCCCTTCCCGCAATGCCCTCATGCTTGGAATACGGCCTCAGACCATGGGTTTGTACGATCTGAAGACCTATTTCCGCGATATTCCTGCCTACTCCAACGCGGTCACGATGGGACAGACCTTTCAGAAAAATGGTTATGAAGTGGAGGGAGTGGGGAAAATTTATCATCCGAGCCTGAATGACGAGCCCAGTTGGTCGGTGAAGCATTGGGAGGCCAAGGGCGAAACCTATGCCATGGAAGCAAACCGGCCTCCTATGGGTGAGAAAAAGGGGACCACGACCGAGGCGGGTGAAGTGGAAGACAATTATTATGCCGACGGCAAGATTGCGGATGAAGCCGTGGTGCGATTGAAACAGTTCAAGGCCAAACCGGATCAACCCTTCATGCTGATGGTGGGTTTTCATAAACCGCATCTTCCTTTTGTGGCTCCTAAAAAGTACTGGGATTTATACAACCCGGCGGATATCCAGCTGGCAGAGTTTCGCACCCCTCCCGAGGGAGCGCCGGCCTATGCCCCAACGACTTCGGGCGAAATCATGCAGTATCAGAAAATGCCGGTGGATAAGTTGCCTATTCCGGATGACTACGCCCGGAACTTGATCCACGGGTACTATGCAGCTGCGAGTTACACCGATGCGCAGATTGGGAAAGTGATGGCGGCCCTGAGCGAGATGGGGCTGTCAGAAAACACCTACGTTGTCCTGTGGGGAGATCACGGCTGGCATTTGGGCGACCATGGCATGTGGTGCAAGCACACGAATTACGAGCAGGCGACCCGGATACCCATTTTGATCAGTGGACCGGGAATTCAGCCCGGACAACGCACATCGTCCCTGATCGAAACCGTGGATCTTTATCCCACCCTCATGGAATTGACCGGTCAGGCCATGCCTGAAACGGGGATTGCCGGGATGGGATTGGACGGAAAAAGCCTTGTCCCGATCCTGAAAGATCCAAAACAAAAGGTGAATGACTACGTTTTACATGCCTATCCCAGGTCTGAGAAATCCGAGGACACCAAACGCAGGTTGATCGGAAGAGCCCTGAGAAATGACCGCTATCGATTGGTGGAGTGGAAGGAACCCGGTACTCCGGCAGAAAAGGCGGCGATCGAACTCTATGACTATCAGGTCGATCCCTTGGAGAAAAAGAATGTCGCAGGTGAGAATCCTGAATTGGTCGCCCAGTTGAGGGCCATTTTAGCCAAGCTTCCCGAGGCTAAGCCGCAAATGAGCGACGAAGGTTCGCCCGAGTCGGGCTATGAGAAGAAGCCCAAGAAAAAGAAAAAAGATAAGTCTGACGGCGAGTAAATCAGGAAACCCACCGATGAGAAACTATCTTTCCGTATTCTTGCTTCTGGCTTTGGGAGGGATGGGTTGGGCCGAGGAGAAGACGGCACCCAAGCCCGCGACTTCCGGCAAACCGAACATCATCTTCATTCTCTCAGATGATTTGGGGCATGATATTCTGCACTGCTTTGGTTCCGATCAGTACCAGACACCCAATCTGGATGCCTTGGCCACCGGGGGGATGAAATTCACCCATACCTACGCCGCCCCGCTTTGTGGTCCCTCGCGGGCACTGATCCTGACGGGAAGGTATGCCTTCCGCACGGGGGCGGTGAATCAGGACAAAACCGGGGAGTTTACTCCCCAACAAGAGACGATGATGCCCAAGATTCTCAAAGAGGCCGGGTATGTCTCCGCCTCGTTCGGAAAGTGGGGGCAATTGCCCCTCATGCCCTCGGACTTCGGCTTTGACGAGTATCTGACTTTTAAGGGAAGCGGCATCTATTGGAACACCCAACCCAAGGGGAAGGAGTACACCCTCAATGGAACGCAGGTGGCCTTGCAGGACAAAGAGTATATGCCTGATTTACTGCACAAGCAGGTGGTGGATTTCATCACCCGCAATCAGGATAAGCCCTTTTATCTCTATTACTCGATGTCGCATATCCACGGCGACATCCTCCCGACGCCAGACAGCAAGGAGGGAGCCAGTGCCACAGAACTCTACGCAGATAACATCGTCTACCATGATAAGCTGATCGGGCAGTTGATTGCCGAGCTGGAGAAACTCAAATTGAGGGAGAAGACCCTGATTGTGTATGTCGGAGACAACGGAACGGCAAAGGGCGGGGCGGCCATTTCCACGATCGGGGGCAAAAAGATCTATGGTTCCAAGGGATCGATGATGGAGGGAGGAAGCTTGGTGCCGATGATTGTCAATTGGCCCGGGACCACCCCGGCCGGAATAGTCTGTGCGGATATGATCGATTTTTCGGACTATGTGCCAACTTTCGCCGCCGTCGCGGGAGCCAAGCTACCGGAAAATGTGGTCATCGACGGACATAGTTTTCTACCCCAGATCAAGGGCGAGAAGGGGACGCCCCG
>CAZZMY010000111.1:0-3858 GCA_964655385.1 uncultured Akkermansia sp.
GCCCGGAGATGAGCCGCCGTGCCATATCCCTGATTCGTGGCAAATCCATACTGGGGATATAACTGGGAAAAACGGAAAAGGGTGCGGTCCCGCGTGACTTTTGCCACCACCGAAGCAGCCGCAATGGAGGGGCAAAGACCATCCCCTTTGACCACCCCGATGTGATCCCTGCCCAGATGTTTGGCCGGGGGCCCATCCACCAATACCACCCCGGAGAAATCCCCCAAGGCCTCCAACGCCCTTCTCATCGCCATTTGGCTAGCGACTAGAATGTTGTGTTTTTCGATCTCCTCCACGGAGGCTTCGGCCACAGCCCAGCGACCATGCTCCCCCGAGGTCAGAACCGCATGCAGGGCCTCCCTTTTTTTGGGGTTTAGTTTTTTACTATCATCCAACCCTGGCACCACGGTATCAGCGCGGTGAAATACATAAGCTGCCGCTACTACCGGCCCAGCCAAGGGGCCGCGCCCCACCTCATCAACTCCCGCCACCGGTCGGCCGCCGGATCGGGCATGCTCCTCTTTCCAGTCTGGAGGAATCCTTAACTCCGCTTGGTCTCGACGACTTCCTTGACTGCCATGTCTGAACGCCCACGCAGGTAGAAAAGCTTCGCACGGCGGGGATTCCCTTTGGACTCCACCTCGATCTTCTCGATCCGAGGAGAGTGCACGGGGAAAATCCTCTCCACGCCTTCGCCGTAGCTGATCCGGCGGACAGTGAACTGCTCATTGAGACCGCGCCCCTTGCGGGCAATGACGGTGCCGGTAAAAAGCTGGGTCCGCTCCTTGTCGCCTTCTTTCACCCGGGTGAAAACCTTCACCTTGTCTCCAACCCGAAAGCCTGCGCGGCCTTCCTTAAATTGTTCCTTCTCGATTGCTTCGATGACCTTTGAGCTCATGCTGATTCCTCCTTGGAAACCCTCTGTTCTGCCTGTTTCTTTCCTCCAAGTAAATCCTCGCGTCGGGCCCTCGTCCTGACCAAGGCCTGCTCCCTCCTCCACGCCTCGATCTCCGCATGGTGCCCGGAAAGCAGCACCTCTGGGACTTTCATCCCCCGAAAGACCTCGGGCCGGGTGTACTGGGGCCCCTCCAAAAGGCCTTCTCCCTCAAAGGAATCCGATCCGGCCGAGTCCTGGTTTCCCAGCACCCCGGGAATCAGCCGCACGATGGCGTCAATCATGGTCAGGGCCGGCAACGTGCCGTTGCTTAAAATATAGTCGCCCACGGAGATTTCCTCATCGATCCATCCTTGGCGGACCCTTTCGTCGATCCCTTCGTAGTGACCGCTTACTAGGAGCAGCCTTTTGTGGTCCTGCACGAGGCGGCGAACCATGGCTTGATTTAGTTTGGCACCCTCCGGAGTCAGAAAAATAACCCGAGCCCGGTCTTCGCCCTCGCCGCGCAGATGCTCAATGGCGTCCACCAAGGGTTCCGCCTTCATCACCATTCCGGGACCGCCGCCGAAAGGCCGGTCATCCACTGTGTGATGCTTGTCCTTGGCATAATCGCGAAGCTGATGGACCCGAATCTCCACCAATCCGGCCCGTTGGGCGCGGCCGAGAATGCTCTCTCCCAGAACCCCCTGGGCCATGGCAGGAAAAAGGGTCAGCAAATCAATTTTCACGCCATGTCTCCCTGATGCCCGTCCTCGACTTCGACAAAGATGCGGCGGCCATCCCGGCTGGCGGCGTTGAGAAGAGAGCGGATCGCTTCAATTGTGCGTCCGTTGCGGCCGATGATCCGGCCCAAATCTTCAGGGTTTACACGGATGCGAAAGAGGGATCCCCGGTCATCCCCCGTTTCCTCGACGTCTACTTCGTCAGGATGGGTGACCAAACGGCCGAGAACGAGCTCAAGAAAGTATCGCATGGGGATCCCGAGCTCACCTGAACCGTCAGGCCTTGGTCTTGCGGCGGGCTTTACGGATGAAACTGGCCACCGTCTCGCTGGGACGGGCGCCACGACCGACCCAATGGTCGATGCGGTCGAGCTTCAGCTTCATCCCTTCGTTCTTCCCCATGGGATCGTAGGTGCCGACCAGTTCGAGAAAACGACCATCGCGCGGACTTTCCTTGTCCGTCACCACCACCCGAAAGTAAGGCCGATTTTTTTTGCCCTCTTTCCGCAAACGTATCACCACCGCCATAAGGTTATCTCCTGTGTTTCCGCCTTCCCTCTTCCAGTGCCCTTATCGATAAGGCCTTTCCAGCGAGGAACAGCGAACATAAAAACCTATCAAAAAAATCCGGTCTTCCAAGGATAAAGTCCGTAGGCCTAGGACTTTCCGACAGCCAATGCCTCCACACATTCCAACCAGGCATGGATCAGCCAACCGTGAATTTCCTGAATGCGGGACGTATCCTCGCTTGGCACCACGATCGCATGGTCGCAAAGGGATACCGCCGGACCACCCCCCTTCCCTAAAGCCCCTATCCTCAGCATTTTACGGCTTTTAGCAACCTCCAAAGCCTTGAGGATGTTCGCGGATTTCCCACTCGTACTGAAGACAATCAAAACATCTTCCGGTTTACCGAAAGCCTCAACCTGTCTGGAAAAAACGTCTTCATAGGACCAATCGTTTGCAATACACGTCAAGGCGGACCCATCAGCCGCCAGACACAAAGCAGGCAAGGCTTGGCGGTTGCCCCGATAGCGTCCGGTCAATTCCTCGGCAATATGCATGGCATCGGCGGCGCTGCCCCCATTCCCACAGGTCAGGACTTTTCCCCCTTTTCGCAGACGCTCCGCCAGATCGCGACCCGCCTTTTCCACGTTGGGCAAAAGTTCACGACACCGCTTGACGGTTTCCTCCAGTGCGGAAAGATCATGGGAGAGATTCATGGGCCAGACTTCTTAATTGTGCACACCGGATGAAAATCGTCGAAAAATATCTTTGGCGGTCGGTCGTGCTTCCCACGTTTTTCATCATTGCCGCTTTATTTGCCCTTTGGCTCATGTTTGATGTTTTCGATAAGGTCGGTCGTTTAATGGACAAAAGCCCGCCCTTATCTCTTTTGGCCAAGTATTTTCTGGTGCAACTACCCAGTCTGGCTCAGTCGATTCTTCCGGTGGCTGTCCTTTTTGCAACCCTCTATGTGCTGGCCTACTTTTCGAGACATCGCGAATCCGTGGCTCTTATGGCCTCAGGCATAAGTCCCCTGAGATTAGCCCGTCCCTTCCTGATCTGTAGCAGCCTGCTGGCCCTGGTTCTTTATTTTCTATCCTACTCCCTTTCCCCCACCGCCCAAGTCGGACGAGAAAAAACCAAACGGGAGATTAAAAAGGAGGCCACGGATGAGGCTGTTTTCCGTCAGATCGTTTATCGTTCTAGCCGAACAGCGGACAAAAAGACTGGTGCCATCTGGTATCTGGGAGAGATTGACTTAAAAAATAAAACCATCCGCGATGTGGAGATCCTGATTCGAACGGAGCCGGAAGGGAAGGACTTGGAAAAGATCTTCGCTAACGTAGCGACCTACAGCGGAGGAATCTGGCACTTTCATGGAGCCCGTAGGGCCAACTACGCTAGTGGCTCGGAGATCCTTGGACCTACCCTCGAAGAATTGATCCTACCAGAGATTTCCGAGCCACCAGAAACCTTGGCAGCCAAGTTGCTGCCACCCGATGAGCTTCCATGGCCGACGGTGGCACGTTTGTCAAAGGATCATGCCCGTTTGAGCAACCGTTTGCGCGCTCCTTACTCCACGGAAAACTGGCATCGCTGGGCCTACCCGCTCTCCTGCCCCCTTCTTTGCCTTTTCGGCATCGCTTTTGGAATGACCGATGCCCGCAGAAACGTGGCCGCCACGATCTTTAGTAGCGTCTTCGTTCTATTTGGTTTCTTGGTCTGCACGAGACT
>CAZZMY010000112.1:0-3845 GCA_964655385.1 uncultured Akkermansia sp.
GTCAATCCCCGCCCTCTTTTTTTATATTCCAACCTTGGTGGGGCGGCCTCGATGAGGCCGCCTTGCTGCAACTTAGAAGCTGGAAAGAAAGTTTATCTTCACTCTTACATGGGCAAAACCATCTGCGTGGCCCCCGTCAGTGCCCACGCCTCGATCCCCTTCTGCTGCAGGTCCATGGCAAATTCCCGGGCAAAACCGTGCAGCGTCCTCACCTGTTTGGGCTGAACCAACCTCACCATCTCCCACAACTCTTCGTAATCGGCATGATCCGACAAAGGAAATGCGGCATCACACCCATACCGGTAAATCGCTCCCCGCTCCAAGGCCCACCCGCTCAGCATGGCCGTCCTTTTTGCCTCCATCTTTTGCAGCCCCGCGGACCGAACCGCCTGGGGCGGACACAAAACCACATGCCCCTCCGCTTTTTTTCCCGTGGTCGCGTTGAGGGTCCGACCCTCGGGCAACGCCACTCCCATGCTCCGGTAAATCCCCGCCATGGTTTGAATCGACGGATGCAAAAGCAGCGGCCAATTCTCCCTCGCCAAAATACTCATGATTTCCTGACTTTTGCCGAGGGCATACCCAAGCAATACCGGCACCCTTCCCTGGGCCAAGTTCTCACGGCAAAATTTCAAAATGTCACCGATGACCTGTTCGGAAGAGGGCATGCGGTATTTTGGCAGACCAAACGTTGTTTCCATCACCAGAACATCCGCCCGAACCGGCTGGCATGCCTCCGCGGAAAGGCTGGGACGCAATTTGAAGTCCCCGGTGTAAAGCAGGCGGCTCTTTTTCTTCGCCCCGCCCACTCCTCGTTCCACCAAGGCCATCGAAGACCCCAGAATATGACCGGCCGGAACCAGGGTCAGACGAGCCCCACCTCCCAAGTCCATGCTTTTTCCGAAATCGACAACTCGGATCTTGGTCCCTTTGGGAACCCGAACCTTGAGCAACTCTGCCGTGCTGGGACTGGCCAGAATTTCCCCATGGGCCGCCAAATGGTCATAATGCGCATGGGTCACCAAAGCCCTTCTCTGGGGTCTCTTGGGATCCATCCAAAAGTCCACCTGCGGGAGGTAGACCCCGCCCTCCTTGGCCTCCACTCGCCAATCCGTCACTATTTCTCCCTTTTTCCTCATCCCAAGCCCTAACTTACACTTTTTCTGCTGTGAAGAACTCCAAGAAAAGGATTTTCAAGGGGATCACAGCCTCCAGTGTCAAAACAAACGCCCCGTAGGGGCTAAACCAAGGAGATACACAAAATGGCATTTAGCACTGCAAGCAAGAAGAACGGAAAAACCTACTTCCTCCACAGCCGCCAACAGACCCTGCGGGGCGGTCAGACCGTGACCCTTTACTACTTTGCCTCGGAAGCCGGCCCCGGAGCCATGGACGCCCTCCCCGAGGGTTACCAGGTGACGGAAAACGAACGCACCGGTCTCCCCCTCCTCAAAAAAGCCAAATAAGCCGGACATAGCAGCCTCCCCGGCTGCACGCTCACAAGACCGTGCAGCGGTGGCTCTTTCGCTTGTTAGTTCTTTAGCTGTTAGTGATGGAGGATGTCCCTCAACTGACGGCAACCTCCATGACTAAAGACTCAACGGCTAAGTAGCCTCGTAGCTTCGATACCACTCCGCAAAACGCTTCATTCCTTCTTCAATCAAAGTCTTAGGACGGAAGCCCACCGCTTTCTCCAGATCATCGACATTGGCGGCCGTGGCCACCACATCGCCTGGCGGCATCGGTTTCCGCACAATCTTGGCCTTCTTGCCCGTGGCCGCCTCAATCGCCGCCACAAATCGACCTAACTCCACGGGTTGGTTGTTCCCAATGTTGTAAATTCGGTACGGGGCCAGGCTGGTCGCGGGGTCCGGGTGCTTCCCGCTCCAACTCGGATTCGGTTGTGCCGGGTGCCGGGTCAGCCGCACCACACCCTCCACAATGTCGTCCACGTAGGTGAAATCCCGCTGCATCTTGCCGTCCCCGTACAACTCGATCTCCTTCCCCTCCAGAATCTTTTGGGTGAATTGATAGTACGCCATGTCCGGCCGTCCCCACGGCCCATAGACGGTAAAGAAACGCAGCCCGGTGCACGGGATCCCGTAAAGATGAGCGTAGCAGTGGGCCATGAGCTCGTTGGATTTTTTGGTCGCCGCGTAGAGCGAGACCGGATGATCCACATTGTCTCTTTCGGAAAAAGGCATCGACTGGTTGAGTCCATACACGGAGCTGGAACTGGCAAAAATCAGATGGCCCGTCTTCTCCGCCCGACAGGCTTCCAGCACATCCAGCATGCCCTCGAGGTTGCTCTTCGCATAGGCGTGCGGATGGGTCAGGCTGTATCGCACTCCCGCCTGGGCGGCCAGATGAACCACCACCTCGGGCCGAATCTCTTTCCAGATCTTTTCCACCCCCGTCCGATCCCCCAAGTCCACTCGCAGAAAACGGAAGGCCTTTTGCTGTTGGAGCCTCTTCAGCCGGGCCTCCTTCAGTTTGGGGTCGTAGTAATCGTTAAGGTTGTCCAACCCGACGACCTCATCCCCTTCACCCAGCAGCCGTTCGGACAGATGATACCCGATGAACCCGGCTGCCCCGGTAACTAAAACGCGCCGACTCATGCCCTCTCCATCCGTGACCACTCCATCCGGTCCCCATCAAACTCGAACCAACCCCGAAACCTCTCCCCCGCCAGCATTTTGGGCATCCAATACTCATCGTCGGCCCACATCCGGTCGTAAGGAATGTCCCGGGTCTCCTGCCAGAAGGGCTTGGCCTCATCCGTCTCGCATAATTCTCCCTTCCACGATTCCGCCCGATACACCGAGCAGTGCAGGGAATATCCGTCCCGAAATTGAAAATGCAGCTCCCCCGCCCATTCGATCGGGTGGGGCGTGATGCCAACCTCCTCCTGGGTCTCCCGCACCGCCGCCTGCTCGGCCGTCTCGCCGGGCTCGATGCGTCCCCCCGGCCCGTTGACCTTGCCAGCCCCCAGCCCCCGCTTCTTTTCGATCAGCAAGATTTTTTCATCCCGGATGACAAAACAGAGGGTCCCTCGCTCCCGTGGAGTCCATTGGTTCCAATCGACCTTGCCCGACCCGTTCCCGCTGGGAGTGACCAACATTCCTCCGAACTAGCGCGTGGGACCGTTCTGCCGATCTTTTTGCAAAAGCTTGGCCCGGGCATCCTCCAACAACTTTTTTTCTCCCGACGTCAGGGCATCCATTCCCTCTTTGGAAATCTTTTCCAGAATCGCATCCACTTTCTCGGCGGAAAAAAGACCGGTCGGCTTTTTGGCCACGACCCCCTTAGCTTTTCCACTCTTCTTTTTTCCTCTGGAAAAGGAGATCTTGGGCCATTCCACCCCTCCCTTACGAATCCAACCCACCGCCAACAAGGCGGAAGACCACAGCTGCACCAGACCCGACCAATCCCGACCCGCGAATCCCGTCAGGCTGTACACCCCCAGCAAAACCCAGCCCACCCACCGGGCCGGCATGCCGAAGAAAAATTGCGCCCCAGGATGCAGGGCACAGAACGCCAGAAACACGGCGAAGCTGAGTGTGCTGGATCCTGCCAGCCCGGCCGAGCCCAGCCACGGTTGCAGGGCCGAAAGCAACAAGGCTGGCGCCAGCGCTAAAGCCACGTAAAGGATGGCAAAGGGCTTTCTGCCGATCGACGACTCCACTTCCCGCCCGAACCAGAAGAACATCAACATCTCCAAGGCAAACCAAACCCCCTCGACCCGAATATCATGGACTAATGGGTAGGTCACCAAGGTCCAGACATGGCCCTCTTTGAGGTCGGCAGCATGAAATGCTGCGGCTTCCACCCAACTTCCCAATCCA
>CAZZMY010000113.1:0-3805 GCA_964655385.1 uncultured Akkermansia sp.
AGTGACGCCCACCATGTGGAGGCGATCGGCACGGCCTGCACGGTGCTGGAGATGCACGATTTCACGCTGAAGGGAACCTTGGCGGCAATCCGGAAGGGGGCGGCCGGTCTGGAGCAACGATACATGAGCAAGACCCAGGCCCTGAAAAAGACGTGGAGCAATGTCTTTCGGATTGGATCCAAAAAGCGTCGCCATATTCCCCGCCCCCATCCATGAAGCCCTCCGCCCCCGTCACCCGCACCATCATTATCGGCAACGTGGTGGTGGCAGTGCTCGACGTCCTGTTAACTCTCAACCGCCCGGGCCAGGATTCCTGGATTCGGGGGATGCTGGCTCTTTCCCCAGCCAACCTGCTGGACGGAGCATGGTGGGAGCCGTTCACCTACATGTGGCTTCATGCCCCGCCGGTTGGGTTCTGGGTCACCCATATTCTTTTTAATATGATGACCCTTTCTATTTTTGGGGCGCCGGTGGAAAGCCGGATCGGGTCCCCAAGGTTCGCTTTGCTTTACCTGCTAGGGGGATTGTCAGCGGCGGCGGCTTTTCTCGGGCAGGCGTGGTGGCAATCTGGCCTGAACTTGGCTGCCTTGCATGCGCATACGCAGGAGATTGTCGGGGCAAGCGGGGCGGTGCTGGCGGTGGTGGCAGCGTTTGCCCTTTATTACCCGGACGCCCGTCTTTTTATTTTTCCGTTTCCGTTCCCCGTCCGCGCAAGAAAGGCGGTGGGCTTCTTTATTATTTTAAGCGTGATTTTCATGTTTGTGCCGGCGCTCTCTTTTATTGGACACAGCGCACACATCGGGGGGTTGATTGCTGGTTATGTGCTGGCGCGTTTCTGGAGAGGGGACATTCCGCAGCCGCCCATATTGGCCAAACCCGTGCGCATGGGAATGGAGGAAGCGGCCGCCGGCTTGTTGGTGGCCGACATGTCTGAAGCAGAGTTTCGAAAAGAGCTCCGGAAGTTGTTGGATGAGCTCGGTCACGGTCGTTGGCGTCCCCTCGATCCCCGGGAGCGGGCGATTCTTCGCCGGGCTCATCTGTTGGTCTGAGAGAACGGAGACAAGCGGGTGAAACTTCAACCCCGTTGGAAAAACGTTGCCGACGCCTGGCAGTCGTTCCTCACGTTTTCCCCAGGGGCAGCGGAGTTGGTCGCGGCGAACGAGATTCTCGCCTCGCTGGCCAAAAGACCGGAACAAGGGCTGGAGGAAAGAGGAGGCGGCAAGTATCGGATTGAGTGGAAGGAGCGGGTCTCCATGGCGGATTCGCCGACACGCAAGCAGTTGGCTTTGCGTGAATGGCAGCGGGCGGAACTGGTGCGTCTTGGTTTTGTCTCTTATGCCAGTGAATCCACCCAAGAGGAGTCTTCGCGCCGCTTTTCTGCCTTGGCGGAGTTTGTCCTGGAGGCCCAACTGGAACTGGTTAAGGAAAAGGCACCGGATGCTGATCAAGCGGGTGTGGGGGGATTTACGGTTTTTGCCTTGGGCAAGCTGGGGGCGGGGGACCTGAACTTCTTTTCCGATCTGGATCTGATTTTTATGCGAGGTGAGGCAGACGAGATGGAGGCCTGCACCCGATTGGCCAGGTCGCTGGTCGGTGCGATGGATACCCGGGGAGGGGAGGGGCTTTATCGGATTGATCTGAGGTTGCGGCCGGAAGGAGACCGCGGTCCTCTGGTTTTCACACAAGAGGCCTTGGAGGATTACTATGCGGCTTATGGGGAGGTGTGGGAACGGTGCGCCTGGATTCGTGGACGAAGGGTCGCAGGGGATCAGGAAAACGCCTATGAGCTGTTACAATCCCTGCAACCCTTCATTTTCCCGAAGGGTCTTAGTCCCTCTTCCTTGGGGGAGCTGTTTGAACAGAAAACCAGAGCAGAAGATGAACTGATTGCGGACAAGGATAAGGATCGGGAAATCAAAAGGGGCCGTGGAGGATTACGGGAGGTCGAATTCCCGGTGCTGGGTCTGCAGTTGCTCCACGGGGCCAGGCATCCGACCCTGCAGACCCAAGATCTGCGTCGCGCAATCCGCAATCTGAAAACCTTGGGGGTATTGCAGGGAACCGAGGCGGACATCCTGTTGGGGGGATATGACTTTTGGAGAAAGCTCGAAGATTTACTGCAGATGCAGCAAATCCGTCAGACTCACCTTTTGCCTGAAAGTGAGGAGGAACTCTCCCCATTCGCCCAAGCGATGGGTTACCGTGGGGCCCGCGTGCTCGAGGAGAGGGTGGGCGAGTGGCGGGACAAAGTCCGGGGGGTTTATGAGTCCATCCTTGGAGGTTTGAGGCCCACATCGGTTCCGATCTCCAGTTGGCCTGAGGAGATCAATTGGCAAGATCCTGTGGCAGCAAAGGGTGCGTGGCAGGGGTTGGCGCCTCAGGGGGAAGTGCATGCGACCGTAAGGACGATCGAAAACTTTGGAAGGTTGCAGCCTCTATTGACAAGGGAGTTAGCCCAATGCGTACGCCCGGATCGGGCTCTGCTGGGATTGGCCGGTTTTGTCGGCGGTTATGGGGCCCGGTCCTTGTTGTATGAGAGCTTATGCATGAGTCCGAAGGCCTTGGAGCTACTGGTGAGATTCTTCGAGAGTAGTGCATTTTTGGGGCCCAAGTTGGTGGCTCGTCCGGAGCTATTTGAAGAAATAACCCGGGCAGGATTGGATGGGGAGCGAACGCCATCCTTCCACCAAAAAGCTTGGAAATTGCCGAAAGATTTTGATGCGGCCTTGGATGGCGCGCGAGGGTATGTGGTGGCGGAGCAGTTGCGGATCGCCTTGCGGGGTCTGCTTGGCCTGCAGGATGTGGAAGGACTTCAGCGAGAGTTAGCCATTTTGGCGGACGCTTGTCTGGGTTGGGCATGGCAGTTTGCCGGAAAACCGAAGTGGGCTTGGATTGGAATGGGAAAGGCGGGAGGCGGAGGATTAAGTTTTGGTTCGGATCTGGATCTGTTGGTCGCGGGTGAGGGGGACGATTCGGTGCAGAGAGCTGTTCAATTTTTGACGGAGGAGAGGGCGAGCGGTTCTCTATTCAAGGTGGACTTTCGCCTCCGCCCCTACGCGGAGGGGGCGTTGGCTGTGCCGGTCAAACGATATGCGGACTATTACGGAAAAGAGGCTCAGGGATGGGAGATCCAGGCGTTATGCCGGGCGAGAACGATTGCCGGGGCGAAGGAGCCGGGGGAACAGTTTTGGCCGGCGGTGGAGAGGGTTTGGTTAAGGACGGGAAAATCTCCGAAGTTCTGGGCGGAGGTTAAGGAGATGCGGGAGAGGATTGCCACCGAGCGGGTTCCCAGCGGTCAGGAGGAGCGTGCTTACAAAACGGCTCGGGGAGGTTTGATCGATGTGGAGTTTGCCGCCCAGGCTTGGCAGATGCGGGAAGGTTTCGTGGAGACCAGCACACAAAAGGTTCTCCGGAGAATGGCAAAAAAACTACCCCATGAGGCCTCCAGTCTTGAGGAGGGATTCAAGTTTTGGTCGGCGGCGGAGTGGTGGGTGCGGATGGATGAGGGAAGGGGTGGGGATTTGTTGCCCCAAAAGGGGGAGGATCTGGATTGGCTGGCTAAAAAATGTGGTGAGGCAAATGGGGAAAAGTGGTTGGAGACGGCGGGTCGTATCAAGGCCATGGTTCGTGGTGCCTATGACAAGATCTTGAGCCAAACAAGGATCTCCTAGTCCAAAGCCCGTAAGAAGCCGGGTCGATCAATCCTGAGTCTTTCTGTCGACGTGGGCCTGAGAGGACTTGAACCTCCACGGGTTGCCCCAACAGATCCTAAGTCTGTCGCGTCTGCCAGTTTCGCCACAGGCCC
>CAZZMY010000114.1:0-3785 GCA_964655385.1 uncultured Akkermansia sp.
ATCTACATCTCGGATATCGACGGAGCCAACGCCCGCCAGCTCACCCAGGATGGGGCGCTCGGCTACGGCCCGAAATTCTCGCCTGATGGATCCAAGATTGCCTACAGCTCGGACAAGAGCGGCTATCGCGACACCTACGTCATCGACCTCAACACCAAAAAACGCACCTGTGTGGCCAACTTTCCCGGCCAAAATACTGGAGCTTCGTTTTCTCCGGATGGCTCCACCCTTGCCCTCAGCCTTTCCAAGTTCGGCAATCCGGAGATCTGCACCTTGGCCGCCAGCGGAGGCACTCCCACCCGGCTCACCCAAACCCGTGGAACCGACTGCTCCCCCTCCTGGTCCCCGGATGGCACGAAAATCGTCTACGTCTCGGATGAGCGCGGCAGTCCAGGCCTCTACATCATCGCCGCGACCGGTGGGGAACCTGAAAAACTCAACACGGAATCCTCCTACACCACCGAACCAGACTGGTCTCCCGATGGCAAAAAAATCGCTTACAGCATCACTTCAGGCGGAGGTCAAATTGGGGTCTACGATCTGGAAACAAAAAAAGCCCGTATCGTCAGTCGGGGCTCTGGCCTCGAAAGTCCCTCATGGACAAGGAATTCCCGCCATATGGTCTGTTCCCAGAATGGAGCCCTCGTTCTGCTTGACTCCATGACTGGGGAAGCTATCAAGATACCCAATAACTTGAGTAGAAACACCGAACCCAACACCAGCCGCTGAAAATATGAAATATCTACCCCTATTCCTAGTATCCCTACTGGCCATCCTTACAGGTTGCTCCAACGACGCCAAAAAAGGCGATGGAGCAGCCTTTGGCGATAGTTCCGACTCCATCAACGATACCCCGCTCCCCGAGCGGTCGGGCAATCCTGATACCGCCGACTACGACACCCTCAAGAGCGAGACTGTCTTCTTCTCGTATGACAGCTTCACCATCGAGGCCAAAGAAAGGCCCAAATTGGATAAGCTGGCCAACTACCTCAGCAACAACTCCAACACCAAGATCGTCATTGCCGGACACACCGACTCTCGTGGAACCCCCCAGTACAACTTGGCCCTCAGCGAAAAACGGGCCAATGCCGTCCGTCAGTACCTCATTGGACTGGGAGCCAACGGATCCAACATCAGCACCGTGGGCTATGGGGAAGACCGTCCCTCTTCTGAGGGCGAAAACGAATCCGCCTGGGGTCAAAACCGGCGGGCAGCACCTGGAATTTTGCGCTAACAAGGAATCGGCTGCCGGCTAAGATCAGCCGGAAGTCACCTTGTGATTCCTGCCCCCACCTCCTCCGACCAGTCCCACCTTCTGCGTCTGCCCAACTGGTTGGGTGACTTCGTTCTCTCCGTCCCCAGCGTCCTCCACTATCAATCTTGGTTGGGAAACAAGGCTTCCCTGCTCGTCGTCGGGCCGCCCTCTTTCACGGCTCTCGCCCCAATTCTTCTTCCGGGAATCGAGTATGTCCCCGCCCCGGCTTTTCCTTTGGCTCTTCATCCTCTCCTTCGCAAACGAAAGGTCTCCGCCGCCGTGGCCTTGCCGAATTCCGTCCGGGTCGCCTTGGAAATTCTCCCTGTTCCTTATCGTGCCGGTTTCGAGCGCGGACTCCGCAACTACCTTCTCACGGAGCACAGGGTCCGACGTACCTCCCCCTTTGGTTACGTTCATGTGGCCGATCAATACCTCGGCCTCTTGGAGGACCTGGGATTACCGAAGGGCCAAGCCACCCTTCCCTCCCCACCCCCACTCGCCAGACCCCAGAGTGCCTCCGATCGTCCTTATCTCGCCGTGCTTCCGGGAGCCGCCTACGGACCGGCCAAGCGGTGGGATCCCGCCTCTTTTGCCTCGGTCATCAGCGACCTCCAACAATCCCATTCTTTGGAGCCCATCCTACTAGGAGGATCCAATGATCAAAAAGAGTGTCAGGCCGTAGCGGAAGCCATGGGCTCTCCCATCACCAATCTGGCCGGCAAAACCACCACTTTGGAATTAGCCGAGTGGTTGGCCCATGCCCGGCTGGTGCTTTGTCACGACAGCGGACCCATGCACCTGGCCGCCTATCTGCGCAAGCCAGCGGTGGCCATCTTCGGCTCGACCGAACCGGCGTGGACTGGTCCGCTGGGAGCCACCGTATCGGTGGCCAGACACAAGGTCTCCTGTAGCCCCTGCTTTCTCAAAACCTGCCCCTTGGACCGCCGTTGCATGACTCGGCTCACCCCGGAGGAGGTTCTCACCGCCTGCCGCCATAAGTTGAGCCAACCATGAGCACCAAAGGCACCTCCCGGGTGATGTTGGCCATCGGGGCCTCCCGTGTTCTCGGTTTGGTCCGTGAGATTCTGCTCAATACGTTCCTCGGGGCGGGACGGGAACTGGATGCCCTCATTGCCGCCTTCCGTATCCCCAACCTTCTGCGCGATCTTTTCGCCGAGGGGGCCCTCTCCACGGCCTTTGTGACCACCTTTTCCCAAAAACTGGCCAAGGAGGGCAAAGAGTCCGCCTTCCGCTTGGCCAGCAACGTCAACACCCTCCTCTTCATCGTTCTCGCCGCCATCGTGGGGGTGGGCATTCTCCAGGCCGATCCTCTGGTTCGTCTTTTTAATCCCGGTTTCGCCTCCGTTCCGGGAAAACTGGAACTCACGGTCGAACTCACCCGCATTCTCTTTCCCTTTATCCTCTTTCTTTCTTTGGCGGCCGTCTACATGGGCCTGCTCAATAGCCTGCACCACTTTGGTCTTCCCGCTTTTGCCTCCGCCGTCTTCAACTTCGTTTCCATCGGTATCGGTCTTCTCCTCGCCTGGTGGTTGGATCCCCACTTCGGCCACCGCTCGGTCTACGGCTTCGCCATCGGTGTCCTCATTGGGGGACTGGCCCAATGGCTGGTCATGGTCCCCCGGGCCCTCTCCTTGGGGTATCAACCCCGCTGGCTCATCGTCTGGAACGATCCGGGTCTAAAACAGGTGCTGCGACTGCTCGGCCCCGCCTCCATCGGGGCCGCCGCTGTTCAGGTCAACGTCCTGATCAATGGCTATTTTGCCTCTTACCTGGAAAACGGATCGGTCACCTGCCTCAACAACGCCTTCCGCCTCATCCAGCTTCCCATCGGTCTTTTTGGCGTGGCGGTGGCCACGGTGACCCTGCCGCATCTGGCCCGGCACGCCGCCCTCAATGAAACCACCGCTTTAAGGGACCGTCTATTAGTGGGGATCCGACAAACGCTCTTTCTCACCCTGCCGGCCGCCATCGGACTTTTCATCCTCGCCGAGCCGGTGATCGCCTCGATCTATCAGTACGGTCGATTTACCGCGGACAGCACCACCACGACGGCCTTGGCGCTACGAGGATATGCCGTCGGGCTGGTCTCCTACGCCGCCATCAAGGTGGTGGCTCCCGCCTTTTCGACCATCAACCGGCCGGGCATTCCACTTCGCATCAGCCTAACCGGCATCGTGATCAACATGACCCTGAACTACCTCCTCATCAGGGTTTATCATCTCGGAGTTCTCGGCCTAACGCTCGCCACAGCCTCCGTCGCCACCCTCAATATTCTGCAGTTGGCCTGGTACTCCCACCGGTTGGTGGGAAGTTTTCGGGTTCCCCATTTCCTCCAGGCCATCGGCAAGATTCTGATCTGCTGCCTGGTTCTCATCGGAATTCTGCTGGCAGGCAGATTCTTCATCCACCCGTTGGGGGGTGCAGTGATCGTGCGCATCACCGGCACCCTTGCCTTGGTTGTTTTGGGAATCGCCGCCTACTTTTTCTCCGCCAAGCTGCTGGGGCTATC
>CAZZMY010000115.1:0-3752 GCA_964655385.1 uncultured Akkermansia sp.
GTGACCAACCAGCATGTGGCGAGTCGGGCGGACAAGTTGAAGATCCGGGTGACGTTGGCCAACGGTAAGGATTACGAGGCGAAGCTTCTGCGTGACGACGATCTGCAGGATTTGGCGTTGATCAAAATCGACTCTTCCGAGCCTTTGCCTTTTTTGGGCCTGGACAAACTCTCTCCCAACTTGCTCGGGCAGACGGTTTTGGTTTTGGGAAACCCGGTGGGTTATGAAAGCAGCGTCAGCGCCGGAATCCTAAGTGCAAAAGATCGAACCCTGACGATCGGAGATTTGACCATGGACGGACTGTTGCAGACGGATGCGGCGATCAATCCGGGCAACAGCGGGGGGCCGTTGGTGGATTCGGAGGGGGATTTGGTGGGATTGAGTTCGGCCAAGATGTCCGTGGCCCAGAACCTGCCGGTGGAAAGCATCGGCTTTGCCATTCCGGCCGAACGGGTGAAGAGGTTTGTGGAGGATGCCATCGCCATCGTGGAGGGAAAGAAGGCTCCACCCCCGGAACGTTCCGCCGCGTTGGTCTTGAAAGAGAAATTCGGGCTGAGCTTGCAGGATCTGACGCCGCAAGATTCGGTGCAGTCGGGTTACGCCGGGCGTCAGGGATTGTTGGTGGTGGGGATCGACAAAGGAAGTCCGGCCGAGGCAGCCGGCATCCAGAAAGGGATGCTGATTGTTGGATTGGGCTCCGTACCCTGTCGCAGCTTGGAGGAGTTGCCGAGGTCTGTCCGTCAGCTCAAGGGGGGAGAGGATGTGAAGGTGACGGTTCTGGGGGCAACCCGGCAGGGAAACTTTGTGGCGTTGCGCAGCGGGGCGGTGGTGTTGAAGGCGCGGTAAGATTTTAGATTAAGATTAAGTTGAAGATTAAGAGGAGATTGATCTCTGTGAATGGGGGCTTAGGTAGGGGCGATCGTCCCCGATCGCCCGATAGAAAGCCGATCCTTGGAGCGTCACAAAATTCGTTCGGACGATCCAGAGGATCTTCCCTGCCGATTCTATCGACTCTTTTGCTCTGCGTCGTGTCCTCGAACCCGGGGATCTCCTTCGCTCAAGCTCCTGCGGGCATGAACTATGTAGGGACGCGCCCCGCCGCGTCCTTTGCGGCCCCGACAGAGCGGGGCTCTACAGAAGTTTCAGCCACAAACCGGATGGCGTGGCAGTTGCCAACGGTGAATGACGGGCTGTTTCAGGGGCAGAAAAACAGATTTTATCAACCGACGATCAGCCGGCGGCCGGTATCGGGAATGTTTGGGTTTGTGCGCACCTCGGAACCTGAGCCGGCCAGGATTTTCGAGCACTTCCACAAGGGGATCGATATCCGGGCTTTGCATCGGGATGAAAAAGGGGAGCCGACCGATGTGGTTAGAGCCTCGGCCGAGGGAGAGGTGGTGCGGGTGAACCTCGATGAAAAAATCTCTGACTACGGCAAGCAGGTGATTGTGAGGCACCTGTGGGGAGAGCAGCCCGTTTATTCGATTTATGGTCACTTGGCATCCATCGGGGTGCAGGTTGGACAAAAGGTGAGGGCAGGGGACCCGTTGGGAGTGATGGGCTGGACGGGTCCCGGGTTGAGCCGCGATCGGGCGCATCTCCATTTCGAAATTGCCTTTCAGATCAACCCGAAATTCGACGAATGGGTTCGAGTGGCCAAGCCGGGCCGGCTTTGGGAGCCCAACCGGCATGGAGAATGGAACGGGCTGAATTTGATGGGGATTGATCCAGCACCGTTGTTGCTGGCGGCGCATGAGGGAAAACCGATGACTTGTCTCGAGGCTTTGGCTGCGCAGCCCGGGGGACTTGTGGTTAACGTTCCAGCGCCCAAGTCTCGGGTTCAGTGGACTGACTGGGTGCAGGTGCAGGAAAACTGCACCGGGCCCGTGGCGTGGGAGGTGGAGATGACTCCATGGGGGCTGCCGCTGAAAGTCGCCGCCTCGGCGATTCCGGTGACGGAAGCGCAGCTGATGGCCAACCCTGGCCGACCCAATGAGGGGAAGTACTATTGCCGGGGTTTGGTGGAGGCGGACGGCAAAGGTGGAATGAGGCTGAGCAAATTCGGAAGACAGACGATGGAAATGATGATGTTTACGGGAGCCGAGCCTGCCCCATAAGTGCGCGTTTTATCTGGGCATTTCTGAGGTTGCAGAAGTCCCTTTCTCTTCGTCATCATCCTCGTCCTGATTGGCCTCGATAAACTGACGGTTGGGGGCGAGGTTATGATCCTCGATATAATCGACCAGATAGTTGCGGATTTCTCGGGCGGTACGGAGGGCATCCTCAGGGAAACTAATAGCCGCCCCAGCCGCTGAGCCAGCCACGGCTTCAGAGACCCCGGTTCCAGGAGTCACCAGGGAGCCCGCAAGGCCCGGCTCGGCGTTGGATCCCCCCGTGGTTTTGAGGGTAAGGAATTTTCGGGGTGCTCCGCCATCCAGTTCGGTGACCTCGACGTCAGTCTCCATTTTGGTGGCCCCCAAGCCGAATCCCACCAAAACCCTCGCCGCCTTGGTGCCGTGGTTAACCCAAGTGAATTTACCCTGAATCAACCACCCTTCGTTGGGGAGGGCGCCGCCTTTGTACTCCTCCACCGGAGCGATCTCTGGAAGTCGGTCGACAAGACGAGTGTGCAGCATGTCGACCACTGCCTGTTTATATTCCTCAAGCTCTTTTCCCTGCATGTCGATCTCGACCTTGGCTCCGTCCATAGAAAATTTCTGCACATAGATCTTCTCCGGCATCTTGATGGGAGTAGCCGAAACCTCGCGAGCATCCTTTACGCTGACCGAAGCACAGGAGGCCAACAGGATGGTGACCAGGGCACACGATGAAACCCAGCCCAAGATACGGATCATTGGAGAATCATCCTCAAGGCCGCACAGGCGGCCATCAAAATCAGCATCCATTCAAAGAGGTTTTGGGAAATCCGGCGCAAGAGGGTCCGCCCGATCCAAAATCCAAGGAAGACCCCCGGCAAAAGCAGGCTATCCAGCAAGAGTGACTTGCCGTTGAGGAGGCCGAGCTGCCAGCTGAAAGGAAGTTTGGCGACATTGATGGCGAGATAGAACCAGGCGCCCGTCCCGACCATGGCCATTTTGGTTTGGCGTTGGGAGAGGAAGTAGAAGGCGGTGATGGGCCCGGCGGCATTGGCGAGCATGGTCGTGATGCCGGCGGCCCAACCGCATCCCAAGCCCAGAAGGGGGTGGCTGGTGATCCATGTCAGGAGTTGGGGACGGATCCTTTGCAAAAGAATGACCCCGATCAAAACAAGGATGATCCAACCCAAGGTATGTCCGAAAAATTCGGCGGGGATCCGGGGCATGATCCACCAACCGGTCAGGATGCCGACCAAAGTGGCCGGAAGAAGGGCGCGCAGAAGTTTCCAGGAGGAGTGTTCGTGAAAGGAGAGCACTCCCAAAATATCCGCGGCAATGAGCAGGGGCAGAACCACACCGGTGGATTCCCTTGCGGGAAGCACCTCGGCCATCAGGCTCACGGTTAGCAGCCCGAATGGGCCAAAGCCTGACTTCGAAAGGCCGGTGCAGAGGGCAGCGAGGGCGGCAAGAAGCCAGGCGTGGGAGGACAGGTCGGGCATGGAGGATTAGATTAAGATGAAGACAGGATGGGATATAGAATATTGGATATAGGATATGCGGAAAGAGCGGGAGCAGAGAGGAAGATGATGAAGCAAGAATTAACGGGTTGCGGAGGGCGGGGATAACTGGGAACACGGGGGATGGGAATGGATCGAA
>CAZZMY010000116.1:0-3703 GCA_964655385.1 uncultured Akkermansia sp.
GCAGGGTCAGATCCGCCATATCGGCATCATCCCCAGCGAGGATTTTTTCCACCGCCCTCGCTTGCTTTTCATCGTGCGGGGCGTGCATCGCCACCTTACCCCTTGAATTGCACGGGGATTTCTCCCCGCTGGGCCGCATGCTCCTCATCGGAGCAACCACGATCGGTTGGCACGCCCACGGAAGTTTGACTCCGCTGGACCAGGCCTTGGGCCAACATCCAGGCCTCGACTTCGTCCCCGCTGACATCCGCCAACATATGACCGTTGATTTCCACACACGGGGACAACTCCTGACCGCTCTTCTGGATCATCTCAACTCTCTGGTGGATGTCGTTCCATATATCGCGATCCTCGAAATCCAAATTGTATTTGGCCATCACCGCACGCACTCCCCGACTCCAGCCGCAATGGGGTTTCAGGTAGGCAATAATCTTCAATTTTGGGGTTCCTTGACTCATATCTTTGAAAATAGCGGGCAGTCCTGATTCCGCAAGGGGTTGATTTTCAGGCCCCTGGAATCGTTTCGGACTTGATATGAATCTCTTTCAATTGCCGGGCAGTAGCCTCAGCCGGCGCTCCGCTCATCACATCCTGCCCGCGAGCGTTTTTCGGGAACGCAATGACATCCCGGATGCTCTCATGCCCCAACAAAAGCGCCATCAAGCGGTCAAAACCAAGGGCGATCCCCCCGTGGGGAGGAGCGCCAAACTGGAGCGCCTCCACCATGTACCCAAAACGGCTCTGCACAATGTCGCCGGGTAGCTTGAGAATTTCCCGGAAGATTTTGTCCTGCACCTTCCCCTGATGAATCCGGATACTTCCCCCACCTAGCTCGACACCGTTCAAAACTAGATCGTAATGCTGCCCGCGAACCCTCTCAGGCTGGCTCTCCAGGAGAGGAAGGTCTTCCTCCACGGGAGCAGTAAAAGGATGATGACTCGCCACCATATTG
Source organism: uncultured Akkermansia sp. (assembly GCA_964655385.1). Classification (GTDB taxonomy): domain Bacteria; phylum Verrucomicrobiota; class Verrucomicrobiia; order Methylacidiphilales; family Verrucolacustridaceae; genus Verrucolacustris. Next base: position 953 of record CAZZMY010000116.1, read on the forward strand.
GGATGCTCGGGATCCTTCCTCAGTAACGGGAAATCCACCACCCAATGAAAATCCAGCTTCGAAGCATCTTTTTTCAGTTTTCCGAGCTTCTCTAGATATTCGGCGCAGCGGATTCGAACCAACCCTAGGACCTCACAGGCCGCCACCCATTGATCCGCTCCGAAAAGGATCAAATCCCCCTCTTCCACCTTGAGTTTGTCCGTCAGGGCTTTCTTCTCCGCGTCGTTAAAGAATTTCACAATCGGAGACTTCCACTCCCCGTTCTCCACCTTGATCCAAGCCAGTCCTTTGGCCCCATGGGATTTGGCCAAATTGGTCAGATCCTCGATCTGGCCCGTGGTGATGACTGCCAATCCCTTCGCGTTAAAAGCTTTCACCACCCCGCCGCTGGCCACCGCAGACTGGAACACCTTGAAGGCGGAAGTGCGGAAAACATCAGTCAGATCGACTAACTTTAGGTCATACCGTCGGTCTGGTTTGTCCGTCCCATAGGTTTCCATGGCCTCGCGGTAGGTCACCCGCGGAAAAGGGAGGGCAAGCTCAATTCCCTTCACTTCCCGCCAGACCCTCTGCACCAAACCTTCGATCAGGGAATAGATATCCTCCCGTTGGATAAAGGACATTTCGATGTCGATTTGGGTGAATTCAGGCTGCCGGTCCGCTCGCAGATCCTCATCCCGGAAACAGCGAGCGATCTGGAAATATTTTTCCGCCCCACCGACCATCAATAGTTGCTTAAACTGCTGCGGGGACTGGGGCAGGGCGTAAAACTTGCCCGGATTCAGGCGGGAAGGAACGAGGTATTCCCTGGCCCCCTCCGGCGTGCTCTTGAACAAGACCGGCGTCTCAATTTCATAGAATCCTTTTTCATCCATGTACCGGCGAACAGCCATGGCCGCCTGATGCCGGGCACGCAAAGCCTCGGCCATCGCCGGCCGGCGCAGATCCAGATAGCGATACCGCAACCGCAAATCCTCATTCACCCCCTCCTCATCCAAAGGAAAAGGCGGGGTTTCACTGGGATTGAGAACCTGCAAGCCGGAGGCCAGGATTTCAATTTCCCCCGTGGCCAGAGCGGTGTTTTTAGTTCCCTCGGGTCGGGGGGAAACCTTACCCGTGATGTGAACGACAAACTCCGAGCGCAGGGCATGGGCCGAAGCCGAAACCTCCGGGGCCAAGGCCGGATTAAAAACGATCTGGGTCACCCCTTCCCGGTCCCGGAGATCGATAAAGATCACGCCTCCGTGATCCCTTCGTCCGGAAACCCAACCGGCCAATTGAACCTCTTGGCCCGCTTGCGCAATCCGCAGGGCTCCACAACTGTGTGTTCGCTTCATCAGGACAATACCTTCGCCCAATCCCCCGGGCTGGGCTCAAGGCAAATCGATCCGTCTTTTTGACGGATCCAACGCGCCTCCCCCTGGCGCCGGGTGGAAATTTCCTTGAAACCCACTTTTCCATCCTTCGCTTCGCGACCTAGGAGCAGGGCCCAGCGCGCGCCTTTGGCCTCTGCCAATTCCAACTGCTTGCCCCATTTGGCAAAACCCGGCTCATAGTCGGTCGAAAATCCCGCCCGACGAAGAGTTCCCACCATGGACAAGGCCAAATCCCTCTCCCCCGCTTCCGCCACCACAAAAAGATCCATCCCCGTTGGTTTCCCCGGGTGGATTTTATTTTCGTTCAGGAGTTCGCTAAGCACCGCATCTCCCATGCCAAACCCCGTGGCCGGAAGATCCTCCCCACCGAGCTTCTTGAGTAAATCATCATAGCGGCCCCCTCCAGCCACCGCCCTCAGTTTGCCCGCGCGATCGTGCACCTCGAAAACCACCCCGGTGTAATAGGCCAAACCCCGGACAATCCGGAAATCCGTCTCACACCATTCGCCATAACCCAATTTTGTCACCGCTCCCTTGATCTCTGCCAACGTCTCGGAATCTTGCGCTTGCCCCTCCCAGGCTTTCTCCACTGCCTGGGCCAAGCCCCCGAGCTTTTCTTTTCTCTGTTCGACCGTGGATCCCTCCAGGCGGTCAAGGGTACGCAAGATCCCCGGTTTGTCCCCGGCCTTCACTCCGTGCGACTCAAGAAAGCGGTCCCACCAAACCCGATCACTCATCTTCACCACCACGTCGTTGGGGCCCAAGCCCAGCAAAGCCAGACCTTGGCAAAGGGTGGCAATCAACTCCGCCTCGGCGCAGGGGCTTTTCTCCCCAACGATATCGCAGTTCCACTGATAGTGTTCTCGATGACGTCCCCGTTGGGGTCTCTCGTAACGGAATAATCGCGGGATACTAAACCACTTGATCGGCTTTTTGTAATTCCGGTGCTGCCCGGCAACCATTCGGGCAAAGGTCGGGGTCATCTCTGGCCGCAACGCCACCTCCCGATCCCCCTTGTCTTTGAAATGGTACAACTGCCCCACAATTTCATCCCCCGACTTCTCCGTATAGAGTTCCAGCGATTCAAGCTCCGGGCCCTCATATTCGGAAAAACCGCTTCGCCGGGAAGCCTCCCGCCAAGCACCAAAAATTCCCCGAAGGAACGCGTGCTCGGGGGGGTAAAAATCCCGGAACCCCGGGAGGGGCTGACTTGTCATTCCGCCGCTCCGATCCCGGAGCGGACCGTCAGGACTCCGCCGAGGGGGATTCGTTTCCGGAGGCGGATACCACCGCCGCCAGCTTGGCGGAGTTGCGGATCAGCTCCGCCTTCATCTCCTTGCCAGCCTTGAACTTCACCACCGCCCGGGCCGGGATC
>CAZZMY010000117.1:0-3643 GCA_964655385.1 uncultured Akkermansia sp.
GAGTCACGCTGGTTTTTAGAGCCAAGGTCGAAGGGATCCCAAAGATCGTAACCGACGGATAGACCTCCGGATCCTTTGGTGGGTGGAGGAACCCAGAGGGAGGTGTAGCCAGCCTCAGCGAGTTCCGGCATCTTAGCGGCGAGATCTTTCCAACTGGTGTTGAAGAGTTGGAGCATCGCTTCGCCTCGCGCGAAGTTGGGTGCCAAGGAGATGCACACGCTTAGCGTGAACATCCACCGGCGCAGGATGGCGGTGCCGAATTTCATCGCATTTGCATCCAATGGTAATTTAAGCACAAGTAAGTCATTTTGAAATAGATAAGGCTCTTTTATTGGATTGCCAATGGCAGGGTAACGTTCAAACAAAATAACGCCTGATTTACAGGTGTTTACAGCAGATGTAAGGGGCTATTTTTGGGTGAAAAATTGAACAGTTCTTTAAAATAAACAAATCTATGGATTTTTAGTGATAGAATTGAGGTCAGTTTTGATTTGTTCGGCCAAGGATTTGGCGTTTTGAAATTTCATCTCCGGGCGAATGAATCGATGAAATTCCAGATCAATTTCGGCCCCGGTCAAATCCCCGGCATAACCGATAAGGTGGGCCTCGATCCGTCGATCCCGACCGTTGAAAGTGGGGCGCGTGCCCAGATTGATGGCGGCGGTGTAAGTTTTCCTCTCGGGCAGGACGGCACGTCCGGCAAAAACTCCATCGGGTGGGAGACATTCGTCCTCGGTGTTCAAGTTGGCGGTGGGAAAGCCAATCTCTTTGCCGCGTCCGTCCCCGCTGCCGACCCGACCGAGCAGAGTGAAGGGGCGCCCGAGCATGGCAGAGGCTTCCTGGAGATCTCCCTTTTGGATGGCCTCGCGGATCCGACTGCTACTGATCCGGGTTCCGGCATGCAGGACGGGATCGGGATTATCGAGTAGGATTTGACGTTCGGCGCACCAGCGAGCAAGGAGGTTCACGTCCCCGCTTCGGTTTTTGCCAAACCGCCAATTGGGCCCGACGGAAACCGTTTGAAGATTTGGAAAAGCGCCGGCCAGTTCTCCCAGAAACGCGGAGGGTTCTTGTCGGGAGCGGGACTCATCAAACGGGAGGGCAATGGTAAGACCGATGCCCCAGCGCTCGAGCACCCGGATTTTGTGCGGCAATCCTGTAATGAGGGCGGGATGCCTTTCCGGATGCAGAATCGAGAGGGGATGATCACGAAAAGTGAGGACAGCGGTGGCCGCCGGTGGGTGGGGAAGTTTGCCTCCCAAAATCACCCGCTGATGCCCGAGGTGCAGGCCGTCGAAGAACCCCAGGGCCAAATGACGGATGGATGTTCCTGCAGGGGAGGGAGCCAGCGACTCGGCCAGATTCACGAGCGGCGGATGCGGGAGATTTCGGGCAGGGAGATCAGGTGACGCGCCAAGTAGTCGACCCCCTCGGCGGATTCCAGGTCGGCCCAGCGGACGGCTTTGGAGAGTTCAAAGTTCCCCGAGCGAGTCCGGGTGAGGGCGGACATGTGGCCTCCACACCCAAGAAGGGTCCCGAGGTCATGGCAGTAGGTGCGGACATAAAATCCCTTGGTGCAGTGAATGCGAAACCGGACGATCGGAACGGAAATTTCCAGGATTTCATATTTGTCGATGCGAACCCGACGCGGGGGGCGATCGATCGTTTTGCCCTCGCGGGCCAATTTGTAGAGGGGCACACCGTCCTTCTTGATGGCCGAAACCATCGGGGGAATCTGATCGAACTCCCCGGTGAACTTTTGGAAAGCGGCCTCGATTTGTCCTTGGTCGAAAGCGGGAACGGGTTTGGTTTCCAAAACTTTGCCGGCGGCGTCCTGGGTGTCGGTGGTTTCTCCTAGCTTGAGGGTGCCCTCGTACTCCTTGTCCTCGGCCATGAGGAGATCCTGGACGCGGGTGGCCCGGCCAATCACCAGCATGAGCAAGCCGGTGGCAATGGGATCAAGGGTGCCGCAATGACCGACCTTGCGTTGACCGAAACGTCGTCGGACGAAATCGACGATATCGTGGGAAGTGCGACCCGGGGGTTTGTCGACCAGAAGCAGGCCGTCGAGTTGGGGAATCATGGGGTTGTTCGATGAGGATGAAGATGAAGCTGCGAGAGAGAAATCAAGCGAGGCGGAAAGGGATGAATGTAGGGGAAATTCATGTCGTTTGGGTTGGAACCAACGGTGACTTCAAGGTGCAGAAGGGTGTTGGGAAAAGCAAGGAACTCAATACGGGCCGGAATCGAGAGACTTTAATTTTTGAGTGAGGCGAGAGCCTGGGAAATGGCCGCGAGGACGAGGTCTCGGTTTTTTTCTGCTTCTTTCGCAAAGCGGATGCCAGCAGCGGCCTTGTGACCGCCTCCTCCAAAAGCCGAGGCTATGGCATTCACATCGACTTTCCCTTTGCTCCGCAAGCTGACCCTTAAACCACCGTCAGAATTGAATTCGAATAGAGATCCAACTTCAACTCCTTGAATGCTAGACACTTCCTCAATTATACCTTCTGAATCTTCACTTTTAGCCCCACTTTTAGTATAAAATTCTGGTAAAATAGTTAAAAAAGCCGACTTTTTGTTGTCCTTTATTGATAAAGTATTCGAAACTAGCCGCTTCAAGGCGTGTCGCTCATGGGTAATAGATAGGTAGCATTGCTTGGCGATTTCCGATGGATCTGCCCCTAGCTCCACCATTCTAGCCGCGATACGGAGAGTTTCGGCATTGGTTCCACGGTAGCGAAAGGAGCCCGTATCGGTTGTCAGGCCGGTGAATAGGCAGGTGGCGGCAGCGGGAGAGATTTTCCAACCGCCGGGTTCTAGAAGTTTAAAGAGCACCCCGGTGGTGGACGGGATTTCTGAAACGATGAGATTCAGGGCTCCATAACCGGGATTGCTGATGTGATGGTCGATGACGATGTCGACGGGGCGAGTCCAAGAAACGGTCTTTTGCCCCAAACGCTCACGGGTGGAGGTGTCGAGGGCAACCAGGCAGTCGGTCTCCGGCATGGTATTAGGAAGGTCCTCGACCCGATCGGATCCTGGCAGGAAGCGGTACATGTCAATCATACCGCCCTCGACATACATTTTGGGTTTGGCTCCCCGGTCCTCTAAGGCGTGGCCCAATCCCAGCAAACTGCCATAGGCATCCCCATCGGGGCGAAGATGAGTGAGCAGAACCGGGTGTTTGGCTGAGCCGAGGCGTTCGAGAATCCGGTGAGTGAGGTCAGCATCCATATAGGGGTAACTTTATGGGGCAATCGGGCATGAGTCGAGGGATGCTCATGGTGTCTTGCGGGGGGTCGTAAGAGGAATTAAAGTATTCCCCATGATTCGAAGGTTGATGCTCCCGACGGGTTTTATGCTTCTTTTGGCCCTAGGAGGGGTCCTCCAGGCGTGTCCTACCTGCAAGGATAGCTTTACCAAATCGGATGGCTCCAACGGATCCAAGATGGTCTCCAGCGGGCTTAACTCGACCGGGTTGGGTTTTGGTTGGAGCGTGATTTTCATGCTGGCCGCGCCGGCTTCGGTTGCGAGCGGTCTCATTTGGCTCGTGGTCAAGAACGGTCGCCATTCCGTGGGAGGGAAAGTTTCCTGAATCGGTCGGGCGTGGTTGCAGCATGACCCTGCGGGATTTTCTCAAGCT
>CAZZMY010000118.1:0-3634 GCA_964655385.1 uncultured Akkermansia sp.
CAGCTGTTCGAGATTGGCGCTGACGGTGGCCGATTCACGGCTGAGGCTGATCGCCGCCCCATTCGCTTGATAGGTTTCCGGCTTTTCGAGCTCTGCCGTAATTTCGGCCAAGCGAGTTTCGAGCGCGAGGATCCTTTTTTCCAATTCGGCGACTTTCGACTCATGCTCTTTTTTTAGACGACTTTTCGCCTGCCGGGCTTCGGCTTCGGCACGTTTTTGTTCCTTGGTTTTTCGAGGGGTAGGGGTTTTTTCAATCGAACCCGAGGCCGGGCAGGGCAGAGGGGTTGTCGGCTGTGAATTGGTGAGCTGTTGGCCGGCTGTAAGAGCGGCCCGGGCGGAAGTGGCCTTCGATTTTTCAAGGTAGTACTGATAGTCCCCGGCGTAGGGGGTGAGTTGGCCGGCACTGATATGAAGGACGGTGGTGGCCATGGCACGGATGAAGTGAACATCGTGGCTGATAAAGAGGAGCGTACCTTCGTATTGGTGAAGAGCCGTAATCAGTGCGTCGATGGAGCCGATGTCCAAGTGAGTCGTGGGCTCGTCCATCAGAAGGAGGTTTGGCGGATCGAGGAGAAGTTTGACGAGGGCGAGGCGGGATTTCTCCCCTCCGCTGAGGACCCCGACGGTCTTGAAGACGTCATCCCCGCGAAAAAGGAAAGAACCGAGAACGGTTCGGGCAGTCTGTTCGTGGACGGGGTTGGGTGAATCGAGAACCGATTCGAGAACCTGATGTTTCAAATTCAGGGTGTCGCCCCGGTGCTGGGAGAAGTACCCCACCCGAACATTATGGCCAAGAAGGCGTTCCCCCTGCTGGAGGGGCAGGGCGCCTCCCAAAAGTTTGAGGAGGGTGGATTTGCCTGCCCCGTTTGGACCCACGAGAACCGTGCGTTGTCCCCGTTCTGCCTCGAAGTTAAGTCCCCGGTAAACAACAAGCTCTCCTGAGCCATCGATATTCTTATACGTGTGCCCGACATCCTTAAGGGTGATCACCCGTAGTCCACTGCGGATGGGTTGGGGGAAGCGAAACTTGATGGAACGGGCGGCAGAGATAGGAGCATCAATCTTTTCCATGCGATCGATCTGCTTGAGTTTGCTTTGGGCCTGGGAAGCCTTGCTTGCCTTGGCGCGGAAGCGGTCAGCAAACTGCTGAAGGGAGGCGATTTCCTTCTGCTGATTTTTGTACGCGGCAAGGTGTTGCTCCTCGCGGGCCGCTTTTTCGATCACATATTTGTCGTAATTCCCGCGGTAGCGGTGAAGTTTCGTTTGGGAAATCTCCACAATGGAGCCCACCAGCTCGTTGAGGAACTCGCGATCGTGGGAAATCATGAGAATTGCACCGGGGTAAGTGCGCAGGTACTCCTGAAACCATACGAGGGACTCGAGATCGAGGTGGTTCGTGGGCTCGTCGAGTAAAAGGAGGTCGGGTTCCTGCACCAGGAGCCGGGCCAGATGCGCGCGCATGATCCAGCCTCCGCTGAGGGCTTTGGCTTTGCGTTGGAAATCGGAATCCCGGAAGGCAAGACCGCTAAGAATCTGCTTCGCGCGGGGTTCGAGTTGCCAACCCCCCAGTTCAGTGAAGGTATCGAGGGCTTCATGGTATTCAGGGTCTTCCAAAGTGCCGGCGGCTTCATGGCGCTGGATCGCTCTCTGGACACGGGACATTTCCGGGGAAGTCGCGCAGGCGAGTTCCAGAATGGTTTCCTCACCTGCCGGAGCTGATTCCTGGGGGAGAAAGCCCATGGTGACATTTTTCTCCAGGGCGATCTTTCCTTCATCCGGACTGGATTCTCCCAAGATGAGGGAAAAGAGGGTGGATTTGCCGGCCCCATTCGGGCCTACCAGGCCGATACGGTCCTCGCGATTGATCTGGAGCGAGACATCTGTGAAGAGAGTCCGCCCGCCGAAAGATTTACTGAGTTGGGAAAGGGTGAGCATGAGTTTTTTGCAGGGGCCGAGCCAAAGCCCGGGCTCCATGGTTAACCCCGTTCGATCATCGCGTAGGCGCTGTGGTTGTGGATGCTTTCCAGGTTCTCCGCTTCTACGCGGTACCACGTGATGTCCGGATGGGCCTCGCACTTCAACGCCACTGCCCGGACCAGGTCCTCCACGAAGACCGGGTGGTCGTAGGCTTTTTCCGTGACGTGCTTTTCGTCCGGGCGTTTGAGCAGGGAGTAGATTTCCGAACTTCCGCAGGCCTCCACCAGGGAAACAAGTTCCTCGATCCAGATGGAATGGCGGAAGGTGACCTCGAGTCGGACATAACCGCGCTGGTTGTGAGCTCCGCGCGTACTGATGGCCTTACTGCACGGGCAGAGGGTAGTGACAGGAACAGTTACCGCTACTTTGAAGGTAAGATCGTCCCCATGCAGGAGGGCGTCAAAGCGGGTTTGGTAATCCACCAGTCCAGGGGAGCCGCTGACGGGCGCTTTTTTCTCGATAAAATAGGGGAACTCCAGTTCCAGGTGGGCCGATTCGGCGTGGAGCTTGTCCTGCAGGGCGCGAAGGATTTTTGGGATGCTTTGGACGTGGATTAGGCCGCCATGATCCTGCAGCACTTCCAAAAAACGACTCATGTGGGTGCCTTTGAATTGGTGGGGTAGGTCGACGGCGAGGGCGACGGTGGCCACGGTGTTCTGGGTGGCGCGGGAGCGGTCCCGAACCACGATGGGGTAGCGGAGACCTTTCACCCCGACCTTGTCGATCCGGAGGTTGCGGAAGTCCGGCGAGGATTGGGTGTCGTGGAGCTTTCCCTGCCGAGCGCGGGATTTCTTCATAGTGGCATCATTATATTCAATTTCCGCGACAAAGAAATCGGTGATTTTCAACCGGAGGGACGCAGGACCTCTTTCGCATAAGTTCCAGATTCGGTTAGTCTTTCCAGATGGCTTTTTTGCGCAGACATTTACGAAGCTTCCTTGCCGCGATCGGGGTCCTGGGAGCTGTGGTGGTGGGCCTTTTATGGCTGGCGGCGAGTTTTTTAGCCGACTTGGCCACCCAAATTCCTCCCACGGCTCGTCCGGCCTTGAATCCAACCAGGCTGGGTTTGGTTTGTGAGGAGGTAGAGCTCCGGGCCGATGACGGGAAAAAAATTTCCGCCTGGTGGTTGCCGAAGGGGGATAAGCAGGCTCCGCCCGTCGTGGTTTTGCACGGGTTGGGGGCAAGCAAAGCACATATGATCGACTATGTTCTTTTTGCCCAACAGGAGGGCTACCCTGTCTTGGCGATCGATTTTCGTGGCCACGGGGAGAGCGATCCCAGTCTGACTAGTATAGGATACTACGAGAGTCACGATGTGCTGGCGGGAATGAGGTTTGTCCGGGAGCGGGGAGCGGGGGATCCGGTTTTATGGGGCACTTCCATGGGGGCGGTATCTGCCCTGATGGCTGCGGAAAAGGACGGTGCCGTGGCGGGAGTGATCGCAGATGCACCCTTCGACACGTACCGCAACACCATCCTGCATCATGCGAAACTGATGTATGGCTTGCCCGAATTTCCCCTCATCGACATGGCCTGCCCGATGATTGAAAGCCGGGCCCATTTTCGGATGGCCGAAGTCGATTGCCTTCGGGCGGCGGGAAACATTCGGGCACCCATGCTGGTTCTGGCGGGCGAGTTGGATGAAAGAATGCCGGCG
>CAZZMY010000119.1:0-3610 GCA_964655385.1 uncultured Akkermansia sp.
GCCTGAACCCCTAGAAACAGGTAGCCCCTTGAGCGCCGAAACCCTCACCTTCGAAAACGCCCACGCCCTTTCCGAGCTCTATAACGCCGACGAGTCTCTCTTAAGGGAAACAGAGAAGTCCCTCGGCGTCAAAATCACGGCTCGGGATGCCATCCTCAAAATTGACGGCCCGGCGCAAGGTGTCGCCTCGACCCAGGAACTTTTTCGGCAGTTACACCTGGCCCATCAGCATGGGATGCGGGTCCGCCGGCATGAATTTCTCTACGCGTTGCGGGCAGTCCAACGTGGCGAGGGCAAGGATCTGGAAAGCATCTGGTCCTGCCGGATCCAGGTTTCCCCCAAAAAGCCGGTCATCCTCCCCAAAACCTTCATGCAAAAGGCTTACGTGGATTCCATCCGCAAGAACGACCTGGTCTTTGGGTTGGGTTCAGCCGGAACCGGCAAAACCTACCTCGCCATGGCCATGGCCATTTCCTACCTCAAATCGGACAAGATCAGCCGGATTATTCTCACCCGCCCCGCGGTCGAGGCCGGCGAGGCACTTGGTTTTCTTCCCGGCGACCTACAGGAGAAAATCTTCCCCTACCTACGTCCTCTGTATGACGCCTTGTACGACATGCTGGATGTGGAAGAGATCCAAAAGATGATGGACAAGGGAATTTTGGAAATCGCTCCCTTGGCTTACATGCGGGGCCGCACTCTTACGGGAGCTTTCGTCATTCTCGACGAGGGGCAAAACGCCACCACAGAGCAAATGTTCATGTTCCTGACCCGGTTGGGTCCGGAATCCAAATGCATCGTCACAGGGGATCCAACCCAGATCGATCTTCCCCATACCCGCAAATCGGGTTTGGTGGAAGCCGTTCAGGCTTTGGCTCCCGTGGAGGGCGTCAGCTTCATTCGTTTTGAGGATACCGATGTGATTCGGCATGAACTCGTCGGCAAGATTGTCCGTGCCTACAAGGAGCACCGCGGGGTTCGTCAGACCAGCCTTACCTTGTGAACCCCCAAGCGTCTTCGTGCGCGGGGCGGGTCGCCACTGAAAATCGCCTCGAATCCGACCGTCGCATCCGTTTCCTTCTTCTTGCGGTTTCCGGGGCCTGCGCCTACGGGCTTTCCCTCCTAACCCCGGCCGCCTCCGGTCCTGCCACTTGGATTGCCCCCGTTTTCTGCTCCGTGGTTCTTCCTCTGATCCTCTCGGTCATTCTTCCCGAGGCCCTGCGCAGGAACCGCCTTTTGGCTCTTTTCTACCTTACCTGGATTGGGAACTTTGCTTTTACCCTTCTTTTGCTGGAGATCGCTCCTCGATTTTCCTTCGGAGCGGGCTCCTACCTGATCCCCCCCGCCATGGCCGCGCTCGTGCTCACCACCTTGGTCGGGGCCCGTGCGGGAGTCCTCCTCGTGGCTCTTTTGGGCCTCTCGGAACTTTTCCTCCTCCGGCCGGATGATCGCTATCTGATTGCCACCCTGACCACGGGACTCTTTGCGGTTCTTTTTTCCCGCCATATTCATCGCCGCTCCGACCTGCTGCGTGCCGGGGCGGGCATCGGGGTGGTCGCGCTGCTCGCCACCGTCCTTCCTGCCGGATTGAACTTCAATCTGACCCGCGAGTTGATTCTCGCCGAGGCCATTTCAGCCGCCGCCGTTGGTCTTCTGGGGGCCATCGTGGTCGGAGCCCTTCTTCCATTGCTCGAATCGGCTTTTGACCGGACGACGGATCTTTCCTGGCTTGAATTATCGAGCCAAGACCACCCCATCCTTCGCCGTCTCGCGGTGGAAGCCCCCGGCACCTATCTCCATAGCGTTTTGGTCGGCCACCTCGCCGAGGCCGCCGCCAGCGCCACCCAACAGGCCAACCCAAGGGCCTGCCGGGCCATGGCGCTTTACCATGACATCGGAAAACTCGAAAAACCGGAGTATTTCACCGAAAACTTCAACCCTTCGGATCCTGATCCTCACGCCAGCCTGGCGCCCACCATGAGTGCCTTGATCATTCTGGCCCACGTCAAGGATGGGGTTGCCTTGGCCCGGGAGCATCGTCTCCCCAGAAGGGTGCGGGAAGCCATCCGTGAACATCACGGGACCAGCCTCGTTTGGTATTTTTATCAAAGGGCCCTACAGCAGGAAAAAGATGCACGAACGGGTGGAAAAATCCTTCGTTTGCGCGATGAAGATATTCCCGCAGTAGATGAGTCCTCGTTCCGTTATCCCGGTCCGATCCCCCAGTCTCCGGAAGCTGCTCTTCTCTCCCTGGCCGATGCCGTTGAGTCAGCCTCCCGTTCGCTGGAAAAACCCCATCCCGGAGACGCCTATAAACTCGTGGAAAAGATTTTCCAAGACCGGGAAAAAGAGGGGCATTGGGTCGATTGCGGTCTCACACCAACCGAATGGACCGAAGCCCGTCATGCTCTGACCAAAGCCTTGGAAAACATCCTCCGCCCAAGAATCCGCTACCCTCAGGATCGACGTGCCAAAACCAAAACCCACCCTCCTCTGGAGCAATCGGCAACGCCGTCATCGGCTGAACCTCGCATTCTTCCGTCGAAAGGTTGAGCGCGCGTTGGCGCACCTCCCCGCGGAAAGATTCGATCGACTGCCTTCGACTCTGGAGCTCGTCTTTGTCGGAGCATCCGAAAGCTCCCGCCTGCATCTTCGTTTTTCAGGTGATCCGACTCCCGCAGATGTCCTGGCCTTCCCCCACGGCGAGATTATCGTCTGCCCTGCCGTGGCGGCCGCCTTATGCAAAGGCCATCGGCTTAGTTTTCAGGATGAACTCCTCACCTATCTTCTTCATGGAATTCTGCACTTGGTTGGCTTTCGTGACTCCACACGGACCGGTGCGCAATCCATGCGAAGAATGCAAACTCGCCTTAGAAACTCCCAAAAAAGAAAGTAGGGGCTAGGGGTCAAGAACGCCGGAAGATCCTGGCTGTTATCAATGATCCAGGAGCTGGGAAACCTGTCGGAACGGCTCGGCCGAGAGGCGGGTTCCCCCTGAGAAAGGTCTCTCAAAAATCAAAATCAGCCCCACGATCATACCCAAACAGCCATAGTACCCCCCCAAGGTAATTTGGCGACGTCGGGTCATCTTGGATTCGGTGGTCATCAAGCACTCCAGAAACATCATCAGGCCGATCACGATCCAGAAAAGCGGAGCGGTGGAGGTCTGAGCTTTAAGCAACCTCCCCTGGCGCAAATCCTCCAGTTGGTTGAGGCCAGACCAGATCTCATTCCCTTCAGCATCCCTGCCGCTGATCGCCTGCGCTTTCGCCAGATGGCGTAAGTCCGACAAAACCCTGTCTGCTTGGGGAGAAAGTTTCGGAGGTTCGGCACCAAGAGTTTTCCACTCATCGTCCGCAATCACTTTGGCATACTCCCGCAACAAAGTTCGTTCCTGCAACGCCCGCGGGGAGGGATCGATTTCCAGAATCCGATGCAACTGCTTGATTTCCCCCGCCTCTCGAGCCGCTTCGCTATCCATGCGGACAAACTTTTCCCGCACATCATTCAATGTCAGGGCCAAAAGAAAAACCAGGAAGGCACGCAGGCCCCGCTGGGTTCGATCCACCAACCGCGTTTCCGGTTCGTTGGCCATGCGCCCAAAGAGACG
>CAZZMY010000120.1:0-3604 GCA_964655385.1 uncultured Akkermansia sp.
ATCTTCTCCTTGGCCTTCAGGTCCTCGGCCTCGTGCTCCTTTGCCTCCCGGGTCAGCTTCTCCACCTCTTCCTTGGAGAGACCGCTCGAACCGGTGATGGAAATCTTCTGCTCTTTGCCCGAGCCCAGGTCCTTGGCGGAAACCTGTAAGATTCCGTTGGCATCGATGTCAAAGGTCACCTCGACCTGAGGTACCCCGCGGGGAGCGGGGGGAATTCCGTCCAGATGGAAGGTTCCTAAACGCTTGTTATCCCGGGAGAGAGGACGCTCGCCCTGCAGAACGACGATCTCCACCCCGGGCTGGTTGTCCGAATAGGTGCTGAAGATGTTTGTCTTCTTGGTCGGCACGGTGGTGTTTTTCGGAATCATCGGAGTGGCCACCCCACCGGCCGTTTCGATGGCCAAGGTGAGCGGAGTCACGTCGAGCAAGAGCACATCCTGGACATCGCCCTTGAGCACGCCCCCCTGGATGGCGGCACCGACGGCTACCACCTCGTCCGGATTCACTCCCTTGTGGGGCTCTTTCCCGATCAGCTGGCGGGCTGTTTCGATGATGGAAGGCATGCGGGTCATTCCGCCGACCAGCACCAGTTCATCAATTTGCTTGGAGGCCAATCCGGCGTCCTTGAGACAGGCATTCACCGGTCCGATGGTTCTTTCCCGTAGCTTGTCCGTGAGCTGCTCGAGCTTGGCCCGGGTCAGTTTCTTTTGAATGTGCTTGGGGCCCGAGGCGTCCGCCGTGATAAAGGGCAGATTGATCTCGTACTCTTGGGAGGAGGAAAGGGCGATCTTGGCCTTTTCCGCCTCCTCTTTGATCCGCTGCAAGGCATCGGCCTGTCCGTGAAGATCGATGCCGGAGTCCGACTTGAACTCGGCAATGATCCAATCCATGACCGCCATATCCCAATCGTCTCCACCCAGATGGGTGTCGCCATTGGTCGCCTTAACTTCAAAAAGTCCTTCCCCGATATCGAGCACGGAAATGTCAAAGGTTCCGCCACCCAAATCATAAACCGCGATCTTTTCGTCCTTCTTCTTGTCCAACCCGTAGGCCAACGATGCGGCCGTGGGCTCATTGATGATCCGCAAAACCTCCAGGCCCGCGATCTTGCCGGCATCCTTGGTCGCTTGGCGCTGGCTGTCGTTGAAGTAAGCCGGAACCGTAATGACTGCTTGGGTGATCTTCTCCCCCAGTTTGGCTTCGGCATCCGCCTTGAGCTTGGCGAGAATGAAAGAGGAAACCTCCTCCGGGGAGAAAGTCTTTTTCTCCCCTTTAACTTCCACCTCCACGTGGGCATCGCCGTTTTTTGACTGCACCACCTTGTAAGGCAGCCGCTTCACCTCTTCCTGAACTTCGACAAACTTTCGTCCGATCAAACGTTTCACGGAAAAAACGGTGTTCTTGGGATTCGTCACGGCCTGCCTCTTGGCCGCCTGCCCCACCAACCTCTCCCCATTCTTGGTAAAAGCCACAATCGAGGGCGTGGTTCGCGCTCCTTCGGAATTCTCGAGAACCACCGGTTGGCCGGCTTCCATCACCGCCATGCAGGAGTTCGTTGTTCCCAAATCAATGCCTAATATTTTTGCCATATAGTACTCCTTACATGCATCTTAGGTGCCAATTTCTAATAGTTCTAAGTAGTTCATTGATAATGTATTTAAATTAAACTTCTTTATATAATGAGTCTTATTGTCTCATATAAAAAGTGGATGTGTGACATTGTGACACTTTGGGTTGATTTGCTTTTTTCAATACGTTGATCGGATGGGGAATGAAAATCCTGTCCCCTCAGGTGAAACGATGCAACCCGCGCGGTGGAGAATTTTCTCAACCTTCAGGCGATCTTACCCCACCTTTGCTACATGGCCCTAAAAGCCCTCGAGCCCCTCGAACAGTTTGCCACCGACGTGATTCTGGATCGCGCCGCCGGACGTCGCGCCGCCCTGCTCAAACCCCTCTTGCTCTTTTTGGCCACCATCTATGCCGGTATCATGCGGGTACGGGCGCGGTTTTATCAGGACTCCGTGTTTCGCCGCTACTCCGTGGGGGTCATGGTCATCAGCGTCGGCAATCTTACGGTCGGAGGAACCGGAAAGACGCCCGTGGTGGAAAAACTGGCCCGCTCCCTGCACGAAGCCGGACGCCGGGTCGCCATTCTCAGCCGGGGATACAAAAGCGTTCCGAAACCCCTCTTAACCCGCTTGGCTGATAAATTTCTTCCGGGTCGCATCCCCTCCCCTCCCCGAGTGGTTTCTGACGGAAAATCCGTCCTGCTCGACTCCGCCCAAGCCGGGGACGAACCCTTTATGCTGGCCCGCAACCTACCCGGGGTGGCCGTGCTCGTGGATTCCGACCGCGTGAAAAGCGCGCGCCATGCCATTCGCCACTACCGGGCTGATACCCTGCTGCTGGATGACGGCTACCAGTACCTACGGCTGGGCGACCGTTTCAATCTGCTTCTGGTCGATCGCCAGAACCCTTTTGGAAACCGACACGTCCTGCCACGGGGAGTTCTGCGGGAACCTCCCGATGCCCTCCGCCGGGCCGACCTGATTCTCCTCACGAAATGCCAGGGAAAAGACCATGCAGAGCTCGAAAAGATGATCCGAAAAAACAACCGCCATGCGGCCATCCTACCCTGTAGCCATCACCCCCTTCATCTCGAGGATCTGATCACCGGGGAGAAAAAGCCCCTCTCCTACCTTCGCGGACTGCGGGTGGGGGCGGTCGCCGGTATTGCGGTTCCGGAAAGCTTTCTTGAGGGACTGGTCAAACTCGGAGCGGAAATCGTCTACCAGCGCTCCTTCGCCGACCACCACCGCTTTAGCGCCCCCGAGGTGGAAAACGCACTCACCCGTACGCGGGCCCGCCGGGGGTTGGCTCTCATTACCACGGAGAAAGACTCCGTCCGATTCCCCCCCTTCACCCCTCGCGACATCCCCGTCCTATTCCTACGGGTGGAAATTTCGCTTCTCGATGAAAGTAAGACCTTCGAGACCGAGGTCCGTCACGCCTTGGGCCTGAACGGCAACCGGAAGTAAATTGGACAAAAAAAGAGGGGGGCTGGTGAGCCCCCCCTTTTTTAAAAAAAACCAAGGATTCCTTACTCGGTGGTCTCCGGCTTGGCTTCCTTGGAGCTCGATTCTGCTTTTGTTACCTCGACGGAGGCGGCGCTCTCCAGATCTGCGGCTTTGGGAGTCACCTTGGCCGTCCAACCCTTTTTCAGGTCAGCGATAGCTTTGGCTTCACCATTCACAGAAACCTTGGTTTCCGCATCCAGCTTGAAAGCGGTGGATGCCTCCGCCCCCTTGGGCCTTACCGTGATTTTTTTGTCTGAAATATAGCCGATCCTTCCCTCCGTCGGGCTGGTCGAGGCGTTAGGCACAGCGGGCTTCTTGGCGGGTTTATTGGTCTCCTGCGCCACCAGCGGCAGAGCCAGGGCTGTCAATACGGTGAGGGCGAGTGCGATTTTTCTCATGATGTTTTCCTTTCTTGGGTTATCCGAGGTTCAGACGTTGTAGGTGGAGGAAGCCGTGGTGCCCCCATGCCCGGTCCAGTTGGTGTGGAAGAATTCGCCTCTGGGCTTGTCCACCCGTTCGTAGGT
>CAZZMY010000121.1:0-3576 GCA_964655385.1 uncultured Akkermansia sp.
GGCTAGGTAGCTCAGTTGGTAGAGCAGAGGACTGAAAATCCTCGTGTCGGGGGTTCAATTCCCTCCCTAGCCACTTTCCCCTATTCCGCGTTAACTCTTTTCCGCCTTTTTCCCGATCAGATAGTAAGTCTGCAGTTTGCCGCGGTTTCGCAGCTCCACCTCCCCTCTTTTTTCAAAGAGGTAACTGTCCTCCAACCGGGAGTGAACGCTTTCACTGACATGGATCTTCATCGGCTCTGCCGTTCCCTCTAATCGGTTGGTGACATTCACCACATCCCCCCACAAATCGTAGGCGAACTTCTTTCGGCCGATGATTCCGGCGGCCACGGTCCCACTATGCATCCCAATCCGAATTTCCAGATTGCGTGACATGAGCTGGTTCTGGCTCTTCAAAGCCGCCAAGGCCTCCAGAGAAAAGTCCGCCATCTGCTGGGCATGGGTGGGACTACGGTCCGGAACCCCCGCCACGGCCATATAGCAATCCCCAATCGTTTTGATTTTCTCCAATTTGTACTTTTCCGCCAGATCATCGAACATTTCAAAAAGTTCGTTCAGCAGGTTGGCCACCGAACGCGGCCCCAGTTCGGCGGCGAGCTTGGTAAAGCCTACGACATCAGCGAAAAACACCGTGACCTCGGGAAAGGTTTCCGCCTCCACTTTCTCCCCTTTTTGCAAGCGGTCGGCGATGGCAATGGGCAAAACATTGAGCAGCAGTTTCTCGGTACGAACTTTTTCCTTTTCCAAGGCGGACGCTTTTTCCCCCAAATCCTTTAAGGCACTTTCCTTCTCCTTTTCCCTTTGACGCAAGATGCTCGCCATCCGGTTAAAACCCTGTACCAGCTGGGTTAACTCCTTCACCCCCAACTGCCCCGCAACCTCCGTATATTCACCGCGCTCCAACCGCTCGACCGCCCGGGAAAGCGCATGCACGGGACGAAGGACGATCCGCAAAATCAGAGCGTAGCCGATGGCCAACAGTCCTAGGAGAGTGGCCACAAGCACCAAACCCATCTGGAGCCTTTGCTTCATTTCCGTCTCGAGATGCAGCACAGTCAGGGCAGTTCTTTGGTTCACCATGCGGGTAAAATCCCGGATCGGTTCCATGATTCGGGCCTTGGCCTCATGGTACTGCGGACTGTGGAGAATCTGGATCGCCATCGCCTGATCCGGTGCTTTTTTCAATTGGAATGCGCCTGTGCCGTCGTCGTACACGCCTTGTAACGCATGCATGGCCACATTCTCCAGCTTCACCAGAGAATCACTCCTGTTCTGAGAGGTCTTGAGGAGGGCAAACTCATCCACGGTGAATCCCGCCCGTAACATCCGGCTCTCCAAGGAGGACTTTTGCCCCTGTTCCGGGTTCCCGGGATCCTGTTCCCCCGTAATGAGGTCCCAATAGATCTCATCGTAGTTTTCCGGCCGGGGAACCTCCCCGTTTCGGATCGCCAAGATTCGTCGATAAAAACCCTGGTATTTCTCATTTCCCGTCACCACGTAGGTCCGAGCCATTCGGGTCAAATCGTCCGAACTTTGGCGGAGCTCGTCGGCTTATTGATAGGAGTAATACTTTTGGGCTTCTGCGGCCCCGAGTTCAAACCCCCTCTTTCGGCTGATCAGAGAATTGCCCAGAATGAAAAGCATGAGGATTCCCAAAGAAACAAAAACCAGCGCCAGAAGGGTTCTAAGCCTCATCCCAAAAACCTACCTGAAACAGGATAGCGAAACGCTAAAATAAATTTCACCCTTAAGGGGTGGAGGGTCTTGGAATCCACGGTGCAGGGTCATAAATTTTTAGACTGAAAGCTGATCGCTTTTTTGGACCATTTCCGATACGTTGGGTTCATGAGGGTTCTCGTCACCGGTATGATCGCGGGCATGGACGATGCCGACTACCTCCGCCGGGTGGTCGCCCTCGGTCAACGCAACCATCGGGATATCAAGGTCTACAACGCGGTCGATGACTTCACCAAAGCAGGGAAGAAGCCCCTGGAGCGCCTACTGGGCACCACAGACTACGTTTTTGAGCTCACCCGAGAAAAAGAGTACGAAAAAATCGGCTACGAGATCCAACGCCACAACTACCAAGACGTCATCATTCGGGCCCCCGCCACGGTCGAATGGAACCGGATCAACCGCAAGTTCAAGGATCAACGCGTCCTGCGGGATTTCATCAAGCCCGACCTGATCGTCACCCTGATCGATGCCGAATGGGCCATCAAACTGAAGCTCGAGACCCTCCAGGAAGCCGATCCCTTCCTCATCGCCCTCAAACAGCGCAATCACACCCTCTACGACATCCTCTCGTGGATGAACGAGGAAGTCAGCCTATCCGAAGACTGGGCCCGCTACATGGGGGTTCCCCATTATGTCATCGCCGTGGGTGAACCCCCCGAAGCTCTCTACAAACTCGTCACCCATCCCAACCCCTGGGTGGTCTACGCCAGTTACTCCATGAGTTATGGCACACCGGAAAAGCGGCAGGAGATCAACCAGATCATCCATCGCCTCCGCAAATACGCCGTGATTGTCGATCCCCAGTCCATCGAGATTGGCACCAACTTCGAGGGAGTACCCGCCGGGGATCGCGAATCGATCTACGCCTACACCGTCCATCGCGACTTGCACTGGTATGTCGGCAAAGTGCATGCGGTGGTCGCCATCCACCCGTATCCCGAACGTCCCCCGCTCTCCACCGGGATGATGGACGAGTTAGGTCATGCCCGGGACTATATGAAAGCCCGCTACATGATTTTCCCACGCGGTGGATTCAGTCCTTTCACGACTGACTCCTATATCGAAAAGGGCCACCTCTTCGAAACCGCCGACGAATTTTTTCACCATCTCGATAAAGTCGAGAAACGTCCCCAGTTCACCGACGAGCTGACCCTCCAGGCTGAGTTTTTTAAAGGGTAGTAATTTGGTGGGGGCGGTTATCCCTAACCGCCAGT
Organism: uncultured Akkermansia sp.; assembly: GCA_964655385.1. Lineage (GTDB taxonomy): Bacteria > Verrucomicrobiota > Verrucomicrobiia > Methylacidiphilales > Verrucolacustridaceae > Verrucolacustris. Next base: position 2,949 of record CAZZMY010000121.1, read on the forward strand.
GCCCAACGTTTCTACACGGTCCGTTAAGGATAACGGACCCTACCAAGGTCAAATGCAAAAAACCCTGCGATTTGCCGCATGACACGCCCATTCTCGACCCCTTGTATGCTTTCTGATATGTTTTCCAGATGTCCTTGATCTCAAGAATTCTGGATACGGCTTCCAGCCTCCATCTCGGCCCCCCCGAGATGCGCCGGTACGCCCGTCACCTAATTATGCCCGAGGTCACGGTTGAGGGTCAGCGCAAGCTCAAGGCCTCCCGCGTTTTAGCCATTGGCACCGGCGGACTCGGCTCCCCCCTCCTGGCTTACCTAGCGGCGGCCGGTGTGGGTCGCTTGGGCATTGTGGATTTTGACCGAGTGGATGAATCTAATCTTCAGCGCCAGATCATCCACCGCCAAACTTCCGTCGGTCAGGCCAAAGTGGAATCGGCCCGTCGCACAATCGCTGAACTCAATCCCCACGTGGACGTGGTCACCCACGAGTTGGCTCTGCGCTCCGACAACGCCCTAGAACTCTTCAAGGAGTATGACGTGGTGGTGGATGGCACCGACAATTTCCCCACCCGTTATCTCGTCAACGACGCCTGTGCCCTGCTAGGCAAACCCAATGTCTACGGATCCATCTT
>CAZZMY010000122.1:0-2181 GCA_964655385.1 uncultured Akkermansia sp.
CCCCTTACGAAAAAGCTCTTTCCGATCCCCATCTGCGTCGGGATTCACCGCATCCGACACCTTTTGCAGCAGTATCCCCTGATCCGACGCTGTTGCTGCCGGAGTCGCCGGGGTTTGAGATATACCATGGATTCCAAACAAGGCCACAAATGCCAATAGAGTTATAAATATTCGCATGGTTTCAGCCTCGCTAAGCGATGCGAAATGTCGAGCCATCATCCCTTCTTAATCTTAGTCTTCTCCTTCATCGAAAGATCCCCATGAACCTCCTCCGCCCAAGCCCCAAAATACGGGAAATGCCTGCCTTGATCCGATCCACGCCTTCCATGTTCCGCGACCTGATCCAAGGTCGCTACCGCCAACCGCCCCTGGGTACGCTGATCGGCGCCATCTTGAGCGTGGTTTACCTGATCAATCCCTTGGATTTGGTACCCGATGTTCTTCCTGTCTTGGGAATCATCGACGACACCTTGGTTGCTGGGGTTTTTCTCGCCTTACTTTCCCGCGATGTTAAGAAGTACCTTGTTTGGAGATCATCTCATGAAAACTCAAACTCCCTTCCCAAAAAAACCTGATTCAGGCATCCCGAACTGGCTATTCTACTCCGGCATCGGAATGGCCCTCTCCTTGGGTGCGGCTAAGATCTTTTTTGGATTCCTCCGTTTCTACCGGTAACCCCACTAATCCTCCAACCAGTCGTTGATCGGCTGAAAGTCTGCGTCCTTGATGAGGATTTCCGTCTTTCGATGGGGCACAGGCTCAAACGGACGAATCACCCAAGCCGCTTGCCCGTCTTTTTTTCCTCGGATGACAATACGAAGCGTACCCGGCGCCGCCGCCGCTACTTTGCCCTTCACCACAATCTCCGCGGCATCGGCATCCAGCGGAACCCTCACACAAAGAAAGGAGTCCGGGAGCAAAGCCAAATCCTCCTCAAAGGGCCCTTTCGCCTGTGCCTCCTTGGCCCGCAGATCTTTCAATCGGCTTTCGTAGTCCTCGATCTCTTTCTGGATCGCCGTGGCATCCGCACGGAATTTCTCCAGCTCTCTGGCCTGGATCCCGACCTTCTCCTTGCGTTCATCCATGCTGGTATTGGCGGGAGTGCGTAGTTGCTTGGCCCGGGCCCCCAAACCTTTGTAACGCGCGTTCCATTCCTTCTCGAAAGCCCTCCATTCGCCCAGTTTTTTTTCGATCCATCCGAACTGGTCGGGCATCTTGATGCTGGGCGGGGCCCGGTAGAGCGCCAGACGGTACTCGTTGGCGGCGATTTCGGGTTGCTGCAAATCCGCATCCTCCTCCGGATGGTAGAAAAGACCCACTTCCCTGGCCCGCAATTCCACCTCCTGCAAAAACTTTTTTCGGGTATCATCAAACTCCTTGTCCAACAGACCCGCCTCCTCCAGCCAGATTTTACTGACCGAAGTTTTGTAATCCTCAAAAACGGTTTTGGCCTTCGTCGTCTCTTGATTCAGCACCTGCTCCACCATGCGTGTTTTTTCCGCCGTCCCGGCCCGATCCGCCTTGGCCAACACCAAGGTACGCTCCAGCTCCCGGATCTGCGGACGGACCGGGGCCAGTCTTCTGCCATAATCCCGGCGTAATCCGGCCAACCGCTCGGTAAAATCATACAACACTAGCACCTCAGGCTTGTCCCCCAATCGCACCTCATTGAGCTCGACCCGAACCCGCACAGCCGTCTTTCTCCACTCCGTCCATACCCCATAGAGCACCGCCACCCCCACCAAAACTCCCACCCAAGTCCACACTCTGCGATTCAGCCCCCGAAGAGAGGCCCAGGCCGTCCGACCCAAATCCGCCAGTATCCTTAGCGGACCGACCCGAGCGGTTTCCGTGGGCGGCAACGGCTCGTCGGCCAGGGGGGCAGCCGGCACAGCGGTCACCACCCGGCGACGCACCCGGGGTTTGTCCTCCTCGACCCGCGAGACTTTTAGCCTGAGTTTCTTTTTGGATGGCTCGGCCTCGCTCCCCACCGGTGGCGGCGCGCTCTCGTCCGACATCTTACCGGTCTTCCGGATAACTGCCCAAAACCCGCAGATCCTGTGTCTGTTTCTGTAGCCGGATCAAAGCCTGCCGGAAGTCCGGTCGGTCGGCGTGTCCGCGCACATCCACAAAAAAGACGTACTCCCAGCTCTTGCCCGGAGCCGGCCGGGATTCGACTTT
>CAZZMY010000122.1:2281-3549 GCA_964655385.1 uncultured Akkermansia sp.
CCCTCCGCCGTGCTGGCGACCTCCACCAACTTCACACCCGGCAGTCGGGTGGCCAGCCAGTGGCGGCACTGCGCCAAGGCCTGCGGATGACTGTAAACCGTCCGGATGGGACCCGCCTGACTTTTTGTCAAAAGGGCATGGCGGATCTTTAGGTAAATTTCCCCGCAAACCCACGAAGAGGTCCCCAATAGGGCGTCTTGGGTGGCCCCCACGGCCCCCTCCCCTGAGTTTTCCATCGGCACCACGCCGGCTTCTACTTCCCCACGATCCACGGCCGAAAAGATCTCCGCAATGGTGGGACAAGGCACCAAATCGGTGGCCGCCCCAAAACGTTCCCGGGCCGCCTGGTGGCAGTACGAGCCCTCGGGCCCCAGATAGGCCACCCGGGCTCCTCCCTGGACTTTTCGGGCACTGGCCAAGATTTCACGGTAGACCGCACGCAAATCCTCGAAAGGCAAACCTCCCTTAAGCTTGGACTCCAGCCGTCGAAAAAGGGCCGCCTCCCGGGCCGGGGCAAAGACCGAGGATCCGTCCTGCCGTTTTAGGCGACCGATCTCTCGGGCCACGTCCGCCCGCTGCTCCAGCAGACGAACGAGCTGGTCATCCAGCAGGTCAACTTTGCGGCGCAGGCTCGCTAGCTTCATGGATCAACTCCTCCTGTTTGGGGCCACCGGGATCGGCGGGGGCCGGCAACTTGACCCGGCGGAGCTCTTCCGAATTCGGAAGCTCCTCCAGATCCTTCAGACCAAAGTGTTCAAGAAAGAGCGGAGTGGTGCCGTAAAGAATCGGGCGGCCCGGCGCCTCGCTTCGTCCGGTAATCCGGATGATTCCTCTTTCCACCAGAGTGTCCAGCGTCCCGCTGCAATCCACCCCACGAACCGCCTCTACTTCCGCCCTGGAAATGGGCTGCCGATAGGCGATGACCGCCATGGTCTCCAACGCCGGTGGGCTCAGCCGCGGGGGACGAACCACCCCCTTGAGCTTGGCCACCCAACCGGAAAGATCGGGGGCCGTGCCAATGCGAAAACCCCCGGCCACTTCCCGCAAAATCAGGCCGCGGGGGGCCAACCGCTCGGATAGTTGGGCCAACTCGTCACGAACATCCTGCTCCTTCACTTCGGGCCAACCTTGGCCATCCTCCGGACCCTCACGCAGGATGGAGGCCAATCGTGACGGCTCCATCGGCTCGGTGGCCGCGAACAAAAGTGCTTCAAGTACTCGTGCCCATTCCATAGGTAAGAGCCCTTAAACTGGGGAATCCACGCTGG
>CAZZMY010000123.1:0-2301 GCA_964655385.1 uncultured Akkermansia sp.
GTGGCCCCCTACATCGAACAGAACCCAAAGTATGCCCAAGCCCGGATCCTCGAAAGAATGGTGGAGCCTGAGCGGGCGATCATTTTTCGGGTCGTCTGGATGGATCGGCATGGGGAAGTCCAGGTCAACCGCGGATACCGGGTGGAAATGAACAGTGCGATCGGTCCGTACAAGGGGGGTCTGCGCTTTCATCCCAGTGTCACCCTGGGAACATTGAAGTTTTTGGCTTTTGAGCAGGTGTACAAAAACGCGCTGACCACGTTGCCGATGGGTGGGGGAAAGGGAGGAGCAGATTTTGATCCCAAGGGAAAAACCGACGAGGAAGTGATGCGGTTTTGCCAGGCGTTCATGAATGAACTGTGGCGTCATTTGGGTCCGGATACAGACGTTCCGGCAGGGGATATCGGCGTGGGGGCGCGCGAGGTGGGGTACATGTTTGGCCAGTACAAGAAACTGAAGAACGAATTTACGGGTGTCTTTACCGGGAAGGGGATCAATTGGGGAGGAAGCCGGATCCGGGCCGAGGCGACCGGGTATGGCCTGGTCTATTTTGTGGATGAGATGTTTCGCAAGGCGGGAAAACGGATGACGGGAAAAAGAGTGGCGATTTCCGGGTCGGGGAACGTGGCCCAGTATGCAGCGGAGAAGGCGCTTTTGATGGGAGCCAAAGTGGTGACATTCTCGGATTCCGATGGGTCGGTCCACGATCCGGCGGGGGTGGATGAGGAGAGGTTGACGTTTCTCAAGAAGCTAAAGGGGGAGGAAAGGGGTCGGATTGAGGAATATGCCAAGAAATTCAAGTGTACGTACCTGCCCGGGAAGCGGCCCTGGGGAGTGCCCTGCGAGGTTGCCCTGCCTTGTGCGACCCAGAACGAGATTGATGGGGAGGATGCCCGTACCCTGGTGAAAAACGGATGCGAGTGCGTGGCGGAGGGAGCCAACATGCCGAGCACGCCGGAAGCGGTGAAGGTTTTCTTGGAGAAAAAAATACTCTTCGGACCTGGTAAGGCGGCGAATGCCGGAGGTGTGGCGGTGAGCGGGCTGGAGATGTCGCAGAACAGTCTGCGGTTGTCCTGGACGCGGGAAGAAGTGGAGAAAAGGTTGGCGGGAATCATGGCGGCGGTGCACCAGCAGTGCGTCCAGCATGGGGAGCAGGGGGGATTCGTGAACTATGTGGATGGGGCAAACATCGCCGGATTCCGCAAGGTGGCGGAGGCGATGTTGGACCAAGGTTTGGTGTAGGGGGATTCGGGTGAAGTTTGAGATGGCGATTAAGATTAGGTAGGGATGATCGTACCGGTCATCCGACTGGAAGGTTGGAATTTCGGGGTTGAGTTTACGATCGGACGATGGGGACCATCGTCCCTACCAGTGTTGAATTTACGGTCTTCAGTTTTACGTCGGTAGGGTCGGCTACCCTTAGCCGACCATGTCTGGAGTTGAACGTACAGGTTTCTGTAAACCACATGGACGCGTAGGGGTACGCGTCCCTACCGGGTTGGATTTATCAATTGGTGAGTGATAATAGGGTCAGATGGAAATGGCATTTCTCTGCGCGGCGGCGTTTGTGGCCGGCTTCTTTGATTCCATCGTCGGAGGAGGGGGGCTGATCCAACTGCCTGCGGTTCTCCTGTTCCTGCCAGGGCTGCCCATTCCTACCGCTTTCGGTACCAATAAGACCGCCGCCATCTTTGGTAACAGCGTGGCCATGTGGCAGTACTCGCGGCAGGTAAAACTGCGTTGGGACTCCCTCCTCCCGGCCACCATCACCGCTTTTGGTGCCGCTTATCTTGGGGCATGGACAGTGCGGGCGTTTTCCCATTTTCGGCCTGATCTTTTGCGGGGCCTGGTCCTGTTTTTGCTGTTGGCCGTGGCGGTGCACACCTTTTGCAAGAAAGAGTTGGGCGAACTCCATCACCCCCGCTGGGCCAAGCATCATGAACGCTGGGCGGGGATTCTGGTGGGGCTGGGGTTGGGTTTTTACGACGGATTCTTTGGGCCGGGGACAGGAACGTTCCTGCTCTTTGCCTTTGTCAGCCTGTTTCGGTTCGATTTTCTGCATGCCAGCGCCCATGCGAAGTTTGTGAACTTTGCCACCAACCTTTCCCCGGTTCTCTTCTTTGCGTGGCACGGGGATGTGCTGTGGAAATATTCCATCCCCATGGGGCTCTGCAACCTGACCGGAGCGTTTGTCGGAAGTCATCTGGCGATCCGGAAGGGGAACCGGTTTATCCGGGGGCTCTTCTTGTTGATCCTGATCGGGCTGATCGGTCGTCTGGCTTGGGATTATGTGCGGTAGGG
>CAZZMY010000123.1:2401-3534 GCA_964655385.1 uncultured Akkermansia sp.
CTGAGAGCATGGTATCCGGCCTCGGCTCCTTTTCTTCAGTCGTGGATTGAGCCTTGGGGGGAGCTTTTCCTCCGGATCCTGTTCCTTTTGGTGATTCCAGTTTTATTGACGGCCTTGCCGTTGGGTGTTGCCTCGGCCGGGAGTCTTTTCCATTTGGGGAGAACCGCCCTGACGGCTCTCTTCATGACCCTGCTTCTAAGTTCCCTGAGCGTGGTCGTGGCCCTTGGGTTGATCAATGTCTGGAAGGCAGGAAAGGCACCCGTGACGGAGTCGCCTCCGGCAGCCGAATTAACCCTACCCCCCGAGGCGGGTTGGCTGGCCCAAGTGGTGGCACGCATTCCGAGCGACCCTTTCGGGCTCCTGGCTGGATGGGTGGGATGCCCTTCTTCCGCCAAGATGATGTTGATTCTGCTGGGAACGGCGGTGGCACTGGGTCTGGTGATGATGTTGTTGCCGCCCAAACCGGGAAAGGCGTTTCAGGAGCTGTGGGAAAGGATCTTCCGGCTCTGCATGGTGTGGATCGATGGGCTGATCGGCTGGGCCCCTTGGGCGGTGTTTTGCCTGACCTGTCTCTCTTTCTTTCGAACCGGACCGGAGCTGTTGGGTTATTTGGGTACGTTTGTCTTGGTGGTGCTGCTGGCCTTGGGAATCCAGTCGTTTGGGGTTTATCCCGCGGTCTTGCGGGCTTTGACTTCGTATGACCTGAAAAAATTCTGGCTGGGGGTGAGGGAGCCAATGTCGACCGCCTTTGCCACCGCCTCCAGCAACGCAACCTTGCCGGTCTCGATTCGGGCGGCAGAGGGCCCCTTGGGGCTCAAGCCCCAAGTTTCGCGTTTTATTTTGACGGCTGGAGCGAGTGCGAATCAGAATGGTTTGGCCCTTTATGAGGGAGTGACAGTTCTGTTTCTGGCGCAGAGCGCGGGTGTGAATCTGAATCTGAGACAGCAAGCCATCGTGGCGGGTTGGTGCATTATCGGAAGTTTGGGAACTGCGGGCGTGCCGGGGGGAACGTTGCCGATTTTGGCCGCTATTCTGGCTTCGTTGGGGGTGGACCCAATGAAAACAGGGGTTGGGATCGCGCTCATCTTAGGAGTGGACCGATTTCTGGATATGTGCCGGACCTGCGTGAACGT
>CAZZMY010000124.1:0-3473 GCA_964655385.1 uncultured Akkermansia sp.
AGAGTAGCGGTCTCCAAAACCGTCGGTTGGGGGTTCGAGTCCCTCCTGCCCTGCACCTGATCAAGGGAGAAAGGATCGAGACTATGGAAGCTTGGAAAATTGGCGGAAGCTGGTTCTGGACTGTCGTCCTGGGGGCTTTGTCCCTCGGGGCGGTCGCTCTGGTTTTTCAGTATCGCCAGGCGATTTCCAAGTTCGTGGTCGAGGTCCGGGGCGAGTTAACCAAATGTTCCTGGCCTTGGGACCCGACCGAGACCGGTTTGCGCCGTTATCGCGAGTTGATCGACAGCACGGCGGTGGTCGCCCTGACCACCTTGGTGTTGGCGGCCTACACCTCGGGATTCGATTTTCTGATCACCCGTCTCGTGGGGTGGTTAGTAAAATTTTAAGGGAGGATCATGACCGAAACCACCACCACTCTTGAGCCCGCCTGGTTCGCCGTGCACGTCCTCTCCGGACAGGAGACGAATGTGAAGCGGCACATGATGAGCCGGATCAAGACCGAGGAGCTTGGTGATTTTGTGCACGAAGTGGTCATTCCGACTGAACGGGTTTCTGAAATCAAGCGGGGCAAGAAAGTGGAGACCGAGCGGAAGCTTTACCCCGGCTACGTGTTTTTGAAAATGGCTCTCTACGACGCCGAAAAGAAGCTCCATGAGCGTCCTTGGTACTTTGTCAAAGAGACCCCGGGAGTTCTGGGTTTCGCCGATGGCGACCGTCCGACCCCGATGCGCCCTTCCGAGGTAGAGGGCATGTTAGCCCAGATTCGGGAAAAAGAAGAAAAGATCACTCCCAAGGTCATCTTTGCCGTGGGCGACCGCGTGAAAGTTGGCGACGGACCTTTCCAAAACCAAGAGGGTGTGGTGGAGGAAGTCGACACGGAGCGGGGTCGTGTCCGGGTGGCCGTTTCCATCTTTGGCCGCTCGACCCCCGTGGAGCTTGAGTACTGGCAGGTGGAGAAGACCTAAGGAGATTTATGGCAAAAGAAGTCACAGGTATTATTCGACTACAGATTCCGGCCGGTGCGGCGAATCCCGCGCCTCCGGTGGGACCCGCGCTCGGTCAGCAGGGCGTCAACATCATGGCGTTCTGCAAGGAGTTCAACGCCCGCACGGCCAAGGAGGGGGGGAGTATCCTTCCGGTGGTGATCACGGTTTATAAGGACAAGAGCTTTACCTTCATCACCAAGTCTCCCCCCGCCTCCATTCTTCTCAAGAAAGCGGCTAACCTCGCTTCCGGCTCCAAGGAGCCCAACCGGGTGAAGGTTGGGAAGGTGACCAAGAAACAGGTGATGGACATCGTCAAAGTGAAGCGCAACGACCTCAACGCGGCCTCCGATGAAGCGGCTTTCCGCATCATTGCCGGCACGGCCCGCCAGATGGGTCTGGAAATCGCGGACTAAGAGGAGAAACGACCATGGCCAAAATTCCCAGCCGCCGTTATCGCGAAGGAAGCAAGCTCTTGGAGCCGAAGAAGCGTTACTCCGTACAGGAGGCCGTTTCGCTCCTTAAAAAATTCCCTGTTGGAAAGAGTAAAGGCAATCCCAGCGTGGATCTTTCCTTTAATCTGGGCGTGGATCCTAAGCAGAGCGATCAGGTGGTTCGTGGCACCGTCAGCCTGCCTCATGGCTCGGGCAAAAACGTCCGTGTGATCGTGTTTGCGCAGGGCAATGCGGCGGAAGCGGCCAAGAATGCCGGCGCCGTGGCGGTTGGGTACGCCGACCTGATCAAAAAAGTTTCGGAGGGTTGGGCCGATTTTGACGTGGCTGTGGCCACCCCCGACGCGATGATCGAGGTGCGGAAGCTCGGCAAGGTTCTCGGGCCTCGCGGGTTGATGCCCAATCCGAAGACCGGAACCGTGACGGAAGACACCGCCAAGGCGGTGAAGGAGTGTCAGGCCGGGCGGGTGGAGTTCAAGGTCGACAAGGGGTCCAACCTTCACGTCAGCTGCGGCAAACTGAATTTTGCAGAGAAGAACCTGGGTGAAAATGTCCAGGCGGTGATCGAATCCGTTTCCCGGGCCCGTCCGGCGGGAGCGAAAGGGAAGTATCTCAAGAATTGTGTCCTCTCGGCCACTTTCTCCCCGGGCATCCCCATTGCGGTGACGGAAGCGGCTGCTGGGTCGGAAGATTAACAGAAGGAGCGAAAGCCAGATGAAAGAAGAAAAAGCCATAGTGATTGAAACGATGCGGGAGTGGGTGAAATCCTCGCCCTACCTGATCGTCCTCGACTACACCGGGATGAAGGTTTCTGAATTTTCCGAACTCCGCGGACGTCTCCGCAAAGTCGGGGCCGCCGTCAAGGTGGTGAAGAACACCTTGTTCAAGCGTGCCCTCGGGGAGGCTGCTTTACCGGCGATCGACAAAGATCTGGCTGGTCAGACCGCGGTCGTTTCCGGCGGGCAAGATGCCCCTGCGGCGGCCAAGGTGATCAAGACTTTTAAGGCGGAGTTTACCCGTCCGGCCGTCCGGGCCGGGGTGATGGACGGAAAGATCCTCGGGGTGAGTGAAATCACCATGCTGGCGGATCTGCCCTCGGCCGAAGTTTTACGGGCGAAACTTTTGGGTGCGATCGCGGCTCCGGCCTCGACGCTGGTCCGCCTCTTGGCGGAACCCGGCTCGCGCCTGGCCCGCGTGGTTCGCACCAAAGCGGAGGCGGCTCCGGCCGCCTAAGGAAATCGATGTACATGAAAGGCAGCAACTTCGTGTTAGCCCGGGAGCCTTTCCGGGATAATTCGATCACGGGTGTGATCGGCTAACCAAGGGCAACAAACAACACTCTGGCCTCCCAAGGAGGTCGGGGAAGGAGAAGAAAACATGGCAGTAAATCTGGAAGAAGTCGTGACGACGTTGAGCGGCCTGACCGTTCTCGAGGCGTCGGAACTCGTGAAAAAACTGGAAGACAAATGGGGCGTCAGCGCAGCAGCACCCGTGGCGGTGGCGGCGGCAGCTCCGGCGGCCGGCGGCGGTGGAGCGGCGGCAGAGGAGAAGACCACTTTTGAAGTCGTTCTGAAGGACGCAGGCGCCAACAAAATTGGCGTCATCAAGGAAGTCCGTGCCGTGGTGCCCGGACTCGGCTTGGCGGACGCCAAGGCTCTCGTCGAGGGTGCGCCGAAGACCGTCAAGGAAGGCGCGACCAAGGACGAAGCTGCAGAGATCAAAAAGAAACTCGAGGCGGCCGGCGCCAAGGTGGAAGTCAAATAAACCAACCCCCGGTTCGTCCGGGTTAAGGAGAAGCACGCATGTCGAAGTCGACCAAAGTCGAGCGGGTGAATTTCGGGCGGTTGCCCGAAACGGTGGAGATGCCGAACCTCATGGAGGTTCAGCTGGACTCTTACCGAGCCTTCCTGCAGGAGGGCACCAACCCGAAACAGCGGAAGAACGTCGGCCTCCAGGCCGTCTTCCGGGAGGTCTTCCCGATCGAAAGTTACGACGAGAAGATCAAACTCGATTTTAGTCACTACGACCTCGGCGCCAG
>CAZZMY010000125.1:0-1546 GCA_964655385.1 uncultured Akkermansia sp.
GAAACGGCGTAATCCCGGTTCATGCGGGCAATCCAATCCGCCGAGATCTCTTTGGGACAGACCGCCTCACAGGCGTATTGATTGGAACAATTTCCAAAACCGGCCGCATCCATTGCCTCGACCATTTTTCTAACCCGCTCTGCCCGCTCGGGTTGACCTTGAGGCAACAAACCCAAGTGGGAGACCTTAGCCGCGGCAAAAAGCATCGCCGACCCGTTCCGACAAGCCGCCACACAGGCTCCGCATCCGATGCAATGAGCCGCATCAAAAGCCTTCTCCGCGTCCTCCTTGCCGATGGGCATCGCATTGGCATCCGGGGCCTGTCCAGTGTTGACCGATATAAACCCGCCTGCCTGGATGATCCGGTCAAACGCCGATCGGTCCGTCACCAGATCCTTAAGCACCGGGAAAGCCTTGGCTCGCCACGGTTCCACCGTCAGCGTCTCACCGTCTTTGAACGATCGGAGGTAAACCTGGCAGGTCGTGGCCGCTTTGTTGGGTCCGTGCGGTTCCCCGTTGATCGCCATGGCGCAAGATCCACAGATCCCCTCCCGGCAGTCGTGGTCGAAGGCGATGGGCTCTTTCCCCTCCTTGGTCAACCTGTCGTTGACCACATCCAACATCTCCAGAAACGACATGTTGGGATTCAGACCATCGGCCTCGTAAGACTCAAAATGACCCCCGCTCTCCTTGGATTTTTGCCGCCAAACCCGGAGATGCAGCTTCATTTGTAGCTCCTCGTGGCCAGTTGCACTTCCTCAAAAGACAAAGGTTCAGTGTGCCGGACTTCGGCCTTTCCCTCTCCTTGATATTCCCAAGCCGAGACATGGGAAAAATCCTTGTCGCGACGGGCACACTCCCCATCCGCTGTCTGGTGCTCCTCCCGAAAATGACAACCACAGGACTCGTCCCGCTCCAAGGCATCGCGACACATGAGTTCTCCCAGCTCCAAAAAGTCCGATACCCGACCAGCCTTTTCCAAGGATTGGTTAAGATCCTCGCCCGAGCCCGGAACATTCACGTTTTCCCAGAACTCCTTCCGCAGACCGCGCACCGCCTCGATCCCCTCCTCCAAACCTTTTTTGGTTCGGCTCATCCCACAATGGTCCCAAAGGATTTTTCCCAGACGGCGGTGAAAATCACTCACCGGCTTCGTTCCTTTGATGCCCAGCAGCTTTTTGGTTCGCGCCTGGACCGCTTCGGTGGCTTCCCAGAAAGCCTCCGTCTCAGAGGCCTTTTTTGCCCCGCCTGGCTTCTGCTGAGACAAATAATCCCCGATGGTGTAAGGCAGAACAAAATAACCATCTGCCAAACCCTGCATGAGGGCGCTGGCCCCGAGACGGTTGGCTCCGTGATCCGAGAAGTTCGCCTCTCCGAGGACAAACAAGCCCGGCACGTTGCTCATGAGGTGATAATCTACCCATAGTCCGCCCATGGTGTAGTGGACCGCCGGAAAAATTCGCATGGGAGATTCGTATGCACTTTCCCCGGTGATCTCATGATACATGGCAAAAAGATTGGCATAACGCTCTCGAACCGTGGACTC
>CAZZMY010000125.1:1646-3470 GCA_964655385.1 uncultured Akkermansia sp.
TCCGACATCAGCGTCAGTTTCGACTGATAGTCGCCCGAAACCGGAATGCAGGTCGGATGGATCTGGGTGAAACAGGGATTGGAAAAGAGGGCACCCCGGCGATGCGCCCGCCAGATGGCCGTGGCGTTGGAGCCCCGGGCATAAGTGGAAAGATAATAGGCGTTGCCATATCCACCCGTGCACAGGAGGACGGCATCCGCCTCGTGGGCCTTCAACTCTCCGTTGACCAGATTCCGCGTGATAATCCCCTGGGCTCTTCCTTGGTCAACCACCAGATCCAACATCTCGTGCCGAGGAAACATCCGCACCCGCCCCAGTCCAATTTGGCGGCTCAGCGCCTGGTAGGCTCCCAATAACAGCTGCTGGCCGGTGGCTCCCCGGGCGTAGAAAGTCCGTGAAACCTGCGCCCCTCCAAAAGAGCGGTTGGCCAACATCCCACCGTATTCCCGGGCAAAAGGCACCCCTTGCGCCACACACTGGTCGATGATGTTCACGCTGACCTCGGCCAACCGATACACATTCGCCTCCCGGGCACGAAAATCTCCGCCCTTGATCGTGTCTTGAAAGAGACGCCGGACTGAATCCCCGTCGTTCTGATAATTCTTGGCCGCGTTGATCCCGCCCTGCGCCGCAATGGAGTGCGCCCGCCTCGGCGTATCCTGGAAACAGAATGACTTCACCCGATAGCCGAGCTCGGCCAAGCTGGCGGCAGCGGAAGCGCCGGCGAGACCGGTTCCCACCACGATCACCTCATACTTGCGCTTGTTGGCGGGACTGACCAACCGGACCGAGGATTTAAATTTCGTCCATTTCTGCGCCAGCGGTCCTTCCGGAATACGGGCATCCAGCTTCATGGCTTAAGCACCCCGGTCAAAACCGCCAGCGGGATGGCACCAAAGCCCAAAAAGAGAGCCACCGCCAGGATCCAAGCCCCCGTGCTGATGATTTTGGCCAAATGACGATCCCGCACGCCGAATGTCTGAAAGACGCTGGCGGCCCCGTGCCGGAGATGGGAAAAAAGCAGCGCCATGGCCAACAGGTAAAATCCACTGATCCACGGGTGGGAAAATCCCTTGATCACCATTCCATAGACATCATGCATCTGCACTCCGCCCACCACGGTTTCCATCGAGGCATAGGAGCGGTCCACCAATTGGGCGGTGAAGTGGAGCAGATGAAAGATCACAAACCCAAGAATGATCGACCCACTCACCACCATTGTCAGGCTGGTCAGCGTGACCTTGAGGCGCGACTTCCGACCCGCCACCGCATACCCCTGGGGCTTGGCCGCACGATTTTCCCGGGCCAACGAAAGCGTCGCCCAAATGTGTAATCCGGTGGCCGCCACCAATCCCAACCGGAAAGTCCACAGGACGGCCGGCATGGATTTGAGCAGGTGGGCGTACTGGTTGATCTTGTCCGGGGTGCCGGCAAACATCTGCAAATTGCCCACCATGTGAATCACCACGAAACCGATCATCAAAAGACCCGTGATGGCCGCGATCCACTTTCTCCCGATGGAGGATCGAATCATGGAGGAGATGTCGTTGGGCATGGGATGGTGGAGCCTCAAGGCTTGCCTGTGAAAATGCGCCTTTCGTCGCAAAGTGTCAAAATCTGCCCATGCCTATAAGGGGCAAGAGATCAGAGACTAAGTCCGGCTAATGCTTGCCCCAGACCGGTCCTCGGACGATCGACCAGTGAGCATTGCCATCCGGCCTGTTCGGCTCCCCGGCCATCACTGATCGGATCATCCCCAATGAGGGCGCACTCCCCCGGTTGGAGGGCACCCTGTTTTTCCGCCGCCCGAAAAATACCTGAATC
>CAZZMY010000126.1:0-3433 GCA_964655385.1 uncultured Akkermansia sp.
TGGCAATCGGATCCAGCGCACTGGTCGGTTCGTCAAACAGCACCACGTCCGGATCGGTGGCGATGGCCCGGGCGATGCATAACCGTTGCTGTTGTCCTCCGGAAAGATTGTGAGCTAAGCCATGAAGACGGCTCTTCACTTCGTCCCACAACGCGGCCTCCCGCAAGGCTTTTTCCACTCTCTCGTCCAATTCCCTCCGTTTGCTCATCCCCTGCAGACGCAACCCGTAAGCCACATTCTCATAAATACTTTTGGGGAAAGGGTTCGGCTTCTGAAAGACCATGCCGAATCGCATCCGCACCTGAATGGGATCCATCCCTGGACCCAATATATCGATTCCTTCCGGCTGCAGTTTGACCGACCCCTCATAGCGGTTTCCCGGATAAAGGTCGTGCATGCGGTTCAGACAACGCAGAAGGGTGGTCTTGCCACAACCTGAGGGACCGATCAAAGCCGTCACCTGATCCTTGGGCACTTCAAGGGTAACGCTGCGGAGAACCTGATGCGTCCCGTAGAAAAAACTTAACTCCTGAATTTGAACTTTAGCTGGAACCGGCTTCTTATCTTCGGCGGGGTCCACGTTCGTACGACCCCCAAGGGAGATTCCAGGAAGAGGCTCGTTCTTCGCCGGTGAGAGAGGCTGGGGTTGGGTGCTCACCACTTGATATTCCTCTGGGCGTGACGCCGAAGCAAGATTGCCGCCCCGTTCATTCCCAGCGTGATGACCATCAAAAGCAAACCGGCGGCAGCCGCATTGGCCTGAAACTCTTCCCCGGGGCGGGATACCCAGTTAAACATCTGAATAGGCAAGGCCGTGAAAGGAGAAAAAACCCACTCGAACGAGACGTAGGGTGCATGATCGAGAAGGGCGGGAGGAGGAAGAAACGCGATAAAGGTCAACGCCCCAATGGTGATCAGAGGGGAACTCTCCCCGATCGCCCTGGACATCGAGAGGATCACCCCTGTGGCGATCCCCCCTGTGGAATAAGGAAGAAGATGGTGCCATACGGCCTGCCAGCGGGTGGCCCCCAAAGCAAAGGCGGCCTCGCGAATCATCGCCGGGATGGTCCGCAGAGCCTCCCGCGTGGAGACAATGACGATGGGCAGCACCAGGCACCCCAGGGCCATTCCTCCGGCCAAAATGCTTTGTCCGAAGCGGAATTTATAAACAAAAAGCCCAAGGGCCATGAGACCGTAAAGAATGGAAGGGACGCCCGCCAAGTTGGCGATGTTAATCTCCACGAAATCCGTCCATTTGTTTTTCGGCGCATACTCCTCGAGATAGATTCCCGCCGCCACCCCCAAGGGAATGGCCAGAGAGGCAGTGACCAGCATTAATAACGCGGTCCCCACCCAAGCCGAGAGCACCCCAGCCTCGGCCGCTCGCCGGGAGGGAAAAGAAGTCAGAAAGTGCCAGTCAATCCGGAAAAGACCGTTGGCCGCCAAATTCAAAAGGAGGATCGCCAAAACCCCAAGCGTTCCAAGCGTTAGAATGAGGCCTAAACGCCCAAACCAACGGTCGATGGCTTTGCGCCGCAAAGCCCTCCCCTTTTGGTGTTCGAGGAAATGTTCAGGCAGCACGATGGAATCTCCGGCGAAGTGCATGCCCCGCTAAATTAAAACCGAGGGTCATCAGAAAAAGAACCGCTCCGGCGGCAAAAATCGACTGATATCCGATGCTGCCGTGGGGAAGGTCCCCCAAACTGACCTGCACGATAAAGGCGGTCACCGTCGCGGCAGAGTCCAAGGGGTTGAAGGTCAGTTTCGGTTGCAGGCCGGCGGCAATCGCCACGATCATCGTCTCCCCAACGGCACGGGAGATCGCCAGCACATAGGCTGCCGCCAGTCCGGAAAATGCCCCGGGAAAAACAACCCTCAGCGCCACGCCCAGCTTCCCATCCCCCAGGGCAAAAGCCCCCTCCCGAAGCAGCATGGGAACACTCCGCATCGAATCCTCACCCAAAGACGTCACATAAGGAATGATCATGATCCCCATGATCAATCCGGCGCTCAGCATCGAGAATTGCGGTAGATCCGGGTAAATCTTTTGCAGCAGAGGCGTGAGGGTGAGTAGGGCAAAATATCCGTAAACGACAGTCGGCACAGCACCGAGCAGTTCGAGCATAGGCTTCACCAGTTCCCGAAGCCGAACCGGAGCAAACTCGCTTAAATAAATCGCCAAAATGGTGCCCAAGGGAACGGCGACCAGCAGGGCCACGCCGGTGGTGACCAAGGTGCCCGCCAAGAGGGCGCTGATTCCATATTGGGGATCGGCAAAAAGCGGCGTCCACATTTTGTCCGTGATCAGGCGGCGAAATGGGACCTTGGAGAAAAAGGGCTCCGATTCCGTGATCAGGGTAATGACGATGCCAAACGTCACCAAAACCGAAGCCCAACCCCCGAGTCGAAGAACCCATACCATAATCCCCTCCACTGCCTTATCCAGACGGCGGGAGGCTTCTTGAGGAAGGGGCATAAAAAGGGTTTTTAGGGCACGAGTGGGCGGCTCAGAATTTCCGAGATCGGCACAGCCAGATCGGATTGATGGAGAAAAGCCGTACCCTTTTCCAACTTTTCGAAACGGCCTTTGACTTTTCCATAAGCATCTCCCGGCAAGGGGATATACTTCACCTCCTTAGCCAGACGGTCCACGTTTTTGATGTAAAATTCGACGAAACTTTTAACCTCAGGTTTCTCCAACGACTTCACGTTCACATAGATGAAAAGGGGTCGGGCCAAGGGATTGTACGTGCCGGCCAACACCGCCTCTTCCGAAGGCTTTACCGCTGGTTTCCCTTTGGCATCCCACTCAATTCCCAGAGCTTTCAACCGCTTTTGGTGGGCGGCAAAATAGGAGTATCCCATGTAACCTAGGGCATAGCGGTCACCCTCGACCCCTTGCACCAGCACATTGTCGTCCTCACTCGCGGTGTAGTCGCCCCGGCTGGCCTTGCTTTTGCCGTTCACGGCCTCGGTGAAGTAATCGAAAGTTCCCGAGTCGGACCCCGCCCCGTAAAGCTTGATCTCCTTGTCCGGCCATTCCGGACGGACCTGATTCCATTTGGTGATTTTACCCTGGGCTTCCGGCTCCCAGATTTTTTTCAAATCCGAAATCTTGATCGAGTCCACCCAGTCATTCTTGCTGTTCACTACCACCGTCAGGGCGTCATACGCGATGGGCAGTTCGAGGTATTCAATTTTCCCCTCCTTGGCCGCCTTAACTTCCTCCTCCTTGATCGGGCGACTGGCGTTTTGCACGTCGGTTTCGCCGCGGGTGAACTTTTTGAATCCGCCACCTGTCCCGGAAATACCCACCGTTACCTTGGTGCCGGATGCCTTTTGGAACTCTTCTGCCACAGCTTCCGTGATCGGATAGACCGTGCTTGAGCCGTCGATTTTGACCACTTGCTCAGCCCGGGAGGAACCGGGTACG
>CAZZMY010000127.1:0-3431 GCA_964655385.1 uncultured Akkermansia sp.
GGGGCCACGTGGAGGAATTCGCCGGCCGCGCTCGATCCGGGAATCAAGTCCCTGAACTACCTCAACAACATCCTGGCCAAGATCGAGGGCCAACAAGCCGGAGCCCAGGAGGTGATTCTGCTCAATCCCCAAGGATTGGTCTCCGAGTGCTCTGGCGACAACATTTTCTTTATCCGTCATGGCGCGCTGGTCACTCCCAAGCTCTCCTCCGGGGCATTGAACGGAATCACACGTACCACGGTATTGGAGTTGGCCCGCCAGGCCGGCTGGGTGACCCGGGAGGACGATGTGCGCCGCTACGATCTTTTCACCTGCGAGGAGATGTTCCTGACGGGAACCGGGGCCGAGATCATTCCGGTCATTGAGGTGGATGGGCGGTCGGTGGGTAATGGTAAACCGGGCAAAAAAACCGCCGAGCTGATCCAAAGCTATCGCAAGCTGGTGACCACCACCGGAACTCCCATTCCCGCCTGACGCTAGCGCCATGGACTGTCAGAAGTGTGCCTGCAAGCCCGCGACGGTCTTCATGACAACCGTAGTGGGTGGGGATCTGAAAAAAATTGATCTGTGTGAGGAATGTGCCCGTAGCTCCGGTGCGATCCACCCCACAGGTTTTCTGGTGGCTGACATGATCCTGCAAGAAGCCGCCCAGGTGGTGCTTCCCGCGGCGACGACTTGTCCGGCTTGTGGGTATACCTTGGAGACGCTGCAGAAGACCGGACGCTTGGGCTGTGGAGTTTGCTATGAAAAATTCTCCATCCCGCTGCAGGCCGCTTTGGTGGAGTCGCAGAAAGACCTCGTGCATCGGGGAAAAAGACCGGCACGAAAGAGGGCGACCCGGGAAGAGTTAGAAAAAGAGATGCAGTACCATGTGGTCCGGGAGAACTATGAGGAGGCCGCGCGGTTGCGGGACCGCATCGCCAAGATGAGACCCTCTGCTTCGTCCAAGTCGGGGTTGGCTTGAAAATCTCTCTGGAATGGCTGGGGGAGTGGTGTGACTGGAAGGGGACCACGGAGGAGCTGGCCGAACGCCTGACCCGGAGCGGGACGGAAGTGATCTCGGTCACCTCCACGGGGAGCAAGGTCAAGGGTGTGGTTTCGGCCAAGATTCTGGAAAAAAAACAGCATCCGAATGCGGACCGTTTGACGGTTTGCCTGGTCGATGACGGCACCGGCCCGCGGCAGGTGGTCTGTGGGGCCAAAAACCATAACGCGGGGGATATTGTCCCCTTGGCTAAACCAGGAACGGTTTTTCCTGACGGGATGACCATCAAATCCGCCAAATTGAGAGGGGAAAGTTCCGAAGGAATGCTGTGCTCGGCCAAGGAGCTCGGGTTGGCGGAAGATGCAGAGGGCCTTTTGATCCTCTCAGGAGAGACAAAGTTAGGGGTTCCCTTGGAACAGTTGTTTCCCGGGGAGACCGTGATCGAGGTGGAGATCACCTCGAATCGGCCGGATTTGGCCTCGGTGGAGGGATTGGCCAGAGAGCTCGGGGCGTTGGGGATCCCGCGGAAGAGTCGACCGGATATTTCCCCCACATCGGCAGGCCCATTGGGCGGTTGGAAAGTTCAAGTGGAAGATCCGAAAGACTGCCCTCGCTATACGTTGACGGCTTTGCGAGTCCGTCCAGATATCGAATCTCCGGAGTGGATGAAGAAGAGGCTCGCGGCTTGTGGTATGCGCAGCCTGGGTCTTCTGGTGGATGTGACCAACTACGTTCTCTTGGAGATGGGGCAACCCGTGCATGCCTTCGATGCGGAACGGTTGCAGGGCTCCTCGATCACCATTCGGCGAGCGAGGTCCGGCGAGAAATTGGCTGGGTTGGACGGGGGAACCCATGGGTTGATCGGGGAAGACCTGGTGATAGCCGATGGGCAAGGTCCGGTGGCTTTGGCTGGGGTGGTTGGGGGTAAGGAATCGTCGGTACAAAAAGGGACTCGAAGCATTCTTTTGGAATCGGCTTCGTTTCTTGCGGGCCGGGTTCGCAGGACGGGGCGGCGTCTCTCTTTACCCACCGAGTCCTCCCGGCGCTTTGGTCGGGGAGGACTGGATCCTATCTTGGTGGACAAGGCCAGGGATCGCGTCATTGAGCTGCTGTCCGAATGTGGAGCACTCGAAAAAGTGGAAGGCACGCTATCGCTCGGATCAACAGCTCCCCAGACAATCGCTCCGGTCCCGCTTCGGCTGGATCGGGTAGTGAAAATTCTCGGATTCCAAATGGATTCCAAAGTTCTGTCTGATCGGTTGCGCGCCCTGGGGTTTTGCGAGGAAAGGACTGGTTGGATTCCTCCCTCCTGGCGCGGTGATATCCGTGAGGAGACGGATTTGTTGGAGGAGCTGGTTCGCCTGGCGAATTTGGAGGAAGTGCCCGCCGTCCTCGACCCGTTGGCGGAGGGTCAAACCCAAGAGGACCGGCAGGATCGGGAGCGTAGGGCGATCCGTGCCTTTCTGGTGGAGCGCGGATATTTCGAAGCCCTTTCCGGGAGTCTGGTGCGCAAGGAAGAAGGAAAACATGTGCCGCTGTCCGTAGCCGCGGGTCCGGAGGCGGCGGCGTATCGTGAATCCTTGCTTCCAGGTTTGCTGGCTTCTGCCGGCCGGAACATCTCCCGCGGGCTGGCGAACCTAAAGTTGTTTGAGATCGGACGGGTGACTGGCAAGGGGGCTCGGGAAGAAATGCGTCTGGCAGTTTTGGTGGCCGGTAGGGAAAGACCCGTGAGCTGGGACGATGCGGAAGTTTCGACCGATCTTTTCAGTCTTAAGGGAGTCTGGCAGGAGCTGAAGGACAGATTTTCCGCATTGGGCGAACCCATCGCCCTGCGAGAATTGTCCGCAGCAGAGAAAAAGGCTGCTGGCCTTAAGGCCAGGGTGCATGTGGCGGAGGGAGTGATCAGCCCAAATAAGCCAAAGATCACGGCGTACCGTGAGGTGAGCAGTTTCCCGGGGGTGGAGAGGGATCTGGCGTTGGTGATGCCTGAGACGGTTTCGTATGGGGAGGTGGAGAAGGCGATCCGATCCTCCGCTCCAGCCGAGATGGAGGATTTGACGGTCTTTGACCGCTTCCGAGATTCTTCGGGCGTGAAGGTTCCCAAGGGGTTTCTGTCCCTGGGCTGCCGCTTGCAATTCCGTTCCCGTGAGCGAACCTTAACGGAACAGGAGGTCAGCGGTTGGGAGAAGAAAATTCTCGAATCGCTCTCCACCCGGTGCCAAGCCAGGCTTCGGGGAGTTCTTTGAACCGGTTGGTTCGGCTTCACGCCCTGCCTGGAGCGTGTGACGGATCAATTTCTTTCGTCCGATAAAATCAAAAAACGAGGCCCAACCCTAATCCGAAAACGTCATGCCTTGATTGGAAGGCGGACGCGGAAGCGGGAGCCTCAAATCTGGAACATTCCAGGGTCGAAAGAAATTCTCCTAGCGCCCGGGTGGGGCGTGTT
>CAZZMY010000128.1:0-3367 GCA_964655385.1 uncultured Akkermansia sp.
TCGACGCCGTTCGTCCGATCGACCAACCCGGATTAGCGGGCTTTTACGCCACGGGAGGAGTCCTGGATCCTGATTGGTGCGATTATTTTTCCGAATTTGATCTGACCCTTTCCTATCTTTTTGATCCGGATGGAATCTTTGCCGGAAATTGGCGGCGCGGAGGCGGAACCGGACAATATCTCGCCTTGGATCCAAGAAACCCGACCGAGGAGGCGTGGCGATATCTGGCTCGTCCCCTGAAAGAGTTGGGCCTGGATGTTCAGAGCGCTCAGCGGCTCTTTGGCAGTAAGCTGCCAACGAAACGTGAGCGGGTGGGTCAGGCCAAGCGATTGGTCATCCATCCGGGTAGCGGAAGTCCCAAAAAGAATTGGCCTCTCTCCCATTGGTTGGAGTCCTTGGAGAAATGCGGTGTGGACGCCGCATGGGAGGTCACTTGGCTTTTTGGCGAGGTGGAGGCGGATCTTTCGGACAAGTTGCCGTCCAAGTGGCGGACATCCCCCCACCGTGCTGTTGCACATCGGTCTTTGACCGAGGTGTTTGGTATTTTGCGTAATGCGGATCTCTATTTGGGCCACGACAGTGGGATCAGTCATTTGGCGGCCTGGGCAGGGGCAAGGTGTGGTCTTTTGTTTGGACCCACCGACCCCAAAATCTGGGCTCCTCCCGGTGAAGGGGTGAAATATTGGAGCCGGGCCGGAATATGGCCGGAAACCCGGGAATGGGCGGAGTGGTTGCGGGGTCTGCTTGGGGAGAGATAGGATGGGCGCGCGATGATCATTGTTCTCCGTCCCAAAACCGAGGAAGCTCGCGTGAAGCAGGTTGAGGCGGAGGTGCGCAAGTTGGGCTATGAACCCAGAGCGATTCACGGCGAGATTCAGACGGTCATCGCGGCGATTGGGGATGAGCGGGGTCATGCTTCGTTGGAAAGTCTGGCCACCTGGCCCCAAGTGGAATCTGTTCTGCCGGTGCAGCGGCGTTACAAGTTGGTGGCTCAGGAAGGTAGAAAAACCCCGACGGTGGTGAAAGCGAATGGGGTGGGCATCGGAGGAAGCGAGCCGTTTTGTCTGATGGCGGGGCCTTGCTCGGTGGAGTCGGAGGAACAGCTTTTGACCGTGGCCCGGGCGGCAAAAAAGGCCGGGGCGACTTTCTTGCGCGGTGGGGCCTTCAAGCCAAGAACCTCTCCTTATGAATTTCAGGGGCTGGGCGAAAAAGGGTTGGCCTTGCTGGCCTTGGCCAAAAAGGAGACCGGCCTCGGGATCATCACGGAGGTGTTGTCCGAGCTGCATGTCGACAAGGTCGCGGCGGTGGCCGACATCCTGCAGATCGGAGCCCGCAACTCGCAGAACTTTTCCCTGCTCAAGGCGGCCGCGGGCTCCGGACGGGCGGTCCTCTTGAAGCGTGGGTTGGCGATGAAGGTTGAGGAGTGGCTGCTGGCGGCGGAATACGTCATGAGTTCCGGGAACGGACAGGTGATATTATGTGAGCGGGGCATCCGCACGTTTGAAACGGCGGTGCGCAACACGCTGGATTTGGGGGCGGTGGCCTTGGCGAAGCGGGAAAGTCATCTGCCGGTGATCGTGGATCCCAGTCAGGGGGCTGGCCGGGCGGATCTGGTGATTGCGCTGAGCCGGGCTTCGGCGGCGATCGGTGCTGATGGGTTGCTGGTGGAAGTGCATCCCAATCCGGCGGAGGCAAAAAGCGACGGCCAGCAACAACTCGATCTCGAAGGGTTGAGCCAACTGGTGAGGGAAGTGATGCCGTTTGTGCTGGCGGCGGGGAGGCAGGCGTGAGTGGCAAAAAGAATTCGCCCTTGGCCCAGAGGGTATTGGTGGTCGATGACGAATCGGATGTGGCCTACTCGTTCCAGCGGGTGTTGGCGGACGAGCCGGTGGAGGTGGTCGGGGTGACCAGTGGGGTCGAGGGATTGAAGAGGCTGAAGAAGGATCCGTACGATTTGGTTTTGCTCGATGTCCGGATTGGCGACGAGGACGGACTCGAGGTCTTTCGTCAGTTAAGAAAGGAGCATCCGCGGCAGTTGGTGATTGTCATGACAGCCCATGGCACGGCGCAGACGGCGATCGAGGCCATGAAACTGGGAGCTTTCGATTACATCCTAAAGCCGTTCGATGTGCCGGAGCTGTTGTCCATTTTGCGTCGGGGACTGCAGACCGCCGCCTCGATGAAAGAGTTGGCTTCCGGTGAGGGGGAAAAAGTGACGGAGGAGAAAAACTTTACCCCGGGGCTGATTGGGGCCTCACCCGCGATGCAGAAAATCTACAAGCTGGTCGGACAAGTGGCCCGGGCCGATGCGGCAGTCTTATTGGTCGGCGAGAGCGGGACCGGCAAAGAGCTGGTGGCTCGGGCGATCTATGCCAACAGCCCCCGGGCGGCCCGTCCTTATGTGGCGATCAACTGCGCGGCCATTCCCGACACCTTGTTGGAGAGCGAGCTGTTTGGGCATGAGCGGGGAGCTTTTACGGGAGCGCTCACACAGAGGATCGGAAAATTTGAACGGGCGGACGGCGGAACCATCTTTTTGGATGAAATCGGGGATATGCCGTTGGCTTTGCAGGCGAAACTTCTGCGGGTTCTGCAAAACGGCGAGTTTCAGAGGTTGGGGGGAGACCAGACCCTGCGCACCAAGGTCAGGGTGATTGCCGCCACGAACAAGGATCTGACGGCGATGGTCAAGGCCAAGACCTTCCGCGAGGATCTTTTTTACCGTTTGAATGTGGTCCAGATCCAATTGCCGCCGCTCCGGGAGCGACCGGAGGATGTGCTGCCTTTGGCGGAACATTTTCTCAAGCGGGCGGCCAAGGATCAGGCTCTCAAACTTTCCCCGGCGGCCAAAAAAGCCCTGCAGGGTTATGCCTGGCCCGGAAATGTGCGGGAGCTGGAAAACGCGATCGAACGGTCGGTGGTTTGTGCGGCCTCCCACTCGATCGAGCCGGGGGATCTCCCGCCGGAAATTTGCGGGCCATCGACTTTCACGGCTGGTGTCGCGGGAGGCTCCGATTGGTGGAACATGGTGGCCAGCCTCGCGGGAAAGAAGGGCGATCTTTTGGCGGCGGGGGAGAAACTTTTGGTGGAAAAGGCGCTCGCCCAAGCCGGCGGAAACGTCAAAAAAGCCTCGGAAATTCTCGGGGTGACAAGAGCGGCTCTGCGGACAAGGGTCGAGCGGTACGGGTTGTCGGCGAAAGAATAGTCTCTCCTCGCGCAGCGAGTCCCAGCCTGCGTGATGGCATGAAACCTGCTAGAGTTTTGCCATGCCCAAAACCGAAAAAAAGGTAAAGAGAACTTCTCTTCTCGCCGGTTTGGCGGAATACAGCCCAGGCAAGGCTTTCGATGAAATGGCGGAAGGTCGGGG
>CAZZMY010000129.1:0-3266 GCA_964655385.1 uncultured Akkermansia sp.
TCGTCAACGACGCCTGTGCCCTGCTAGGCAAACCCAATGTCTACGGATCCATCTTCCGCTTTGAAGGGCAATGCACCGTCTTTTGGGCGGAAAAAGGACCCTGCTATCGCTGCCTGTATCCCGAGCCGCCTCCCCCAGGGAGCGTGCCCAGCTGCGCCGAAGGAGGCGTGCTGGGAATTCTCCCCGGAGTGATCGGGGTTCTTCAGGCCATCGAGACGGTGAAATTGATCCTCGGGATCGGGGATCCGCTGATCGGTCGTCTCCTGCTGTTCGACGCCCTAAAAATGAAATTTAAGGAGATGAAACTCCGCAAGAATCCGGACTGCCCGATGTGCGGAAAGAACAAAACCATCACCGGCCTGATCGATTATGAACAATTTTGCGGCATGCCAGCCCGCGAGGGCCCAGCCCAGGAGGGACCCAAGGTCCCGGAGATCACATGCTCAGAGTTGAAAAAGAAGATCGATGCCAGAAAGCCATTCTTTCTCCTGGATGTTCGCGAGCCTCATGAATACCAGATTTCCAAGATCGCTGGAGCCACTCTGATCCCGTTAGGCGACCTCCCGAAACGCTGGCAGGAAGTTCCCCCCGATCAGGAAGTCATCCTCCAGTGCAAGGCCGGTATCCGCAGTGCTAAAGCCCTCCTTTTTCTGCAACAGCAAGGCTACAAAAACCTGTTGAATCTCAAGGGAGGCATTGATGCCTGGTCCGAGGAGATCGATCCCTCCCTGCCCCGCTATTGAAAGTCCTCCGCCTTCTTCCCGTACTATTTCTGACCCTGGCTGGGGCTTGGGCCGACGGATTGGCCAAACTAAAAATCGGCAACCACGAACTAATCGTTGAGTTGGCCATTTCCGATCAGGAGCAGGAGACAGGCCTGATGAACCGAACCTCCCTTGATTCCGATCGAGGCATGCTCTTTGTTTTTGATCATCCCCAACATGCATCCTTCTGGATGCACAACACCTCGATTCCCTTGGATTTGGCCTACCTCAACGAAAAGGGGGAGATTCTTGAAATTCTTCCCTTGGTGCCGTTTGAGGAGAAACCGGTAAACAGCAAGTCGACCATGGTGGCCTATGCCCTAGAGGTTAACCGTGACTGGTTCTCCAGCCGTGGACTTAAAGCCGGCACCAAAGTTCAAGGCCTACCCACGAAACCCTAAAAGTCGGTCAGCCCTCCTCTAGCCTACAGTCTCTAGCCTCTCGCCTCCCCTCATCCCCAAATCTGCCGATCCAGGGTCCGGTATTGGATAGCCTCCGCTAGGTGGTCGAGTTGAACAGCCTCACTTTCCGCCAAATCCGCAATGGTTCGGGCTACTTTTAGAATCCGGTCCAGCGCTCTCGCACTCAGCCCCAAATCCGTCATAGCGCTAGCTAGGAGACTTTTGGCCTCCTGATCCAAGGGCACTGTTTTACGCAACTCTTTCGGACCCATCTGTGCGTTGGCATAGATTCTTAAACCGGCACCAAACCGACTTCGCTGCACCTCCCTAGCCTTCTCCACCCTTTGGCGAATCACCTCAGACCGCTCCCCCGGTTCGGCTGACAGCAACTGCTCATGCCTCATTACCGGCACCTCCAGATGAAGATCAATGCGATCCAGCAGAGGACCGCTGATTTTGTTCAGATACCTGCGGGAAGCCTGTCCACCCGGTCGTGACTCCATCGCCCCCCTTGGGCTGGGATTCATGGCCCCCACAAACATAAACCGAGCTGGAAAAGTCATGGTACCGGAGGCGCGGGAGATCGTGACCTCCCCATCCTCCAGGGGTTGCCGAAGCACTTCCAAGGACGAGCGCCGAAACTCGGGTAGCTCATCTAGGAAAAGGATTCCGTTATGGGCCAAACTGACCTCTCCCGGGGACGGATTTGCCGATCCTCCAATCAAACCTATATCGGAAATGGTGTGGTGGGGACTGCGGAACGGTCGTTCCTTAACCAACGACTCATCGGTTTTCAGAAAACCCGCCACGCTATGGATGCGCGTGGTTTCGAACGACTCCTCCATGGTCATTCTCGGTAGAATTCCGGGAACCCGCTTGGCCAGCATGCTTTTCCCCGATCCCGGCGGCCCGATCATCAGAAGATTATGATTTCCGGCCGCTGCGATCTCCAAAGCGCGTTTCACTGTCTCTTGTCCTTTCACCTCACAAAAATCGGCCATCTTCGATGGTTCCTTGGAGTCCCCGTTGCCGTTTTTCACCACAGAGGACATCACCCCCGAAGGCTGTGCCTTTCCCTCAATTATCTCCGCAGCCTCCCGCAGATCCCGTACAGGAATGACCCGCACCCCCTCGACCACGGAAGCTTCCGCGGCGTTTAGATATGGCACCATAAGGCCTCGCACCCGGCGGTTTCTTGCCAAAAGAGAAATAGCCAACGTACCTCGAACTGGTCTTACCTCCCCATCCAACCCCAATTCCCCGATCACCATCCATTCCCGCAGGCGATCCCGGTTGATCAGCCCGGCACAGGACAAAAGACCCAAGGCGATGGGAAGATCAAAGCTAGGCCCAGCCTTTTTCAGGTCCGCCGGTGCCAGGCTGGCGGTAATAAACCCTTCGGGAACATAGTAACCGCTGTTGTAGATCGCCGCCTTCACCCTTTGGCGGGACTCCTTCACGGCCGTATCCGGTAACCCCACCACGACGAAGTTCTCTTTCCCCCCGCCGGCATCCACCTCCACCTCAACCGGCAAAGCCTCCACCCCCACCACCGCGGCCGACCACGTGCTGGAAAAGTTTTTCATCGGCTCCAGGTAAATCCCGCTTCTTGCAGCGAAAAGGCCCCACGAATCCACCGAACGCGAGGCACGACCCGCGGCTCGTAGAGAACCTCCACAATATCGAAACGCACCGGAGGAGGCCTGCCGGGCAACTCCCGCAGGTAGGCGTTGGCCGTCGTGATAATTTTGCGTTGTTTTGACCAAGTGACCGAATGTTCCGGCGCGATCTTCGCCCGCAAGTGACGGGTTTTCACCTCCACCATGACCAGTTCCGATCCATGCCGGGCAATCAGATCAATCTCTCCGCCTCGAGCCTGAAAATTTCGCACCAAGACCCTTAAGCCTGCTCTCCCAAGGTACTGGGCAGCCACGGCCTCCCCATACCGGCCGGCTAACCGGCTACTTTTCCAGTCAGGACAGGGTCGCAGATCCCACGGGTAAAAACGACCGACGATGGATCGGGCAAGGCCCGTGTTCGGCCAATGCCCGGAGATGAGCCGCCGTGCCATATCCCTGATTCGTGGCAAATCCATACTGGG
>CAZZMY010000130.1:0-3225 GCA_964655385.1 uncultured Akkermansia sp.
TACATGCTGCTCAGTTCGGTGGAGCTGCGCGGTCAGGCCTTCCTCTGGATCCACGATCTTTCCCGCCCGGACACCATCGGGTTCCTGCCGGGGTTCGGCATCCCCATCAATCCCATGCCGTTGATCATGACGGCCGCCATGGTCTGGAGCATGCATCTCACCCCGCAGCCGCAGGGGGTGGACAATCCCGGGGCCAAGATGATGAAGCTGATGCCGCTGATCATGTTGGTGTTTTGCTATAATTTCAGTTCGGCGTTATCGTTGTACTGGACCGTGCAAAACTTTCTCTCCATCGGACAGCTGATGTACAACCTGCGCCAACCCATGCCCAAGCTGCAGAAGGTGCAGCAACCGGCGGATTTGGTGAAACGCGGACGATGGAAGGGTGGCATGTGGGGGCGGCGATGAGCGGATCCGCTGCCCCGACCGGAGCCAAGGAACTGCTCGAGAACATGCTCGGGCACCTCGGCTTTGCCTTCACCTTGGAAGAGGAAAAGCGCGGGGATGACGTGGTGCTGCACGTGCGCATGCAGAATCCTTCCCGGCTGATCGGGCGGGAGGGGGAGACGATCGATGATCTGCAGTTTTTGCTCAACCGTATGCTCGTGAGGGGCGAGGAGCCGGCCCAGCGGGTCATCGTGGACGTGGAAAATTACCGGTTGGAACAGCAGTCGGCCCTTCTGGAAGAAGTGAAGGAGATGATTGACCGGGTGCGTTCCGCCGGCGAGACGGTCGATCTTCCTCCGATGAATGCCTACGAGCGCCGGATCATCCATCAGGCTTTCCGCGATGATCCGCAAGTGGAGACGGTCAGTCCGGAAGGCCCGTCCCGTCTCAAGCGGATCCGGGTTCGTCCGCGTCGTCCGGCCAAGTCCTGAGTTTCTTTCCTGCCGCCTCGGGGGGTGAGGCAAAATCCCGCGAAGCCTCTCTCCTTGACCAAGCGATTGCCGGTTTGGCTTGGGTGGTGGTCCTTCTTCTGATCGCAGCCACCGGGCGATATTTCGGCGGGGCCCGGCCGGTGGTCATGGGTCCGGCCTACCTCGCGGGCGGACTTCTCTGGCTCTTGTTGGCGTGGCGAGGCGTGGAAGGTCTGATTTCCGGCCGGCGGGTGACCGACTTGATGGACCTTCCGGTCTTTCTGTTTCTGGGGTATTCCTTTTGGGCGGTCCTCCGGGCGCCTTGCGAATATTTTGGGCGGTTGGAGTGGTTGGAGGCTTCCGTTTATGGCGCCGTGTTTCTAAGCGTCCGACACCAGTTGCCCGGAAGAAAAATGATTCCTTGGGTCTTGGGATGGCTGCTGCTCGTGGCGGCGATGAATGAGGTCTACGGCTTCCTTCATTTTCGGGAGGGCATTTACCCGATCGGCCCGGTTTCCTTGCTGGGCTGGGAGGCCGAGAATCGGGCGGATTATGTCGAGCGGATGTCCGGGCTTTTCGGATGTCCGAATCATTTTGGAAACTATTTGGTGCAGGCCGGCTTGGCCGGGCTGACTTTGGTGATCTGGCCGGGACTTTTCTGGCCGGTGCGGATGTTGGTGGGATGGTTGGTGGCGGCTTTCGGGGTGGGCGTCTTGTATTCCATCTCCCGCGGCAGCTTTTTGGCTTGGGCGGCGAGCCATGGGATTTGGTTTTGGCGTTGGCTTCGCCGGGGGCCCTTGAACTGGCTGGGCAAGCTGGCGCTGTTGTTGGCCGCCGGTGGCGTGCTGGCCGGCGCGATAGTTTGGGCCTCCGGGGAGGCTGCCATCATGAAGCGTTGGTCGGCACTTATGGGGAGGGGAGCAGGCTGGGAGAGAATTTTTAGTGGAGAAGGAGATTTCCGATTTCGTCTGGCCCAGGATGGTTTGGCGATCTGGCAAAAGGCGCCGTGGTTGGGAAACGGTCCGGGGAGTTTTGATCTCGAACATTTGCGATTTAGCACCTGGGCGCATGGATCCCGGACCATTTATACCCACAACGACTACGTCAACACGTTGGCCGATTACGGGGCGGTCGGGGCTGGGTTGGTCGGGCTTTTCTGGATTTCTCTCGCGGTATTTCTTTGGAACCGCGGCCGGACACGGGAACCGGGATCCAAGGCGGATGCCTGCACCGGGTTGGGCTGGGCCTTGATGACGGCCATGTTGCTGCACGCTTTGGTGGATTTTAATTTTCATATCCCTGCCACGGCGATCTCCTGCTTTTTTCTGCTCGGCCTGGCCACGGCGGTCTCCTGGCCGGAACGGCGCGGAGCCATGGCGGCAGTGTGGAATCCGCTGATCGTCCTCCTTTCCTTGGTTTTGGCC
Organism: uncultured Akkermansia sp.; assembly: GCA_964655385.1. Classification (GTDB taxonomy): domain Bacteria; phylum Verrucomicrobiota; class Verrucomicrobiia; order Methylacidiphilales; family Verrucolacustridaceae; genus Verrucolacustris. The sequence goes on from CAZZMY010000130.1 coordinate 2,282, forward strand.
GGGTGGACAGGGTGGCAGGGGTGGAAGACCTGGGCCGGTCGTGTTCTCCCGACCCAGGACATTCTCTTGGCCAAATTCTCCGAGGGGGAGTTGGAGCAAAAAGCGATTGAGGCGGAAAAGTGGGATCCGCGCTCGCCGGTCATGGCCATGGCTTTGGGGGATGCGTACCGGTTGAAACTGATCGAGGTCTACTTCTCCCCTCTTCCGGTGGGGCCGGAGGCCCAGGAAAAAAGGAAAAAGGATATCACCCGTTTGGCCGAGGCCGCCGCCCTTTGGTATCTCGAGGCCGGCCAGCGAAGTCCCAAGGACGACATTCCTGGGGTTCGCCGGGCCAGTATTCTGGATTTGCAGGGAAAATTTGATGAGGCGGAGCCTCTGTACCTTCAGGGCCTTTCCATGAGACCGCACTCGCAATTTATCCGGGTCAGTTATGGCAACCATCTCTGGAGAAAAGGGGATTTGGAGGGGGCAAAACGTGAGTTTGAAAAGGCGATCGGCACGCCGGGTTTGCATCGCCCGGGGGAGGGGGTGGATCCCACCGTGGAGGCCCGGGAGATGCTGGAAGAGGTGAAAGAGCAGATTGCGAAAGGCGGGACAAAAAGGCAGAGTTCCAAGTTCAACCCCCGAGAGGATTAAAAAGAAATGAGTCACGAAATTACCCTGATTTTGGTCAAACCCGATGCCGTGGCGGAAGGGCTCACAGGACAAGTCCTGGCCCGCTTGGAAAAGGAAGGGATGAAAATCCTGAACTGCCGGATGCTTCGCCTCACCGGCCCCCTGCTCAAAGAGCACTACTCTCATATCGCCCATCTTCCTTTTTTCCCGGAGATCGAGACGTTCATGTCCTCCGGACCGGTGATTGCGATGGCGTTGCAGGGGCCGAAGGCCATCGAGCGGGTGCGGGAGTTGTTGGGGCCGACCGACAGCACCAAGGCTCCCAAGGG
>CAZZMY010000131.1:0-3221 GCA_964655385.1 uncultured Akkermansia sp.
CCTGCAACGGCTTGTTTTCGTAATCGAGGGTGATGGTCCCCCACCAGCTGTGAATCCATATTCCCAGCCAGACAAGTCCCAGTAGGCCGATGGTGAAAAGGAGGAGCTTTTGCCGATTCATTCCTTGTGGCTTAACTTTAGTTCCCGAAATGCCTGAGGGAAGGGATAATCCAAGGAGGCAGATGGGGTTTGGAGTTGTTCCCAAAATGAACACAGGTCTTGGGAAGCGGGATTGCTCCCTCTTGCCGACTTTTCATAGGATTACGGAGTATGTCGGAATCCAATTCGGCGCCATCCGTATTGTCCAAAGAGATGCTTTTGGAGATCGGAGGCTGGCGAGCCATGCAGGAAGGGCGCTCCCTCTGGGAGGCTGGGAAGGTCATGTCAGTGGAATGGATCGATCCGGTGCTGGGAGGAGTGGTGCAGGCAGGCACCGGCACGGTGAATGCACGGCTAAAACTGGGAAAAAGACTTTCCGATGTGGAGAACCTTTGCAGTTGCCGACAGGCGAGGGAGTACGGAACGGTTTGTCCGCACGTGATCGCCCTCAGTCTTAAATTTCTTGAGAAGAGCGGAAAAGGGGTGGCAGGTCCGGTGCACAGGCCCAACGGGGTGGTGGCTGGCCCGGTGGCGGCGGCCGCCCGATCCATGGCTCCCCGTTTTCCACGGGTTTTGGGTCAGTTGGCCGGCAAGGGATCAAAGCCCCTCTCCTTGGAGGTCCACCTCCCTTTAGAGTTGGGCAAAGCCTGGAGAGCGGGAAAAATTCCTTTAACGGTCGAGGCCTCGGTCGATGGCGGGCCGACCAAAAGTCTGGATGCCGTCCCAGTGGACAAGGTGGAGCCGTATATCGTGGATGAGTCGGATGCGGCCCTTTTGGCCATGCTGGAGAAGATGGATGGAGCTTCGGTCCACGGCGAGGCGGAGCTTACGCCGGCCCTGCGGGATGCTTTCTTTCCCGTTCTGCTGGGTCATCCCCGGGTGTATGTCGGGAGGAGAAAGCATCTCAGTGTGGGCCGTGCGGGTGAGGGAACCCGCCTCAAAGCCGAACTGGATGATGGGGGAATTCTTCATCTCGATTTGGTTCCCGCGCCCAACGGACCTGAAGGCAGCGAAGTGTTGGAGGCTGGGAATGGGCGGTGGCGGCTGGCGGCGGAGCAGTTGGAATTGCTCGATAGTCTTCCGCAAGCCTACGAGGGATTGAGAAAGGGATCCCGAACAGTGACCAGGGAGGGCCTAGCCACCTTCTTGCAGAGGGAGATGCCACAACTTGAGCGGCATGTTCGCGTGGAGCCGGGGGAGAGGCTGAAAAATCTTCAGTTTGAGACCATGGCTCCCAAGATTCGGGTCGAGTTGGACGGGCTGCTTTCGGGAGTGAGTTGCCAACTGGAGGCCGTTTATGGCAACGAGGCCCACATTCTCACCGGAATGCCGGGTCAGAACGAGGGGATGGATGCCTGGGTGCCTGACAAGGGGGATGCCAAACGATACCGGGTGCGCGGCCGGGAAATGGAGCGAGTAGCGCAGCGTGAGCTTTTGGCAGCCGGGTTCCTTCCCGGCCAGCGTGCAGCTGAGCGGTATACCTTGGCGGGGGAAGGGAAAGTGGGGGCCTTTTTGGCGAATGTCCTGCCGCGTTGGAAAAAGAAATGGGAGGTGAAGTTGACTCCCCGTATGGAGTCCTTGTTGAGCCGATGTGATTATGTGGCACCGGAGGTGACCTTGAGGGATACGGGAGGTTCTTGGTTGTCGGTCGAGGTGGATTTTCGATCGGGTAGTGGGGCCGATGCCCTCAGCCCGGCCGAGGTGCAGCGCCTTCTCCAGACCGGTCTTAGTCACCATCGTCTGGCGGGTGGGCGGATTGCTTTGGTTCCCACGGATGACGTGGCGGAGTTCCATGAGGTGTTACGGGACTGCCAAGTGAGAAACGACGGAACCCGCTATAAGTTGGAAAAACGTTTTCGCGGCTATTTTGGGGAGGCGATTCGGGCGAGTGGATGGAGCCTTGGAGGTCGGTCCAACTGGAAACCTCCGGAGGAGCTTTTTCACTACGAGGAGCCCAAGTTGCCGGAGCGACTGGAGAAGATCGCCCGGCCCTACCAAAAAGAGGGCATTGGATGGTTGCAGTACTTGGCCAAGAACCATTTTGGCGGGGTGTTGGCGGACGAGATGGGGTTGGGAAAAACCCTGCAGACGCTGGCCTTTCTTGAATTGCGGCGGAAGGAAAGCAAAACCAAGTTGCCCAGTCTGGTCCTCTGCCCGACCAGTCTGGTGATCAACTGGATGGATGAAGGGAAGAAGTTTGCCCCCAGCTTGAAAATGCTCGCCCTGCACGGGGCGGGAAGGAAAACCCTGCTTTCCAAGATTCCGGATTACGACCTGGTGGTGACCAGCTACGCCTTGTTGCGGCGGGACATTGCGGAGTACGAAAAGCTGGAATTTGACTCCGTGGTGCTGGACGAGGCGCAAAGCATCAAGAATCGATCCAGCCAAACAGCGGTCAGCGTGAAGAAGCTGACCTGCGACCACCGACTGGTGCTGACGGGAACTCCGCTGGAAAACTCCCTTTTGGATTTGTGGTCCATCTACGACTTCCTGATGCCGGGGTATTTGGGGTCGGCGACCGATTTCCGTGATCGCTATGAAATTCCGGTGGCCAAACTGGGGGATGAAAAAGCGCAGCAACGATTGCGGCAGCGGGTTCGGCCCTTTCTCCTGCGGAGAACGAAGGCCGAAGTCGCCCGTGACTTGCCGGCCAAGATTGAACAGGTTTCGTGGTGTGAACTGACCGAGGAGCAGAAAGGCGTCTACCGGCAGATCCTGGAGGAGGGAAGAAAGCAGGTGAGTGAGTTGGCGGGCAAGACGTCGGGGGGAAGAGACCGGATTGCCGTGCTGACGGTCCTGATGCGGTTGCGGCAGGCCTGCTGCCATTTGGGGCTTCTCCCCCAGAACGGGAAAACCTGGACGGAACCCTCCGGAAAAATGGAGTACTTCCTTGATCGGTTGGACGAGGCGATTTCCGGCGGTCACCGGATGTTGGTTTTTAGTCAGTTTGTTTCTCTGCTCAAGATCGTGCAGGAGGAGTTGCGTCGCAGAAAAGTGCCGCACTGCTATCTAGACGGAGGTACGGTGGATCGAGCCGGGGAGGTCGACCGCTTCCAAAGAAATCAGGATATTCCCGTGTTTCTGATCAGTCTGAAGGCGGGAGGGACGGGTTTAAATCTGAC
>CAZZMY010000132.1:0-3142 GCA_964655385.1 uncultured Akkermansia sp.
CTCCTCTGTCTCAACCTCATCTGCTCGGCCGCCACCCGCTGGCCTTGGCAACGGCACCATGCGGGCTTCGTCATCACCCATGCCGGCATCATCACCCTGCTGGGGGGAGCCCTGATTGGCCGCGCCCGTGGTTTCGAGGGATCCCTCGATCTTTTTCAAAATGCTCCCCCGGTCCAGCAGGTGTTGCTCGATCGTCCTCGCCTCACGGTGGAAAGTCCCGCCACGGGCCAGCTTTTCTCCACTCCCTTCGACCCGGAGGTCCGTACTCCACGTCCCGACCGCCCCCGCCTCCTCCCTCTTCCGGGTTCCGACACCCAGCTGGTCATTGACGGCTACACCCCACGATCGGTGGAAAAATCTTTGCTTGTCTCTGATCCTTCCGCTCCCGGGCCCGGATGCACTCTCGAACTGACCGGCCCCTTTGGTCCGGAACCTATCCTTCTCTCCCTTGCTTTGGGTTCCCCCGCCGATTCCCAAGCAGACTTAGGGGCCCAAGCCAAAGTGGAATTTCTCCCTTCTCTTCCCCAAGACCAACGCCCGGCGATAGCCCCCACCTATCGCGAGACCCAGATGGTCCTCGCCCATGAGCCCTCACAACCGATCGTTCATAACACCACCGGAACCCCCAGCGGATTCCGCTTCTTTCTGGGATCCCGCCGGGACGGAGATCCCCTGGAGATGGAAATCCTCCGGCCCGATGGCACGGGAGAGGTCTACCGCCTGAAGGATCTTCTCAACCGCACCCTGGACGATGCGACCGGAACAAAAATTTTGGTCGCCCGCTATTGGCCAAACTTGATTCTTCGGGATGGTCAACCAGCCACCGAGGGGGATCGTCCCGATAACCCCGCCATCCTCGTCATGCTTGAGGGCACACGCGCCGAACCCTCCACTCCCTCCCGCCTTCTTCTTGCCCCTGGCCCCACCCCCGGCTCCTTGGCTTATCTCGGAATTCCTGCATCCGGTCCATCCGTCAACGGAGTGATTCGCCCGGGAGAATTCTTCTCGCCTGGTTGGCGGGGTTGGTCAGCCAGGTTTTTGACTTGGGAGCCCAAGGGCCGCATCGAGACGGTCACCATTCCGGAAGAAAAGCCGTCCACCCAGCCGGGGCGACCCGCCATCCACGCCCGCCTCCGGACCGCGGATGGACGTGAAGGCCCCGCTTCCTGGATCTCCTCCGGCTCCTCCTCCGTCCTGCAGATGGGGGATATCGCCTCCCGCATCGGGTTTGGACTCGAGCTCCAGCCTCTCCCCTTCACGATCCGTCTCGACACTTTCGATGTGCCGCGCGACCCCGGCACGGATGAGCCCGCCAACTTTCGGGCCACCGTCACATTTTCGGACGACAAGAAAAACCTGGCCGTTCCCGCGCAGCTGGAAATGAACCAGCCCGCGACCTACCCACCCGGACTCCTTCCCCAAATCACCGGCCTCTCCTACAAATTCTCGCAAGCCGGCTGGGATCCGCAAAATCTGAACCGCACCACCCTGCAGGTTCTCCACGATCCCGGTTGGCTCTTGAAGTGGAGCGGCTCGCTTCTCATGGTGGTCGGCATCTTCTCCATGTTCTATCTTCGTCGGGAACCCCTTCCCAACCCATGAAACGTTTTTTGCTCTTTCTGCTCCTGCTGGCCACTGGCCTGAACCTCCAAGCCGCCCAGACCGAGGCCTCCCTCGTGCCAGATGACCCCTCGTTCGACACATTGGCTATCCAACATCGGGGCCGCATCAAACCCTTCCTGTCTTTTGCCCATGAAATCACCACCACTCTGACAGGCCGGACTTCTGTCCAACTGCCCGATTTGGGAAAAGTGGGGGCTCGCCGGCTGATCCTCTCCCTTTGGATGGAACCCACCGGATGGGATCAGGAACCGATTCTCCTGGTGGAGGATCCTGCCCTTCGGCAAGAGCTCGGGCTGACGGAACACACCCGCCTTTTTTCTCTCCGGCGTCTTATCCCCTTGCCTCGCCTCGCCCAACTCGCCGCGGTGGCCGAATCTGCCCGCGCCGCCGGATCCCGCGACTCCGTTCCCCCGGCTGCTGCGGCCGCCCAGATCGTCAGCCTTCGGGTGAACCTTCTGCAATCCATTCTCTCCGGTGACGCGATGCGCATGATCCCGCCCCCCGCCGGCTCCCCTCCTGGAGCTCCATGGGCCCCCACCTCCGGTGAAATCAAATCCCCTTCCGCCCTGACCGAGATCCAAAGCCACACCCAGCTTCCCCAAACCAAAATCTCACTCGAGGTGATCTACCTAAAATTCCATCCGTTCCGCTGGGCTTGGGTCGCCTGGCTCTTGGCCGCTCTGTTTCTTCTAGGCGCCGGAAAAGAGAAGTCATCCCGGGCTGTTTCCCTGGGCTGGGCTCTCTCTCTTCTTGGTTCCCTGCTTCTGATCGCCGGTTTTGCTGTCCGCATCTGGATCGCAGGTCGCCCGCCCGTCACCAACATGTACGAAAGCATACTCTGGGTGGCTTTCGGCGCCTCCCTCTTTGCCATTTTTTTCTCTGCCCGCTACCGCACCTCCGCCTATCTTCTCGCCGCCTCTCCCGTGGTGATTCTCGCTTTGGTTGCTTCCGATCTTCAGCCCGCCGTGCTCGATCCCTCCCTCAACCCTCTCGTGCCGGTTCTGCGCAGCAACTTCTGGCTGACCATCCACGTCCTTACCATCACCCTCAGCTACGGGGCCTTCGCTCTCGCCACCGCCTTGGGACATTTTCTCGTCTTCCGCTCTCTGCAAAGTCGCACTCTTCCCTCCGCCACCGACGCCGGGGTCCTCCAACTCTATCGTTGCCTTCAGATCGGTGTGCTGCTTCTCGCCGCCGGCGTCATCCTTGGCGGAGTCTGGGCCAACTATTCTTGGGGACGCTTCTGGGATTGGGATCCCAAGGAAACGTGGGCCCTCATCGCTTTGCTCTCCTACATCATTTTACTCCACGGTCGCTTGGGAGGTTGGTGGGGCGGTTATGGCCTCGCCGTTGGATCCATCACCTGCTTTCTCACCATCCTCATGGCCTGGTACGGCGTGAACTTTGTCCTAGGTAAAGGCCTCCACAGCTACGGTTTCGGCAACGGCGGCCAAATCTATGTCGGTGCTTTCGCTCTTCTCGAACTTCTCCTCATTGTCTTTGCCCTCGCCCGCCGCCC
>CAZZMY010000133.1:0-3128 GCA_964655385.1 uncultured Akkermansia sp.
GAGCTCCGCCAGACGATGGCGACCGCAGTGGAACTCGAAAAGACCTTCATCAAGGACTGCCTGCCGGTGAACGCGGTGGGCCTGAGCCTGGAGGATTTCCTCACCTACATCGACTACATCGCGGACCGCAGGCTGGAGGGCGTGGGTCTGAAGCCGCTGCGCGGCGAAGTGGCCAACCCCCTGCCTTGGCTGGCGGAGATGATGGACATCAAGAAGGAGCAAAACTTCTTCGAGGGTCGGGTGACGGAGTATCAGAAGTCCTCGGCGTTGGCGGCGGTGCACGACGACGAGCTCTGATTTACCGCAAGCGAAACACGAATCGGGAAGGAAACTGCCTATGAAGATGGATCGACGCGAAGTGGATGTGGATCAAGCGATGAAACGCTTTCTCAACCTGCCGGAGGGAAGCAACCCGGCTTGGGCCAAGTCGGTGGAGGACGTTCAGGTGGACCTGCCCGAGATCGAGGTGATCGATGGCGAGGCGCACCGGGCCTTCAGTCTGGCCGAGGTGGCGGAAATGGTGGGGCGCAGCCTTTCCCGTTGGCTCAAGGCCAAGGGCCAGGATTCGATTTTCACCGAGACGAACCGGCGCTGGGTTGCCCGGATTTGTACAGAAGTTGGTCGCAATCTGGCCCGTCAGGCTCTTGCGGAGCGCCCCTTGCGCCTCAAGATCGAGGATCTGCAAACCCTCGTGGAAAAGACCCTCGTCGACAACAATGCGTATGACGTGGCCCGGAGCCTGGTCTCCGAGCGACGCGACCGGCCTGTGGCTGCCGCCGGAGTCGGGGACGCCCCGGTTTGCACCGCCCGGTTGATCCGTCGGCAGGGGCAAGTGGTGCCCTGGAACGAGGCCAAGATTGAAATTGCGGTCTGTCAGGCCTTTCTGGCCCTGAGGATGGACGCCACGGCGGCTCCGGAGATTGCGCGGGCGGTGACGGGCCGGGTGATGGAACTCGGGCAGGCGACGGTCCACATCGAAGAGGTGCAGGATCTGGTGCAGGAAGAGCTGATGCGGGCCGGTCACTACAAGGTGGCGGAGCGTTATATCATTTATCGGGCCATGCGGACGGAGCAGCGCGAGCGCAAGGCCCGCGGGGAGGAGGTCGAGAGCACGGAGGGGCATGCCGAAGGCATGGTGGTGGTGACGAATGCGGACGGGTCGACCTTCCTGTGGGACGGGGCGGATCTGCGGGCGCGGATCGAGTTTGCCTCCATCGGTCTGGATCTCTGTCTTGGTTCCGGCGAAATCGAAAAGGAGCTTCGGCGCTCGGTGTTTGACGGGATCAAGCGCACCGACCTGAACAACACGATCAGCCTGAACGCCAAGACCCTGATCGAAAAAGATGCGGATTTCGCCAAGTTTGCCGGCCGGATCCAACTTTCATTCATCTATGAGGAGGTGCTGGCTTGGGACATCCTGCGGGACGGGGTGGGGGCGCTGCGGGATTTCCACCGCAAGAAGTTCCGTGAGGCGATCCAACGGGGGACGGAGATCCAGCGCTACAGCACGGATCTGCAGAAGTACGACTTGGAGAAGATGGCGGCGGCCTTGGATCCCTTGGCCGACCTGGAGCTCGATTTCCTCGGCGTGCAGACGCTGTACGACCGATATTTGATCGTCGATAAGAAGGCCGAGGTGTCGCGTCGGCTGGAGACTCCTCAGTTCTTCTGGATGCGGGTTTCGATGGGTCTCTTCCATGCCGAGCCCAAGGACCGGGAAGTCCGGGCGATTGAGCTCTACAATCTCTACAAGAGCCGCCGATTCTGTTCCTCAACGCCGACGCTGTTCAATTCCGGCACGCGGCACAGCCAGCTTTCCTCCTGTTACCTGTATTGGGTGGATGATTCCATCGAGGGAATCATGCAGAGAGGGGTGGCGGAGAATGCGATGTTGTCGAAGTGGGCCGGGGGCTTGGGTGGTTCGTGGACCAGCGTCCGCGGCACGGGCAGTTACATCGGCGGCACCAACGGGGAAAGCCAGGGGGTGATCCCGTTCCTGAAACTGCACAACGATCTGTTGGTGGCGGTGAATCAGGGGGGCAAGCGAAAGGGCTCGGGCTGCGCCTACCTGGAAACGTGGCATAACGACCTGTTTGATTTCCTGGAGTTGCGCAAGAACACCGGGGACGACCGGCGCCGTTGCCATGACATGAACACGGCCAACTGGATCCCCGACCTGTTCATGAAGAGAATGGAAGCACGGGAGGATTGGACCTTCTTCCGGGCGAGTGAAACCTCCGACCTGCATCATCTCTACGGAAAGAAATTCGAGGAGCGGTACACGGCCTATGAAAAAATGGCCGACAAGGGCGAGATCTGGGGCCAAAAAGTTCCGGCGATCGAGGTCTGGAAGCGGATGCTCTCCATGCTGTTCGAGACGGGGCATCCGTGGATCACCTTCAAGGATGCCTGCAACGTGCGGAGCCCCCAGGATCACACCGGGGTCATTCATAGCTCCAATCTTTGCACCGAGATCACGCTGAACACCGGCAAGGACGAGACCGCGGTTTGTAACCTGGGGTCGATCATTCTCGACACCCACCTGAAGCCGGATGGATCGCTGGATCTGCCGAAGCTGCGTGAAACCGTGCGGGTAGCGGTGCGGGCGTTGGACAACGTGATCGACATCAACTTCTATCCCACCGAGGCGGCCAAGACGGCCAACATGCGCCACCGTCCGATCGGGTTGGGGGTGATGGGCCTTCAGAACGCTCTTTATATGAAAGGACTGTCCTTTGCCTCAGAGGGGGCGGTGGACTTCAACGACGAGATGATGGAGGCGATCGCCTACTACGCGTACGAGGCTTCGAGCGACCTGGCGGCGGAGAAGGGAACTTATTCCAGCTACCGCGGTTCCAAGTGGGACCGGGGGATCATGCCCCAGGACACGATCGACCTGCTCGAGCAGGAGCGGGGCGTGCCGGTGGAAGTGCCGCGGGGCGGCCGGATGGACTGGGCGCCGCTACGGGAGAAGATCCGCGCCCACGGGATGCGGAACTCCAACGTGCTGGCGATCGCGCCGACGGCGACGATCTCCAACATCACGGCGACCTCACCCTGCATCGAGCCGACTTACAAGAACCTGTTCGTGAAGAGCAACCTATCGGGTGAATTCATCGTGCTGAATC
>CAZZMY010000134.1:0-3112 GCA_964655385.1 uncultured Akkermansia sp.
GGTTCAGGCAAGAGCACGTTGGCCAAGGTGATGGCGGGGCACCCCGATTACGAAGTCACAGGGGGGGATGTTCTGCTGGACGGGAAAACCATTCTTGGATTGGAGCCGGATGTGCGGGCTCGGGAGGGACTGTTTCTGGCCTTCCAGTATCCGAGCGAGATTCCCGGAGTAACCATCGCGAATTTTATGCGGGCCGCCCTCAACGCCCGTCGCCCCGAAGGGCAGGAGATCGATGCCGTGGAATATTACAACGAGCTCTACAAGAAGATGGATCTGTTAAAGATCGATCGCGCCTTTACTTCCAGAGCGGTAAACGACGGGTTTTCCGGAGGGGAGAAAAAGAAGAACGAAATTCTCCAGATGGCCATGTTGGAACCAAAGTACGCGGTGCTGGATGAAACCGACTCGGGCTTGGATATCGATGCACTCAAGATTGTCGCTCACGGGGTGAACAGCCTACGCGGGCCAAAACTCGGAATTTTGGTGATCACCCACTATCAGCGTCTACTCGATTACATCGTGCCGGATGTGGTGCATGTGATGGTGGATGGGCGAATCGTGAAGAGCGGTCCGAAAGAGTTGGCGCTTGAGATGGAGAAGAAGGGCTACGACTGGGTGGAGAACCTTGTTCCGGCCTGAAAGGATCCAACAAAATGAGCGACACCGAACTTCAGGAAAAACCGGATCTGCAGATTGACCAGGACCAAGGAAACTTTTCTTATCCCGAGGATTATGCCTTTGATGCCGGGACAGGGTTAACCGATAAGACGATCGATTATATTTGCGATGCCAAAGAGGATCCGGATTGGGTTCGCGAGTTCCGCAAAAAGGCGCTGAAGGTATTTAACGAAAAACCCCTCCCGACGCATTGGGCGAGCAAGGATCTGGAGAACATTCACTTCAACGATTTCCGCTACTACCTTTCCAAAGGGGCGAAACCGAAGCGCTCGTGGGATGAGGTTCCGGATGACGTGAAGAGGACGTTCGAGCGTTTGGGGATTCCTGAAAAGGAACGGGCTTTCCTGGCAGGGGTGGAGGCGCAGTTCGATAGCGAGGCGGCCTACTCGAACATTAAGAAGGCGGTGGCAGAGCAGGGGGTCATCTTCGTTGGAAGTCGGGAGGGACTTAAGGATCATCCTGAGATCTTCAAAAAGTGGTTTGGGAAAGTCATTCCCACGGCTGACAACAAGTTCTCCGCTCTCAATAGCGCTGTCTTTTCCGGTGGTTCCTTCATTTACGTTCCCAAAGGCGTAAAAGTGAAACACCCTCTGCAGGCCTATTTCCGGATCAATGCGGAAAACTTTGGTCAGTTTGAGCGGACCCTGATCATTGTGGATGAAGGGGCTGAGGTGACTTACATGGAGGGTTGCACCGCCCCGAAGTTTGATTCGGTCACCCTGCATAGCGCGGTGGTGGAACTGGTCGCTATGAAGGGCGCCAAAATCCAGTACATCACTGTCCAGAACTGGAGTCCGAATGTTTTCAACCTCGTGACGAAACGCGGTTTGGCCCATGAGGAGGCGGAGATCAAGTGGATCGACTGCAATATCGGCTCCCGTTTGACGATGAAGTATCCCGGCGTGATTTTGAAGGGCCGGAAGGCCCGTGGGGAGGTGCTCTCGATCGCCTTGGCCAACAACGGGCAGCACCAGGACACTGGGGCCAAGATGATCCATGCGGCGGATGAGACGACCTCCAACATCATCTCCAAGTCGATTTCGATCGGATCGGGTCGGGCCACGTACCGGGGACTGGTGCATATCCCCAGACATCTCAAGGGGTGTAAGAATAACACGGAGTGTGACGCGTTGTTGATCAACACAGAATCCAGAACGGATACCTATCCTGCGATCGTGACCCGGGGAGAGGGAAACTCGGTCCAGCATGAGGCCAGCGTTTCCAAAGTGAGTGCGGAGCAGATCTTTTATATGCAGCAGCGGGGATTGTCGGAAGGCCAGGCCATGAGCCTGAGCGTGAACGGGTTCGTCAACGATCTCGTCCGGCAGTTTCCGATGGAGTACAGTGTGGAGCTTAAACGTCTCATCGACCTCGAGATGGAGGGGTCGGTGGGCTGAACCCAGCCAATATCCATCATACAGGAGAATAAGAAGCCATGGCCGACATCGCTAATCGATACCCCGAAAACGTCCCCGGGGCCTACTACGTGGACAACCAGTGCATTGACTGTGACCTTTGCCGCGAAACGGCGCCGGCCAGCTTCAAGCGCAATGACGACGGGGGTTATTCCTTCGTTTACAAGCAGCCCGAGAGTCCCGACGAGCAGAAGCTCGCCAAGGAAGCAATGGAAGGCTGCCCTGTAGAAGCCATCGGTTCGAACGGCTCGTAAGAGCTTCCATCCAGATGGGTAAAAACGGCCAAATCCCCACCGGCCGAAACGGTTCTTCCGAACCAGCTTGGTGGCAGGCACGTAAAGCGGAGTCTTGGAAAAAATTCCAGGATACCCCGATGCCGCGTCGTCAGGACGAGGATTGGCGTTTTGCGACCATCGATGCGATTCAGCTGGGAGACTTCCAGCCCGGCGGAAAAGGGAAAACAGCCGAGGGCAAACTCTTGGCGCGTAGCTCGGCCTCTTTTCCTCATGCGGCTAAGGCGGTTTTTGCCAACGACCGTCTTCTGCATATCGAAGGAGGGGAGGAGTTAGCCAAAAAAGGGGTAGTCTTTGAATCCCTCCGCGGAGCGTTGCGAAAACATCCCGCCTTGCTGGAAAAACACTTTATGGCGCATCCGGTCGATCTCGGGGCGCAGAAGTTTGCCGCTCTGCATGCGGCCCATGCCTCGGCCGGCGTGTTGATTTACGTGCCCAAAAACGTCGAGATTGAACTGCCGCTGGTTGCCTTTCATTGGCTGGACGGATCCGAGGCGGCAGTTTTTCCCCACACCCTGATTGTGGCGGAGAGCCACGCCAAGGTGACGGTGGTTGACTTTCTCGGTTCCACTGAGGGCGACGGGGCGGGATTGGCCTGCGGGGTCAATGACCTGCTGGTCGGACCGGGAGCCAAGGTGGATTACATCTGCTTGCAGCGATGGGGCTCGAAGGTGACGAGTTTCCAGTTGAACTCCACCCGGGTGGAAAAAGACGGAGAGGCCCGGA
>CAZZMY010000135.1:0-3109 GCA_964655385.1 uncultured Akkermansia sp.
TCATCGGCTGAAAAGGATGTCGGGTCCTAGCAAGTATAGAAATTATGGACACCGTGAGGCGGGATGGATTACCCGACTCCACCGATCATGAAATACGAAAATATAAAATATTTATCCGTAGCTACATAGAGCCGAAAAAAATTCTATACTTTGTCACAAAAACGTCACACGAAAGGGATAAGATTCCGTGGGAATTTTGAATTTATGCGTTAGGTTTTTTCCAACCTTTCGAAGGGGGATGACCATAAATTTTAATGAAAAATAGGTTAAAAATTTTTCTCGCGATCTCTGCTTTGGCCTTGCTGGGAATTTTGTTTTTGGGGCGCGAGGAGCAAAAGGGAAGTCGTCCTACCACAAAGGACAACGGATCGGCGTTAACCTCCGGTTCCTCTGAGGCCTCCAACCCGAATCCCCCGGCGGGGGGTGGGAATGTTTTCAGCACAAACCGTTTGGCCTCGACTCCCCCAGCCGCGCCTTCGGTTTCCGGGAGCGAGCCCTCCCTGCCCAATGTGATTTATCTCAATGCCGGTCCCATCAACACCGATCTGCCCACCACGAAAGCCCGGCGACAGCCCTTAGCCTATTTTTCCGGCAAACGTCTGCAGTTGATCCAGTGGAACGGGCCGGTCCAGCCGGGCTGGATGGAGGAGCTGAAACGGTTGGGCGTGGAAATCGTGGATTACATTCCGGAAAACGCCTACCTGGTTTACGGCGACTGGAAAGTTCTGAGCGCAATGCAGAAAAAAATGGCGGACAAAAATTATGTCCGCTGGGAGGGATCCTATCGGGGGGCCGACAAAATTCAGCCCAATGCAGTGGCGGAGGACGGAACCACAGCGGCCAAACGCCCCGAACCGGAACTTTTCGCGATCCAAATGGTGCTCCATCCGCAGGCCAACGAGGAGACCCTGAAAAAGATCAAAGCTCTCCAGCTCTCCACCCCTCTCAAAGAGGGGCTGGCCGGAAAGTATTATAACATCATCACCCGTTTACCTCCGGCGGAAATCGCCAAGCTGGCGGAACAGCCGGACATCATTTCCATCGGACCCTACACCACGCCGAAGATGATGTGCGAACGGCAGGCGATCATCATGGCGGGGCAGTTGAACGGAAACGTGCCGGTGCTGGGATCGGGATATCTGGCTTGGCTGACCACCAAAGGGTTTACCCAAGCGCAATTCGATGCCTCGGGGTTGGTGGTGGATGTGACGGATTCGCCGCTCGACAACGGCACGGTCAGCCCCAATCACTTTGCCCTCTACAAGGACGGCACCATCACGAACAACAGTCCCTCCCGCGTGGTGTATAGCCGATTGGAGGGCACCGCGAATTCGGGGAGCGTGACGCAGGCCCAGGATGGGCACGGAAATCTTAACGCCCATATCATCGGAGGGCAGGTGAATCTGACCACTTCGCCTCATGTGGATTCCTCCGGATATCATTTTGGGATGGGGATTTGTCCGTTTGTGAGGGTGGGAGGATCAATCATTTTCGACACCAGCAATTTCACCAGTCCGAACTACGACAACCTCGCCGCCCGGGCCTACCGGGACGGGGCCCGGGTGAGCGGCAATTCCTGGGGAGCCGACACGGCAGGGGCTTATGATGTGGATGCGCAGAATTATGACCGTCTGGTGCGGGATGCCCAGCCGACCGGATCCGCCGTGGCCGCGGCGGGCAACCAGCAGATGACCTTTGTCTTTGCGGCCGGCAACGCCGGATCGGGCACCAAGACGGTGGGATCCCCCGGAACGGCCAAGAACGTGATCACGGCCGGCGCGGCAGAGAACGTTCAGCCTTTCGGGGGTTCCGACAGTAGCGGGATTAGCGATGCCGGGGCAGACAGTGCCAATGACATCATTAGTTTTTCCAGCCGAGGTCCTTGCGCGGACAGTCGGGCGAAGCCCGACCTCGTGGCCCCGGGAACCCACGTGTCAGGCGGGGTGCCGCAGGCGGTGAAGACCATGACTGGGACGGGAACCAAATTATCTGTTTTTGACGGGTCGGGAGTGAGCGGAGGAGTGAGCAGCATCTATTTCCCCTCTGCCGGGCAGCAGTTTTACACCGCCTCGTCCGGCACGAGCCACTCCACGCCCGGGATCGCGGGTGCGGCGGCGCTGGTTTGGCAGTGGTTCATCAACCAGGGCTGGGCAACAGCGGCAAATCCTGCCAGCCCGGCGATGATCAAGGCCTACATGATGAATGCCGCCCGTTATATGACCGGCACCTCGGCGAACGACAACCTCTACTCCAACAACCAGGGAATGGGGATGGTAAACCTGGATACCTCTTTTGACGTCACCCCAAGGCTTTTGCGGGATCAGGTCGCGGCGGACCTTTTTACGGCTTCGGGACAGACCCGCAGCTATACGGGTACGATCATTTCTAGCGCCAAGCCAGTGCGGATCACGGTGGCCTGGACCGATGCGCCGGGTTCGACAACTGGAAATGCCTATAAAAACAATTTGGACCTCACGGTGGTGGTGAATGGCACGGCCTACAAGGGGAACGTCTTCAGCAAGGGTACCTCCATTGCCGGCGGATCGGCGGACGCACGGAACAATGTGGAAAGCGTGTTTCTGCCCGCGGGAACGACGGGAAGTGTGGTGATCACGGTGGCCGCGACGAACATCAATTCGGACGGGGTGCCGAACAACAGCAGCTCTTTGGATCAGGACTTCGCTTTGGTGGCCTACAATGTCAACGAGGTGCAGTCGGCGGCTGTCGTTTCTGCCGGCAGCACCCTAGTGACCGAGGGCAATAGCCCGGCCAACAACGCGATCGATCCCAATGAGGCCGTAACGGTGGGATTCACGCTGAAGAATGTGGGAACGCTGGATGCCGCGAACGTGACGGCGACCCTGACGGCGGTCAATGGGGTGACCCCTGGCGTGGATGCCGTGCAG
Organism: uncultured Akkermansia sp.; assembly: GCA_964655385.1. GTDB lineage: Bacteria > Verrucomicrobiota > Verrucomicrobiia > Methylacidiphilales > Verrucolacustridaceae > Verrucolacustris. The sequence continues at coordinate 2,907 of CAZZMY010000135.1, forward strand.
AATTACGGGAGTTTGGCGGCGGGTGGTGCCCCCGTGACGAGGAACTTCACCTTCAGCGTGGCCGGGACGTTAGGGGCGACCTTTGATGCGGTGTTGAGCCTGAAGGACGGCACGACTGATTTGGGAACAGTGACCTATACTTTTCTGCTGGGTCCGGCCCCGGTAACCCCGGTGATCATCAGTCAGGTGTATGGGGGCGGAGG
>CAZZMY010000136.1:0-3105 GCA_964655385.1 uncultured Akkermansia sp.
AGAAGTAATCCCCTCCTTGATAAACCCCCGTACGCTCTTTTTCCAGCTGCATCAGGATGTCGTTGGGTAGCTTGCTGGCTCCGATGCGGAAAAGATCAGGGTTCAGCCAATCTGGTCCGAGCACCTCGCGCACCATCACCAAAAGATTGAGTGCAGCCTTGGCATTGGCAATGCCCCCGGCGGGCTTCATGCCGATTTTCTTTCCCGTTTTGCGGTAGAAATCACTGATCGCCTGCAGCATGACCAAAACCACCTCGGGAGTCGCCGCCGGTTGAATCTTTCCTGTGCTGGTTTTGATAAAGTCCGCCCCTGCCTCCATGGCAATATCGCTGGCCAGACGAACACGATCCAAGGTGCCCAGTTCACCGGTCTCCAGAATGACTTTGAGATGGGCTTCCCCGCACGCTTTCTTGACCTCAGCGATTTCGTCCGCCACCCGACCGTAATCCCCACGCAAAAAATCTCCCCGAGAGATAACCATATCGATCTCGTGGGCTCCCTCCGCGACGGCATATCGGGTATCCTCCAACTTCACCGCGAGCGGATTCATCCCACTGGGGAAGGCGGTGGCGACGGCAGCCACCTTGATCGGCGTGCCTTTCAGGGCCTCTCGGGCCACCCGCACCATAGTGGGGTAGACACAGACCGCCGCGACCATGGGAAGATCCTTGCGACCGGAATGTAAATGAACCGCTTTCGTACATAGCTGCCGAACCCGACCCGGTGTGTCTGCCCCTTCCAAGGTGGTGAGATCCACCATGGAAAGCGCCAGTTTCAACCCCTCAACTTTGGAGGATTTCTTGATGCTCCGGGTGGCCAAGCGTGCCACACGTTCTCTCACCCCAACCTCATCCACGGGATGTGGTTGGAACGCAAAGCGGCTTGTTGAGGTGGCACCTGTGCTCATAAACCCCCGCAATCAGGGGCATGCATATTCCCGCCAAAGGCGGCGAAGGTCAATTCGCTGGAGCCCCGTTGGCTTCGGCAAAAATGGCCTTCAGATCATCTTTGGAGCTACGCCCCAACCAGCGAGTCAGGCTTTCCGTACCACTCTTCTTGGATTCATAGGCCCGCAAAACCTTGTCGATATAGAGGTGTACTTCCTCGTAGGGAACCTTCGGTTGAATCAGCACATTGAAACGTGCGTCAGCTCCAGTCTTGCCCCCAAGAAACATATCAAAACACTCCCGCTTCACCCCATCCACAGTGCGAGTGGCTCCGCGGAACCCGATGTCCGCCACCTGATGCTGCCCACAGGAGCTCGGACAACCACTGAAGTGGATCCGAACCTTGTCCTTATAATGTGCGCTGATCTGCTCCAACTCGCCCACCAACCGGATCATCCGGTTCTTGGTCTCGCCCACGGCCAAGTTGCAAAATTCAATGCCCGTGCAGGAAACGCATCCCTGGCGGAAATTACTTGGCTCCACCACCAAGCCTGCCGTCACCAGTTCCTGTTTGAGGGCCGCCACGTTTTTTTCCGGAACATTTACGATGATCAGATTCTGTTTGTTGGTTCCGCGAATCCCAACCTTCCCCTTCTCCCCGTGCTTTTCAGAAAGATCCGCGATCACCCGCATCTGATGCCCCGTGAGGCGCCCCCCCGCAAGACAAACACCCACCCAATAGAACCCTTTCTGGATTTGCGCATGAACGCCAACATGGTCGGATTCCGGATCTTCCGGGAAAACAAATTCCGAGTGCCGCTCAAATTTTCTGCCCGCCACACGCTCCACTTCAGTGAGAAACTTCTCCGCTCCCCAGTCGGCCATCAAAAACTTCAGCCGGGCCCGGGCCCGCTTGTCCCGGTACCCGTGATCGCGATAAATGACCGAAGTAAAATGCACCATGGGAAGAACATCGTCAGGCCTCAAAAAGGCCGGAAGGGTTTGTGCCAAATGAGGGGCGGAGGAAAGCCCTCCCCCGACTTTGATGCCAAACCCTTTTTCCTTGCCCCTCTCCAAACCAAAAACTCCCACACAATTGATATCCGGCTGGGTGCACATGATCCGGCAACCCGAAACGGAAATTTTATACTTTCTCGGGAGATTGGAAAATTCCGGATTGTTTGTCAGATGGGCGTCAACCGCCTGCAACTGGGGAGTCGCATCAAGGATGGCATCCGGATCCATCCCGGCCACCGGACAACCCACCACATTGCGGGCAATATCCCCACAAGCCCCGCTGGAGGTGATCCCCACGCTTTCCAATCGCCTGAAGATTTCCGGAAACTGCTCGATCCTCAACCAATGCAACTGAATGGTCTGACGGGTGGTCACATCCCCAAATCCGTGGGCAAACTGGTCGGTAAGCGCCGCGATCTCCCGAAGTTGGGCGGGGTTTAGTTGCCCTCCCGGAATCCGGGTCCGTAGCATGAAATACCCATCTTCCTTTGGTTTCTGCTGGTAGACGCCGTACCACTTGAAACGCATGAAGTCATCAGGCTCAATGGCCTGACAACCCTCTTTGGCGTACCGCGGAAGGTCCTTGATCACATCCAGACCATCCTTGGCCAGTTTGATCTGTTCTTCCTTGGTTTCCCCAGGAATGAAATTCCTTGGCGTGGAAAGCGTTACCGACATTTCGTTAAAATACCCGAATTTCAACCAATCACAAGGATGCCTGTGTCATCAACGGATGTCTTGGCTTAGGCCGACTTGGGTTCGACCGTTTTGGCCGAGGATTCTATCTGGATTCCCAAATCACCAATCTTGGCCCAATTCAGACCTTGGAACTGGGGGACCTCCGCCGCCATGGACTTCCAGATATCCTCCACGGAATGCAGGGAGTTTCCACCGGTCAGCGTCGTCCTGAGATCCCGAAGGATCATCCAGTCCTCCCTCGCTTCACCCGGTGCAGAGATCGCCCGGGTCATTCGTTGCAATCTTCCGTGAACATTCACCATGGACCCGGTTTTTTCCGCAAAGCCGGCCCCGGGCAGGACCACCTGGGCCAAACGACTGGTCTCATTCGCTAGGATCCCCGAAAAAATCAAAACCTCGAGTTTGGCCAAAGTGGGTGCGGGAATGCCTGCGGCGATCACATCCTCACCTCCCAAAACCAACAGAGCTTTGATCTTACCGGAAAGAATCGCCGCACCCCAGC
>CAZZMY010000137.1:0-3098 GCA_964655385.1 uncultured Akkermansia sp.
GAAATCAGGGATAAAATCTTCGTTTTAGGCATGAGGGTAAACATTAAGAGTTAGCTTTCGATGCCCCCTGTGTCAAACGCGCCCTTCTCTTGAGCAGTTCCCCTTGCTGTCGAAGCACTTCCACCGCATCCGGATCCCCCTGCCCCATAGCCCTGAGCCGGGCCGATAATCTCTCCGCTTCCCGCCTCAAAAAGTCCTCCTCCAGTCGACTGGCCAACCTCTCCAAAGCCCCGTCCCAATCCTCCTCGATCGTCCTTTCCCACAACCCCGCCTCCAAGCCGGTGACGAAATCCTGCTCTTCCGCAGTGAGTTGGGGCAACAGATCAGCCAATCCGGTCCACAGATCGTTCCGGTACAGGTCCCGGATTTTCAAATACAGCTCCTCACCACCCAGATTTTTCAGCCACAACTCGTCCACCCTGCGCTCCATCTCCGGAAATTTCCCCGGCTGCCCAAGCACCAGAAGAAAAAGCTCCCGCATCACAGGATGGATATTCAAGGGTTTGGCCGGGGCCTGAATCTCCTCCCGGCTTTCCGAACGAGCCGCGATCTTGGCCGCGTTTCCCCTGGCCTTCTCCACCTCCTCCATCACCAGATTCTCCCCCAGCCCCAGACGAGAGGCCGCCTTGGCCACCAACCCGGCCCGACTGACCGCGCTCTCCACTCGGCCCAAAAGTCCCGCCACCGCCTCCACCACCCTCCTCCGACCTGACGGAGTCGCTCCCTCCTGTTGCGTCTGCCAATCCACAAAGAAATCCAGAAAATCCACTGCCGATTCGAGCTTGGCCCGAAACGCCTCCGCCCCGCCTTTTCGAATCAGGGAATCCGGATCGTCCCCGGCAGGTAGCCGAACCACCTTCACACCCAGCTCCGCCTTGGCCACCCCTCCCCAACCCTGCCCCTCTTCCAGCAACACTCCACCTAGCCTGCCGGCTGCCCGATCCCCGGCCGCGTCCGCATCCAGACAAATCACGATCTCTTTGGCAAACCTCCCGATCAACTTGGCATGCTCCTCGGTAAAACCCGTGCCCAAGGGAGCCACAGTTTCCAGAAAACCCGCTGCCTGCGCCCGCAGAACGTCCAACTGCCCTTCGCAGACAATCGCCCGCCCCGCCTCGGCCATCGCCCGCCTGGCACGGTCGAACCCGAACAATACCCGACCCTTTTTGAACAAAACCGTCTCGGGAGAATTCACATACTTCGGTTCCTCCGGTCCGGCTCCGGCCAGGACCCGCCCGCTGAAGGCAATCACCCGTCCTCCCTCGTCCAGGATCGGAAACATCAACCGGTTGCGAAAACGGTCGTACACCCGGCCCGACTGCGCCTTGAGCGCCAGGCCCGCCGCGATCATCTCCTCTTCCGTGAATCCGCTCCTCTTTCCCCAATCCAAAGTCGCCGTCCAAGCCGCCGGGGCGTAGCCCAAACCAAATCTGGGAATCCATTCGTGGGGAATTTCCCGTTCCTGGAGATAGGCCCGGGCCGCTTCGGCCAACGGGTCCTTGTCCAGCAGATCCCTCCAATGCAAAGCCAGCGAGGCGTGGATTTGGCGCAATCTTTCCCGTTCCGCCCCACTCCTCCCGTCTCCCCCTCCACCCCCGCCTCCATCCTCCTCCACCGGCACCCCCACCCTCTCGGCCAACCTCCGCACCGCCGAAGGAAAATCCAATCCTTCCATCATCATGATAAAACGGAACACATCCCCGCCGGATCCCGAACTGAAGCATTTGAAGAACTGCTTGTCGGGATGGATGTAAAACGAGGGCGTCTTTTCCTTCTTGAAGGGGCTTAACCCCCGGAAATTCGACCCCACTCTCTTCAATTGCACGTAGGAGCCTGCCACCTCCACCAGATCGCATGCCCGCCGAACCTTTTCAATCGTGTCTGCAGAGAAACCCACCCCCTCGTTCTCTCGACCCCCTGCCAACCCACAAGCCCTTTCCCCCTAGTTGCTCAAATCCAAGCTTTCCCCCATCTTAATAACTTCCATGGATCGACGATGCATATCACTCTGTAGGGACGCGCTCCGTCGCGTCCAGTGGCCCCGGCGGAGCGGGGCCCTACAGAATCGTTGGTTCCCCTATCTCCTCTCTTCTCTCTACTCTGTCCTCCTACTCGCCGTTTCCCTTCACGCTCAAGATTCAGGCTCCAAATCCCGCGTCGCCTACCTCGAAAACCCCTCCCTCCTTAACAACTACAATCCCGACCCCGATGGCGTCAAAACCGCCTTTGCTTCCCTCCTTTCCACCCTCACCGGAAAATCCTCAGCCGCCGATGCCTGGAAATCCTTGGGGATCGGAACCGATGACATCGTGGCCATCAAAATCAACGCCCGGGGAGACGGTCGGACCAGCACCCGCCGGGCTCTCACCGATGCCGTCACCGCCAGTCTAGTCTCGGCCGGACTCAAGCCCGACCAGATCACCCTTTGGGACAAACAGGAAAAAGACATGGTCCTATCGGGTTACCCCCTGCGCAAAGAGCCCGGGCAAGTTCAGGTCCGGGCGGTGCAAGCCGGTCCTCGCTCCGACATTCCCGGCCTCGGCTGGGATCCTGATGCCACGCCTTACTTTAACCCCACCATGGGCCAGCTCATCTACGGGGATTTGAAGTTCCAGCCGTCCCTGATGGATGGCATGCCTGGTTCCGACCTCCCCAAATCTTCCGACAAAATCCCCTACTGGTCCTACTTCACCAAGATCCTCACCCAAAAGACCACCAAGCTGATCAACCTTGGCTCGATGACCAGCGACCCCGATCTCGGTATCTACGGCTGCTGCGCCTCGCTTGCCCTGGGCAGCATCGACAACACCCGGCGGCTGATGAAGCCCAACGCGGATCAGGACACGAGCATCGGAGAGATCCTCATCAGCGACCCCATCAAGCCCAAGACCGTCCTCCATGTTTCCGACGGCTTAATTGTGAAATTTGCCGGCGGACGGGATTTTGATGCCAGCTACGCCACCACCCCGGGCATTCTTTTGGCCTCCACCGATCCCGTCGCCCTCGATGCCATGGCCCTCGACCGCTTTGAGAAACTTTGCGCCAATCCGGGCACCGGCATCCCTCCCATCCCCAAGATCGGTAACGTCCCCCACATC
>CAZZMY010000138.1:0-3093 GCA_964655385.1 uncultured Akkermansia sp.
GGCGGATAGGACTCTCTCGCTTACTTCGTGCGCTCGAGAGGATTTGAACCTCCACGGGTTGCCCCACTAGAACCTGAATCTAGCGCGTCTGCCATTTCGCCACGAGCGCGTGAGCCTCAAATCCTAACTTAAGTGATGCTTTTTTCCAAGCTTTGGTCGGGGTGGTTGGCCCAAACTGACGACGGACAATTATACGACACGGTCCGTTAGGGATAACGGACCCTACCGATCATGTAACTTAGGGATTTAGCGAGGCGAGGGCATCGCACCTAAACCAATGGATTTTATTCGTTTGTATCTGTGAATACCTGGTCGTCCCAGCTTGACGATTTTCGACCGTTCGGTGAAGTAGTGCGCTTGAGATCAGCAAGTTCCATTAATAGCACAGAAAGAATTCTGATACTCGATTTCGGATCCCAGTACACCCAGGTCATTGCCCGGCGGATCCGCGAGGCAAAGGTGTATTCCGAAATTGTCCCGCACACCATGTCCGCACGGGAGGTTCTGGCTCTCCGCCCCAAGGGAATCGTTCTCAGCGGGGGTCCCGCCAGCGTCTACGGCAAGAACGCTCCCAAGATGGATCGGGCCATCTTTCATCTCGGAATTCCCATCCTGGGCATCTGTTACGGAATGCAGCTTTTGGTGAAGGAGTTTGGTGGAGAGGTGGCGAGGGGATCCCGACGCGAGTATGGTCGCGGCACTCTGCGCCGCAGGAAGGCTTGCCCCCTTTTGGCCGGTTTGCCGGCTAAGCTGGAAATCTGGAACAGCCACGGGGACCGGGTCACGCGTTTGCCCAAAGGCTTTGTTCCGGTGGCGACGACGGAGAACAGTCCCTACGCCGTGGTTCGCAAGGACGATATTTATGGGCTGCAGTTTCACCCCGAGGTTTCCCATACACCCCGGGGACAGGTGATTCTAAGTAATTTCCTGAAGAGGATCTGCGGATGTCGAGGAACCTGGACCATGGGTTCGTTCCTGAAGCGTGCGGTGGAGGATGTCCGAAAACAAGTTGGGAATGGACGGGTGATCCTAGGGCTCAGCGGAGGGGTGGACTCCAGCGTGGCGGCAGCGCTTTTGCATCGGGCGATCGGCAACCGCCTACGCTGTATCTTTGTCGACAACGGGCTTCTGCGAAAAGACGAGGTGGAGAGCGTGAAACGGATTTTTGGCAAACATCGGCATTTCAACCTAACGGTGATCGATGCCCGGAAACGATTTCTCAAGCGCCTGCGCGGGGTGGCGGATCCGGAAAGAAAGCGGAAGATTATCGGCCGGGAATTCATTCACGTGTTCAACGAAGCAGCGAAAAAGGTGGGAAGGGGGGCACAGTTTCTTGCGCAGGGAACGCTGTATCCCGATGTCATCGAGAGTGTGCCAATTGCCGGAAATCCGGCGGCCCTGATCAAAAGCCACCACAATGTTGGGGGATTGCCGAAACGGATGAAACTGGGGTTGGTGGAGCCTTTGCGACAACTCTTCAAGGATGAGGTGCGGAAAGTGGGGGAGGTGATGGGATTACCGAAGGAGATGGTGTGGAGACAGCCGTTCCCCGGGCCAGGACTGGCGGTGCGTTGTCTCGGGGCGATCGAGGAGAGGAAGTTGTCGATTCTGCGGGAGGCGGATGCGATCGTGGTCGAGGAGATGAAAGCTTCCGGATGGTATTACCGGATCTGGCAGAGCTTTGCCGTTCTGCTTCCTTGCCGCAGTGTGGGAGTGATGGGCGACGAGCGCACCTATGACAATGCCATCGCCATCCGGGCGGTGGAGAGCAAGGACGGAATGACGGCCGACTGGGTTCGGCTCCCAGGGGACCTTTTGGGCAAAATCTCCAACCGGATTTGCAACGAGGTGAAGGGAATCAACCGGGTCGTGCTGGATGTCAGTTCCAAACCGCCAGCGACGATCGAGTGGGAGTAGGATGAAGATTCTCGACGCCCGCGGAAAAATCAATGAGCGGTGGGTGCTGCCGCAGTTGACCCGGCGGCCGGAGCCGGACCGGAAAGTGCGTCGGGCAGTGGAGCGGATTTTGGCCGATGTCCGCAAAGGGGGGGATGCGGCCCTGGTCCGGATTCACAACCGGTTTGCGGTGAAAAAAATCAAGAAGGCGAACCTCCGGGTCCGCGGAAAGTTCCGTGCTCCCAGTGCGGAGATTAAGAGAGCTCTGGCTTTGGCGGAAAAGAACATCGCGGAGTTTGCGCAGGCAACCCGCCCCAAGGCATGGAGGAAAAGAAATCGTGAAGGGGCGGTCACGGGGGAGAACTTTCCGGCTCTGGGAAGGGTAGGAGTGTATGTGCCCGGAGGAACGGCTCCGCTGGTCTCCACCGCGCTGATGACGGTGGTTCTGGCCCGGGTGGCGGGAGTGAAGGAGATTGTGGCCTGCACTCCGGGTCCAGTGAATCCGGTGCTGGGTTGGGCGTTGCAAAAGGCCGGGGCAACGGAAATTTATCAGGTAGGCGGGGCTCAGGCCGTGGCGGCGATGGCGTTCGGTACGGAAAGCATACGGCCGGTCGAAAAGATCTGTGGGCCGGGCAGTGCCTGGGTGGTGGAGGCCAAACGGCAGGTGTTCGGGTCGGTGGGGATCGATCTTTTGCCGGGGCCGAGTGAGATTGCGGTCATCGCGGATGAAACATGTCGCCCGGAATGGGTGGCGGCGGATCTAGTGGCGCAAGCGGAGCACGGGCCTGGGAGTCAGATATTTCTGCTAACTCCCTCGATGAGGATTTTGGGGCAGGTCTTGGCCGAGGTTTTGAATCAAAGCTCACGACAGTCCCGGGCCCAGTACCTGAGGGGGGTTTTGAAGAGCGGGGCTGTTTTAGTGAGGACAGCGGATTTGCGACAGTCGGTGGAACTGGCCGAGGCGATCGCACCGGAACACCTCTCCCTGCAATGCCGCGGCGCCAAGAAGATGGCGGAAAAGATCCGTTGCGCCGGAGCCGTCTTCGTAGGGAACTACTCGGCAGTGGCGTTGGGGGATTACGTGGCGGGGCCGAGTCACACCCTGCCGACGGGTGGGGCGGGGCGGACGTTTGCCGGGTTGCGGGTGGAGGACTTTGTGAAGCGGGTCAGCGTGGTGGAGTACGGGGCGGCGGCGGT
>CAZZMY010000139.1:0-3087 GCA_964655385.1 uncultured Akkermansia sp.
GACCGCAAGCTGATCACGGTGGAGGACCCGGTGGAATACCAGTTGCCCGGGGTGAACCAGGTGGCGGTGAACACCGAAATTGGCATGACCTTTGCCGCTGCGCTCCGGGCCATGTTGCGGCAGGCACCCAACATCATCATGGTGGGAGAGATTCGGGACGTGGAAACCGCCTCCATCGCCATCAACGCCTCCCTCACGGGTCACTTGGTCTTCTCCACCCTCCACACCAACGATGCTCCCAGTGCGATCACCCGTCTGGTCGACATGGGAGTGAAACCGTTTCTGGTCTCCTCTTCCATTCGGGCAGTCCTTGCCCAACGACTCGTGCGCAAGATCTGTCCGGAGTGCAAGGAGCCCTACACACCCACCGAGGTGGAACTTCGCGCCCTGAATTTAACCGCCGCCAGTCTGGCCCAAGCCCGGTTTTCAAAAGGAAGGGGCTGTGACCGCTGTCGTGGAACCGGATACAAAGGTCGGGCCGGCATTTTTGAAATTTTTACCGTCGACGACGAAATTCGCCACCTGATCAACGAGGGCGCGCCCGTCTCCAAAATCCGGCAACGGGCCCGCGACCTCGGGATGCGAACCCTGCGGGAAGACGGAATCCGCAAGGTCGTTTCCGGCATGACCACGCCCGAGGAAATCATTTCGGCCACCATGGCCGACAAGGACTGATCATGGACCCGCGCTTTCTCCTTCCCTTTCTCGAGGAACAGCAGGTTCTTTCCTCCGAGCAGTCGCGCGAGATTTCCGAGGAGTTGAGCCGGACGGGCAAACCGATCGAAACGGTTTTGGCCAATTTCGGCATCATCCAGATGCCCCAGATTTTGGAAAAGATCTCGGACAGTCTGGGACTGCCCTTGGTGCTGGATTTGTCCAACCTCGAACTCAGCCCTGAGTTGCTCGCCCGCATCCCTCCTCATACCGCCCGCAATGTGGGGGCCCTCCCCTTGGCGGCGGACGAGACCACACTGACCGTGGCCTTGGCCGACCCGCTGGCGACGCAGGCGTTGGAGGATCTGCGGTTTGCCACCGGAGCGGAAATCGCACAGGTCGTGGCCCCGCCGGATAAAATTCTTCCGTTGGTGGAAAAACACTACGGCGCCGCCGAAGCCAACATCGACGACATTCTGACCGAACTGGAAAACGCCCCCGAGACCGCCTTGGTCTCTGAGGGAGTCGACCTAACCGAAGCCGGAAGCGCCCCGATCATCAAATACGTCAACACCATCATTGCCCGGGCCATCCAAGCCAAGGCAAGTGACATTCATTTCGAGCCCTTTGAGAAGGAGTTTAAAATCCGTTATCGCGTCGACGGCGCCCTGTATGAAATGGCCCCGCCCCCCCGTCGCTTGGCCATCCCCGTCACCTCCCGCATCAAGGTGATGGCGAATCTGAATATCGCCGAGCGCCGGGTTCCCCAGGACGGACGCATCCAAACCCTACTCGCCGGACGTCAAGTCGATCTCCGTGTTTCCACCCTGCCTACGCAATATGGCGAAAGCATCGTCTTGCGTGTCTTGGATCGTTCCGTTGTCAACCTGGACTTGGAAAAACTGGGCATTCCCAAACACATTTACGACTACATCTGCGAGACGCTGGAAAAGCCGAACGGCATTTTTATCGTCACTGGGCCCACCGGATCCGGTAAGACCACCACCCTTTATTCATGCCTCGGGCGAATCAACACCATCGATACCAAGATTCTCACGGTGGAAGATCCCGTGGAATACGAATTGGAGGGGATCATCCAGGTGCCGGCCAACGAAGGCATCGGCCTGACCTTTGCCCGGGCCCTGCGGGCCTTTCTGCGACAGGATCCCGACAAAATTCTGGTGGGAGAGACCCGGGATCTTGAAACCGCCCAAATCGCGATTCAGGCCAGCCTCACCGGTCACTTGGTCATGACCAGCCTCCATACCAACGACGCGGCCGGAGCAGTCACCCGTCTCCTCGACATGGGGGTCGAGCCCTTCCTGATTGCGGCCTCCATGGAAGGTGTCCTGGCCCAGCGGTTGTTGCGACGGATCTGCAAAGATTGCCGCACTCCCTTTCAGCCCAAGGAAGAGGTTCTTGCCCAGATTGGTCTGACCGGATCGGAAGTGGGGGACCGGCCCTTTTATTTTGGCAAAGGGTGTGAGAGCTGCAACGGGACGGGCTACCGCGGACGGGTAGGCATTTATGAACTCTTGGATATCCGCGAGCCCATTCGGCAGCTGATTAATGAGCGTGCACCGTCCGTGGTCATACGGCAAAAAGGGATCGAACTGGGTATGTCCACCTTGCGCCAAGACGGCATCCGCAACATTCTGGAAGGTCACACGACCTTGGAAGAAGTCCTCAAGTACACCTAACCATGCCCCTCTTCGCCTACTCGGCGGTCGACGCCAAAGGAAAAACCCACCAGGGGACTTTGGAGGCCAACAATGCCTCCGACGCCGCTGCCGCCATCAAGAAACAGGGCATGTTCCCCACCAACATCGCGGAAACTGCGGCCGAGAACGCCAAGGCCAAGGGAAAGGGATTTTCCTTCAAATTCTCCCTTGGGGGCGGAGGCGGGGGCACGGGCAAGGTGCCTGCCAAGGTTCTCACCGTCTTTACCCGGCAACTCTCCACACTGATCAGCGCGGGGCTACCCTTGCTCCGGAGCTTGCGAACCCTCAGCAAACAGGAAAAAAATCCGAATTTGCGCAAGATTATGGCGGGCCTCGCCGAATCCGTGGAGGGAGGAACCACTTTCTCAGAGGCCCTTTCGCAGCACCCGAAAGCCTTCAACAAACTGTATGTCAACATGGTGAAAGCCGGAGAGCTGGGCGGCGTTCTGGAAGTTGTGCTCACCCGTTTGGCGGAATTTGCCGAAAAAAGTCAGCGCATCCGGGGCAAGGTCACCTCGGCCATGGTCTACCCTCTGGTGGTTTTGACCATCGCCGTGGGCATCGTCACCTTCCTTATGCTTTTCATTGTCCCGAAGTTCGAGGCGATCTTTAAGGACATGCTGGGAGGTCGGCCCCTGCCCTTCATCACCCAAACCATTATGGACCTCAGCCGGTTTATCCAAGGGAACATTCTTCTGATTGTGGGCGTAAT
>CAZZMY010000140.1:0-3085 GCA_964655385.1 uncultured Akkermansia sp.
CGAAGCCACCAGAAGTAGGCAGGGACGTCGGGTCTTTGGGTAATTTTTTCCAGAACCACGCGGGCTCCGCTCAAATCCGAGGCTTCCCGTCGAAACTCGGCCAAGGTGAAGGCCGCACCAAAGTCGCGGGGACTGCGGTACCATCGGCGCTCCGCCTCTTCCCTGGAGGTTTCCCGGTCGGGAAGGGCGGGTGGCTCCATCGATTGTCGCGCCCGCTCGACCGCCTCCTGAAAACGTTTTTCCTTGGCGAGCATTTGGATGTGGAGCGGCCAAGCGGAGGAATCCCAATCGGAATGAGACTGCAGTTCCCGCAGAAGTTCGGCCCGGTCGCCCCAACGATACCAGGCCATAAAAAGGAGGGTTTTGGATTTGTCGGGGAAATTTTTAAGATCGGGATCGGTGGCCCGGAGAACGGCGAGGGTGGGTAGGAATTCCTCCGCCTTGGCTTGGCTGAGCCAGAGGGCGAGAAGTTCCGGCCGTTTTTCCAGCAGAGTGGTGGCTCCCAGACGGAGCCCCGGATTGATACGGCAGACTTGGGAAATGCCGTTGAGGATGAGGGGAGTGCGATCCGAGTTGGCGGGCAGTTTTTCGGCCAAATCGAGGGCCGCCTGCAGAGTGTCCAAGGCGCGGCTTGAGTCTTGAGGGCGCCATTCGGCCCAAGCACAGGCCTGATCCATGAGAACGGAAATTCTATAGGGTTCGAGCAGGGATTGCTGGCGGAATTCCGCGGTTGCCTCCTCGTCGGAGTTTTCAAAGAAGAGAAGGTTTTTGCCCCGCAGGAAATGGAGATTTTCCTCCAGCGGCAACCAGGTCAGGGCCCGCTCGCTCAGGGCCAGGCTTTTTTCGACCTCCATGGCCCGCCAACCGTTGACAATTTCCAACTGGGCGCGCTCCACGGCCACGCTGGCTGGCCAAGGTCTTTGGAAAGCCAGTCCGACGAGCCAAAGCACGCCCGCCCCCGCCACCCCAAAGGAAAGGGAGCGCAGGGCCGTCGGAAGCCAGAGGGGCGGGGGAGTTCCTGTCTCGCTTTTCCGGCCGAAGGCGAATCCAGCCAGGGTGATGGCCAGCCAAACGGTTCCGATCCGGTGGCCGGGCACATCGGCAAAACTGTGGAGCAGAAAGGCAAAAACGGCGGCGGCCGCGGCGGAGCGGGTGACCCAGCCTTCCCGGTTGTGACCCGGAGCCGCCTGGCGAAACAGAGCCAGGGTGCCGATCATTCCCAAAAGAAGAGCGGGCAGGCCGTATTCGGCGCCAAACCAGAGGACATCACTTTCCGGATGCAGGGCCCGGCTTTGTACCCCGAGAGTTCGCTCCCGGAACGGAGGAAAGAGATAAGAGAAATTTCCCGGACCGGTTCCGAGAAGCGGGGTGGCTCGGATCAGATCCAATGCATCGAGAAAGATACGGAAGCGGAAATCGAGTGTGGGTTCCTCCGAGGAGGGGGAAGTGGCTACCTCGGAAGACGGCGAAGGGGAGTTGTCCGTGACATCCTCGGCGGCGGCCCGGACTGCGGGGGTTTTTTCCGGAGACTTGAAGCGTTCGAGCGATTTGCCACCCAAAAAGAGAAGCGTGGTCGCGCCCAAAATCACCAAGGCCAACATGGCGAGGCCGACGCGGCGATCGGGGCCCTTCCAACTTAAAGCGAGGGACCAAGCGAGAAGTCCGAGAAAAAAAATGGAGAGCCCGCCTCGGGAGGTATTATACGAAAGGCAAAGCATGATGCCGGAGATGGAAAGGACGGAGAGACCGGCCCACAGCCATTCCCTTCGGCGGGCATCCGCTAAGGCGGAGCCGGCGGCCGCCATGCCTCCCATGGCCAACCAGTTGGACATGTGGTTGCGGTTGGGAAAAAAGCCGTACTCCGTGTCATCGAGTCCCGGGAAGGGCCATTTTTGAATTTTGCAGAGAAGGGCAAGGATCCCCAGCGCTCCGATGCCCATCCCCAAAATACGCATGGATCGGCATCGTGTTCTTTCTCCCACCGGATCGGCGAGGAGCCAGTTCAGCCAAAGTAGGCCGGCGAGGAAGAGTAGGATCGATTCGAAAGAGAGGAAGGGCTGCGGGGTCCAGAAATTGGAACTTCCCAAGCCAGCTTGGGCCAGGGATTCGCGCCAGGAGTTGAGGGGAATCAGGAAACCCGTCAGAAAGGTTAATCCCCCCCAAAGCAAAGCTCCCCACCATAGGAGAGTGACTTTAGGGATACGAAAGGGGAAGCCCGTCCATCCCAGGCAAACTCCGTTAAGAATGAGAAAAATTCCAGCCCACCACGGGTTACTTACCCCGCCGCCCAAAAGCGACAAAAAGGGCAAAAGGACCAGATTAATGTCTTTATTCATTGATATAGAGTGACTTATGCTAACAAAAAATTTGCTTACCAGACAGTAATAGAGGCCAATTTATTTGCCACCAGAAAGTTACATTCAATTGCAATTTCCCATTGATTTTTAGCGGGTCCTCAAGTACGGTTTGATCATGAGAAATCTTCGGAATTCTAAAGGTTTGGTTATTCGTAGCGCTGGAATCGTTGCTTTATTTTCTTTGATTTTAGCTCCCATAAATTCGCACGCACAGCGGACAAGGACTGTAACGACCACCAATTCGGTGACAACCACAACCAACTCAAAGGTGGCGACCATCAGCAAGAAATAAAACCCTTGAAATCATCTGCTAAATTCCTCGCCGGCTTTTTCATTGGTCTCGGATGCATGGCCGCCAGTGCCACGCCCAACGGATTCTCGACCGTGGAAAATTTTGAGTCCTTTGCCGCCAACGCTTTCTTGACCGATCACGCTTCGTGGACGACCTCGGACCAGTGGCTGAACAACGGTATCGTTTCGGATAACGCTTACCCCAGCAACGGCAATGCTGGGTTCATTGGCGGTCTTTATGGCGGGCCGACACCACCTCTCCCGGTCAACCTCAACCGCTCCATCAGTTATGACACCACCCAAAACTTGGTCACCCTCCGCTGGGTTCAGACTTTGGCCAACCCGAATCCCGATGACAATGTGAGGGACACCTTTGGTTGGGCGGTTAAGGACACCCTGAATCGCACCTTGGCCAGCATCAAGTTTGAGAACGGCAA
>CAZZMY010000141.1:0-3062 GCA_964655385.1 uncultured Akkermansia sp.
CCCCTTTTTTAAGTCGAGTGAGCAACTCGTTGTCCTGCTGATAGATGGTGAATAGTTAAACCGTCCCGCACCCACCCCTCGGGGGGTTCAATGACAATCACCTAAAAAAACACCGCATCCTATTGTTACTATGGTAGTTTCATCCCTTGGTATGCTAGCCACCCTGCCCCCCTCGGCTTGGGATCGGACCAAAGCCGGCCAACTTCTCCAAAGAGCCGGGTTCGGGGGGACGCCAGACGAAGTCGATCAGTTGGCAGGCATGAAACCGGCGGACGCCGCTGACCACCTTTTGGGCCCCACAAAAGTGGGGGAACTCACTCCTCCCCCCAATGTTCTCAAGCCGGGACTGACCGAGCAGCAGCGTTTCTTAAGAAAAAAACTCCGCCTGCTTCCACCCAAGGAACGCGAGGCCAAGGGCCGTGAACTGTATCGGGCGGTTCGAGCCGAGCAGGATCGCCGCCTAACCGAGATTCGGGGCTGGTGGCTGGATCGGATGGTGCAGCCGACCTTGGCCGCTCGCGAAAAGCTGGTGCTTTTCCTCCACGGTCACTTTGCCACCAGTGCGGAGAAGGTCCGGAACCCCGTCATGCTTTTTCGACAAAACCAGATGTTCCGGGAAAAAGCCTATGGTCGGTGGCACGAGCTGGTTTTGGGAGTCGCCAAAGATCCGGCCATGCTGATCTACTTGGACGGCTCGAAAAACCGCGCGGATGCCCCCAACGAAAACTTTGCCCGCGAGCTTTTTGAGTTGTTCACCCTGGGAGTCGGTAATTACACGGAGCAAGACATTCAGGAAGGTGCCCGGGCCTTTGCCGGCTGGACCGTAGGCTGGCCCCACAAGCCCGGCGAGCCGGAAGACCAAGAAAACACCCCGCCGGTGTTCATGGACCGAAAAAACTGGCACGACATCAAATCCAAAAAAATCTTCGGGCAGCGTGGCAGCTTCGACGGGGAAGACGTGGTGCGGATCGCCCTGTCCCAAAAAGCCGCCCCCATCTGGATCACCCGCAAACTTTGGCGCTTTTATACCGGATGGACTCCTGAGGCAGACCTCCAAGCCGAATTGGCCCAGGAATGGGAGCGCTTAGGCGGCGAGATGCGGCCTTTTCTCCTGGCCATGTGGACCCACCCTGCATTTTATGATTCCGAGCACGCCGAGGATCGAGTCAAATCCCCCACAGAATGGCTTGTGGGTCTGTGCCGACAGCTGGCTTGTCCTCTCCCCGCTCCGGCCCTGGCCTCCAACATGCTGGCGGAACTTGGCCAAAAACTGCTCGAACCTCCCAACGTCAAAGGCTGGGACGGGGGCATCACCTGGATCAACACCTCCACCCTGGCCAAACGATATGAATACACCTCCTGGATTGTGGCGGGAACCCGCGGCATGCAGCGTTTGGCCGGCATGGATCTGGGGCGCCTGGCCATTGAAAGCGGCCTGCGCGAGATTCCCGCTCCGATGATCATGGATCCGCCATCCCCCACACCCTCCAGTATGACCGAAGCTTCGGAGAAGGATTTGAAACTGCAGGCCGCCAAAAAAGCCCGCTCCCTCCTGGCCCTCTCTCCCGCCCCCGTGGGCAAGTTGGTGGACACGGGGGACCGCCAGAATCCGGAAAAATTAATCTCCAACCTTTCGGATCGTTTCCTCTTTGGCTACCCCATGCCCGATGAGACCCGAAGAAAACTCGTGGAAAATTCCGGCACCAGCGTCCCCTTGACGGATGCCGCTATCCGAAAGCTCATCCTCGCCCTCGTGCAAAGCCCGGCTTACCAAGTAACCTGAAAGGAACTCCCCATGGAATCATCCCCTGAACTCAAGACACGCCGCGAATTCCTGAGAACCGGTCTTTTGGGTGGCTCTCTTTGCTGGACCTTGCCCACCTTTCTTAGCCGGACCATGCAGTCGCTGCATGCCGAAGCAGACGGAGCCTTGGTTCAGGGGGTCACCGGCAAGGACGGGAACATCCTCGTGGTTTTGCAGTTGGCAGGCGGGAATGACGGGCTGAACACCGTGATTCCGGTTGGAAACGACGAATATCTCAAAGCCCGCCCAAAAATTGGAATTCGCGACAAGAACGCCCTTCTTCTCGACTCCAAGACCGGGTTCCACCCGGCCCTGGCGGGACTTTCCGCGGCTTATCAGGATGGCCACCTCGCCGTGGTCCAGGCGGTCGGATATCCCAATCCCAACCGGTCCCATTTTCGCTCGACTGAAATCTGGGCCACAGCCACCGATGAAAATCTTTCATCCACCACCGGATGGATCGGCCGCTATTTCGACAACGCCTGCCAGGGTTGCGATGCCTCGGTGGGCATCGCGCTGGCCGGGCAAACCCCCCAAGCCTTTGCCGCCGCCACACCCAAAGGAGTGCTGTATCAGGGCAATTGGGGTGGAGGCGGAAAAAAGAAACATCGGGAGGCTGGCCTGCAACTGGAAGCGGACGGCTCCATGATGATGGAGGATGACGAGGGAGATGGCCCAGCCGGTGGATCCATCGGGGATATCGGGGGCCCGAGCAACAAGGGGAAAATGTCCTCGCTTGATTTTTTGGAACGCACCGACATGGACGCGAAGATCAGCCAGCAGGAAATCGCCAAAGCCTCCGGCCGCGCCAAAAACGCCGTCCCTTACCCCGGAACCCGATTGGGCCAGAATTTCGCCTCGGTGGCGCGGTTGATCGCCGGCGGAATGCCGACGCGAGTCTATTATATTTCGCAGGGCGGTTACGACACCCATGTGGATCAAGCGGGCGCCCATGAACGCCTCTTGCGGGAGATGGGAGATGCCGTGGCCGCCTTCTTGGCCGATCTCAAAGCCCAGGGAAACCTGGGGCGCGTCAGCCTGATGACCTTTAGTGAATTTGGCCGTCGCCTGAGGGAAAACGCCAGCGGCGGAACCGACCATGGAGCTGCCGCCCCACTTTTCCTGGCAGGGGGAGCCGTGCATGCCGGACTCCACGGCAAAATGCCCTCGTTGGCCAAAAAAGATCTCAACGACGGTGATGTTCAGTTCAACGTCGATTTCCGCTCGGTGTACGCCACGGTTTTGGAAAAGCACCTCG
>CAZZMY010000142.1:0-3048 GCA_964655385.1 uncultured Akkermansia sp.
CTCCGCCTTCATCTCCTTGCCAGCCTTGAACTTCACCACCGCCCGGGCCGGGATCGGCACATCCGTCTCCGGCTTGTTCGGATTCCGACCTACCCTCGCCTTGCGGATCTTGATCTCAAAAACACCAAAGTTACGGAGTTGCACCGCATCTCCCTTTAAGAGGGATTCCTTGATGTGATCGAGTGTTAACTGAATGACCTTCAACACGTCCTGTTGTACAAGGTTGGTTTCATTGCTGATCCGAACCACGAGGTCTCTTTTGGTCAGGTTTTCCATATCTCCTTTTCTTTAGGGTATTTCCATCGATAGCCAAGTAAATTTTTAACCGTTAGAGGTTTATGCAATCTACATCCTTAAGTGTTTGATGCTAAGACCTCTTTTTCCACTCCACTTTGGGTGCCACAGGATCACCCACCGCCTCTGAGAAAGTACGAAAATGTGTTTTTGCTACATAAGCCAATCCCTCCCTGCCGCTCTTCCTAAATATATCTTCCGCCATTTTTTTCACCCCCGCCCCACACCCTTTGGCCAAATCAAAACCCGCCTCAGCCGATAGCCGGCCCAACTGCCGCACAAACTCCGCCCGAGCCAAAATACTCGCCGCCGCCACCGCAATATCGCTCTCCGCTTTGGTTCTCTGCTGCAATTGAATCTCCACTCCTTGCCTGCGTAACTCCCCCTCCACCAAGCGTGGGTCGCCGAACTGATCCGAAAGAGCTCTCGGACACTGAGGTACTTTCACATGAAGATTGGCGATCACCTTCCCGTGGGCCCAGGCCAAGAGACGATTCAGATTCCCGAATTTCCGGTAGAGCTCGTTGTACCGGGCCGGTCCCATCGTCACCACCTCCATGCCTCCCCGCACCGTTTTCCCGATCTCCTCTGCCAGCTCGGCGATTTTTTTATCCGTGGTGATGGTCTTACTGTCCCGGACACCGATTTCCAGCAAGCGCTCCGCCGTATCCTCATCCACATAAACACCCGCGACCACCAACGGCCCGAATAGGTCCCCTTTCCCGCTTTCGTCGATTCCGAAATGGGGGGCATACATCTCCGGATTCCTGATCTTTTCATACCCTAACTGCGCCTCTCCCAAGACCTCCGGCTCGAGGGTGAACTCGATAAAATCCTTCGCCTCTTTCCCAGCCACCACCAGCTTGCCGCTCAAATAAGCGTGGAGAACGCATTTTCCCTTGCGGGCGGTAAAGTGCCCATATTCCAAAGGGGAAAATTCAAATCCCTTGCCTTCGATCACCTCACGCAACCGCCGGACTTGGGCCTCGTCCAGCTTGTGGGTAAACATTGAGTCGGCCATGTCCCACCACCTTAGAACTTCCCCCTCTTCGATCGATTCCAAAATCCGGAAAGCCCTTCCCCGCCTATATGCCTGGTATCGTCGCCACCACCGACCTTTGCCCTGGCGTCGCCACCCCACTCCCTATCGCGTGACCGTCTCGGAATTCATGGCCCAACAAACCCGCATGGCCACGGTGATTCCCTACTACCGTCGTTGGATCCGCCGCTTCCCCAACTGGGCATCCTTGGCCAAAGCCCCACGGCGGGTGGTGCTGCGCCACTGGGAGGGCCTCGGATACTACCGCCGGGCCCGCTTTCTGCATGAGTTAGCTCGGTCCGTGATGCGCCGTCCCGACCGCAGACTTCCTTCCGATCCGGAAGTACTTCGCTCTCTTCCGGGAATCGGCGATTACACTGCCGGCGCCATTGCCAGCATCGCCTTCAATCTTCCCCACCCCTCATTCGATGGAAACGTCGCCCGCGTCTTGGGCAGACTCCTCGCCCGCGGCGGCCGTGTTCCAGATCAGAAAACCCTCCGCACCGTGGCCGGTATGCTGGTCCCCCAAAAAAAGCCAGGAATTCACAATCAGGCCCTTATGGAGCTGGGGGCTCTGATCTGCCTTCCCAAAAATCCACACTGTCCCTCTTGCCCTCTGCAGCTTTCTTGCCCATCCCGAAAAAAGATCCCTTCCACCTCGCACCGTAAACCTGCCCCCACCACTCAGAAGGAATCCATACTCTTCATCCGCCGTGGTGCATCAATTTGGCTTACTCGTCAGCATCCCCTCGGGCGCTGGCGGGGCCTTTGGCTTCTTCCCACGACTTCGATAACCGACCCTAGTTCCCAACACATCCACCGCATCACTTATCCCTATACCCGCTACAAAATTTCCGCCGAGGTGCATGTCGCCCAGCCATCGGCCAAGCTAGGACTAGGCCGATGGTTTAAGCCCCACCAAGTCAGGCAGGCCACCCTTCCTGCTCCCCACCGTAAAATCCTCCTACACTTAGGGATCGGCTAGATTCACCGTTAGATCGTGGATAAGATCGATCCGTGCCACCTTCCCCCTCCTTGAAAAAGCCTACTCCCCCCGCTGCTGGGTCCGGGAAAAACCAGAAAAAGAAATGGCTCACGCTGGCAGCCCTGATTACCTCCACTCCTTTTATCATCGCTATTGGGGTTCATCTGCTGGCCTTGTTGGCCGTGGGTAGTGTGGTCATCTTCAAGGGGGGCAACCCCCTAGCCATGTTTTCCGGGCAGAAGGTAGATTCCGGGGACGCAGGGGCCGAGGCGCCTGCGCCTCCATCGAACGAGGAGCCTTCTCCTCAAGAGGACTCGGCCCCCATGGCCGAAGCCACCCCCACTCCGACCGAAATCACAGAAACGACAGATTTACTTTCACTCTCGACCCCATCTCCCACGCCCTCTTTCGCCCCAACCACTCCGGCCAAAACTGTCACCGCTCCCTCGATAAGTGCGGGGACCGGAAGCTCTGCCGGCGCGAAGCCTGCCGGCAAGTCTGGAGGTCGCCGGACCGCCAAATCCACTTTGTTTGGTTTTACCGAAAAGGCGGGCGGGGAACTGGAAGGGACCATGTACGATCTGAAACTCAAGGCCGACGGAAAAAAACTCTCAGGGATCGATGACAAGAGCTTCCCCGATGCCGTCCGAAAGATTGTCCGAAACCGCTTTCGCGCCACTTCCCTCAGCGAGTTCTACAAGGTGGATAAAAAGTTCTTTGCCACCATGTT
>CAZZMY010000143.1:0-2914 GCA_964655385.1 uncultured Akkermansia sp.
GTATCAGGGGATAGTTTAGATGAGGATTGGGATTAAGATGCTGTTGGGATATCGGCTATAGAATATGGGATATGGAAAGATAAGGAGAGGCTGAAGACCACTGGCGTGAGGTGGCAGGTAGCGTCTGACGTCCCGGCAGACCGTGTGGAATGCGGCCCGCTGAGAGAGCAGGCCCTACCGGGCAAAAAGATTTCCAATTGGAACCATGATTGATCTAACGGCCGTTATTTTGACGAAAAATGAGGAAGCGAACATTGGTCGTTGCCTGGAGAGGCTGCGCTGGGCGCCAAGAGTCTTGGTCTTGGACAGCGGGAGCACGGATGGGACCGAAAAAATTGCCCGATCATTTCCCAATGTGACGTGGGCCGTGCGAGCCTTTGACACACACGCAACCCAATGGAATTACGGCTGCGGAAAAGCGAAAAGTGAGTGGGTGCTCTGTCTGGATGCCGATTACATTTTGACCGAAGAGGTGATTTGCGAAATTAGCAATCTGCGACCAGGGCCGGAGGTGTGTTCGTATGCTGTATCCTTTACGTATTGCATTCAGGGTCGCCCCTTGCGGGGCACCTTATATCCCCCCAAACCCGTGTTGATGCGTTGGGCGGCATGCCGATTTGAGGATGAGGGGCACACCCAGGCCCCCAGAGTTGGGGGGAGAGGGGAGGTGTTGGTCGGAAAAATACTGCACGATGACCGGAAAAGCATGGAAAGGTGGAGGGCGAATCAGAAGTCGTATGCCGTACGAGAGGCAGAGTACTTAACCGGTCCGGAGCCAAAAGAGGGGTGGAGCACTGCCGATCGGCTGCGAAGACTCGGGTGGGTGATGCCTATTTTGGTTCCGATCTACACCTTCCTGATCAAAGGCGTGATTCTGGATGGAGGAGCGGGTTGGGAGTATGTACGGCAGCGAACTTATGCTGAATGGATGATGGCCAAGGAAGTAAGGAAGAGATTAAGATGAAGATGAAAATGAAGGAAAAAAACGGTTATGGGCTGCAGGTCGCGGGCTACAGGGTGACCTATCAAACCAAACGAGCTGGAATTCAGGGATGAAGATTTTAGGACTCAACGCTTATCACGCCGACAGTGCGGCGGCCTTGGTGGTTGATGGGAAGCTGGTTGCGGCAGTGGAGGAAGAGCGGTTTCGTCGCCAGAAGCACTGGGCCGGTTTCCCTGAAAGATCAATTCGCTGGTGCCTCGAGTATGCGGGCCTTAGGCCATCGGAGATTGATGCGGTGGCGGTGAACCGTTTGCCCCAGGCGAATGCGGTGCGACGGCTGTTGTATGTTTTGGGCCATCGGCCGGATCCGCGGCTCGTGCTGGAAAAAATCAAGAACCTGGGAAAGGTGAAGGGTACGCAGGGTGAGTTAGAGAATATGTTTTCCGGCCAAGGATGGCGGGCCAGCTGGGTGCCGGTGGAACACCATGAGGCCCACTTGGCCTCGGCCTATTTGGCATCCCCGTTTGAGCATGCGGCGGTGGTGAGCGTGGATGGTTTTGGAGATTTTGCGAGCACGGCATGGGCCAGCGGCCGGAGCGGAAAGATGGACGTGCTGGGCAAGGTGTATTTCCCCCACTCCTTGGGCGTGTTGTACACGGCTTTGACGCAGTATCTGGGTTTTCCGCACTATGGGGATGAGTACAAGGTGATGGGGCTGGCGCCGTACGGAGAACCGAAGTTCCTGGAGAAGATGCGCGACTTGGTGAAGCAGGGGCCCGGACCGGGATATGAGCTGAACCTGAAATATTTTCGACATGACCGGGAGTCGAATCTCTATCGCTGGGCCGACGGGGTGCCGGAGTTGTCCGATCATTTTAGTCCAGAGCTGGAAACTCTGCTGGGCCCACGGCGGGGCAAAGGAGAGGATTTGACCCAGCGACACAAGGACTTGGCGAGAAGCGCGCAGGCCCTGTATGAGGAGATTTTCTTCCGGATGCTGAACCAGGTGGCCGATCTAACCGGAGAGAGAACGCATCTGTGTATTGCCGGAGGGTGCGGGCAAAATTCCGTGGCGAATGGCCGGCTCTACGGCAAAACACCCTACCGAAAGGTATACGTAGCAGCTTCCGCTGGGGATGCGGGAGGCGCGGTCGGCGCTGCCCTTCTCATGGCGCAGCGGCACCCAGAGGGGACGAAGACAAAGAAACGGTGGGTGATGAAGGGGGCGGGATGGGGGCCGGAGTTTTCGACGGAGGAGATCCGGAGGGTGGTGGAATCAAGAAAAGGGGAGATTGAAAAGGCGGGTTGCAAGGTGGAGGAATACAGGGGGGATGCAGAGATGTGTGAGCGGGTGGCCAAGGCTTTGGTGGAGGGAAAGGTGGTGGGGTGGTTTCAGGGACGAATGGAGTGGGGCCCGAGGGCCCTGGGGCATCGGTCCATTTTGGCGGATCCCCGCAGGCATGATGTAAAGGATCTGCTGAACGCGAAGATCAAGCGGCGGGAGAGTTTTCGACCGTTTGCTCCGAGCGTCTTGGGTCGGGTGGTTCCCGACTGGTTTGAGACAGTGGACGAGGTTCCGTTCATGGCTCAGGTCTTTGTGGTGAAGGAACATCAGAGGAGCCGGATTCCGGCGGTGGTGCATGCGGATGGGACGGCCCGGTTGCAGACGGTGCAGCCGGATGAGGACGCCCTGTATCACCAGTTGATCGAGGCTTTTGAAAAAGAGACAGGCGTTCCGATGGTCTTGAACACTTCCTTCAACGAAAACGAACCGGTGGTCTGCCGGCCGGAAGAGGCGTTGGACTGTTTCTTAAGGACCAAGATGGATTGGTTGCAGGTGGGTAGGGTCAGCGTCAGGAGAGAGTAGGCGACCAGGGCCGGAGGTGTGCCGCCGCCGAAGGAGGGGTTAAGATTAAGAGAGGCTGAGGACTGCAGGCTAGAGGCGGGAAGGTCGGTTGACGAGGAAGGGAG
>CAZZMY010000144.1:0-2897 GCA_964655385.1 uncultured Akkermansia sp.
CACTTCCCGTCAAAAAGCGGGTGCGGCGCTGGACGACCGAGGAAGCCGAGGGGGCTAACGAGGAAGAGTCCGGTGAAGAAGGAGCCTCCGAGGCCACCCCCGTACCAGAGAGTCAGCCCACCCCCTCCTGAGACACAAGGAGGCTTTCATGCCCCGTCCCATTGCCCGCCGGAAGACGAAAAAGTCTGCTGCCAAGCGCTTTAAAGTGACGGGTAGCGGCAAGGTCTTGTTCGGCAAACCGGGTCGGCGCCACCTCGCCTCCAGCAAAAACCGGAAGCGCATGCGCCGTTTGGGTAAGATTGCCGTGTTGGACAAGACCGACATGGCTCGGATCATCGAAAACCTCCCCTTTAGCTAGGAGTTCCCCATGCCCCGCGCCACCAACGCCCCCGCCTCACGCGAACGCCGGAAACGGATGGTCGCCAGCGCCGCCGGATACCGCGGCCGTCGCAGCAAACTTTTCCGCTACGCCAAAGATGCCCGGATGAAGGCCAAGTATTGGTCGTACCGGGACCGGAAGACCAAGAAGCGCAATTTCCGCCATCTCTGGATCGCCCGTCTGAGCGCGGCGGTACAGGCCCAAGGTCTTACCTACAGCGCTTTTGCCGGTGCCCTGCGCAAGGCCGGCGTCGAGTTGGATCGTAAAATTCTGGCCGACTTGGCCATCCACGAACCCACGGCCTTTGCCGCTGTGGTGCAAGCCGCCCGCGGTTAAGGCGCGGGACCGCGCTGTGTCCCTCTCTTCTTCCCCGGATTTTGCGGGGATTCGCGAACGTGCCTTGGCGGAACTGCAATCCGCCGGCGATCCGGCCGCGAAACAGGCCTGGCGAAACCGGTATCTCGGCCGACAGGGAGAAACCCAGAAACTTCTCGATGGACTAAAATCCCTTCCGGCCGCCGAGCGGCCTGCAGCCGGCAAAGCCGCCAACGATCTTCGTAAGGCACTGGAGGAGGCTTGGACCGAGAAGGGCGGGGGTGAGGCAGGAGCCTCCTCCGTCGCACCCGGGGAATCGGATCCCACGCTACCAGGCCGGCCGTACCCCTCGGGAAGCGTGCATGTGCTCACCCAGACGCTGGACCGGATTACGGATATTTTTCATCGACTGGGTTTTGCTTTGGCGGACGGCCCCGAGATCGAGACGGAGCATCATAATTTCGATGCCTTGAACACCCATGCGGATCATCCGGCACGGGACGAGCAGGACACGTTCTATCTCGACCTTCCGCCCGGCCCGCACGGTCGCTGGCTGTTGCGGACACAAACTTCCACCGTCCAGATCCGGGTTTTGGAAAACCGGAAACCGCCGGTGAAGATCATCGCGCCGGGACGTTGCTATCGCCGCGATGAGGTGGACGCGACCCACGGATTGTTTTTTCACCAGGTAGAGGGATTGTGCGTCGGGGAGGGGATCGGATTGCCGCATCTCAAAGGGGTCTTGGAATTTTTCTTCCGTGAGCTGATGGGCGAGGGAACCAAGGTTCGGCTGCGGCCCCACTATTTCCCGTTCACCGAGCCGAGTTTTGAGGTCGATTTTTCCATTCCTGGAAAAACGTTCCGTGGGCGGGAGTGGTTGGAGATCGCGGGGTGCGGGTTGGTTCATCCGCGGGTGTTGCGCGGGGTGGGAATCGATCCGGAGAAACACACCGGGTACGCCTTTGGCTTGGGCGTGGAGCGGATCGCCATGGTCCGGCACGGCATTCCGGATCTTCGTCTTTTTTATGACAATGATGTCCGCTTCTTGAAGCAGTTTGCCGCCCACGGGGCGGTGTAGGGTCTCGAGACGGGTTTAGGCGGGAATTTCCGAAACTTTTAAAATCTTGTTGTTGGGACCCAAGAGTACGGATTTTGCCCGGTGGGAACGGACTTGGTCGGGTGCAAGTTGGGCGAAGGCCATAATGGTCACTTGGTCCCCTTTTTTTCCAAGATGGGCGGTGGCTCCGTTGAGAACGATGGCCCCGGCGCCGGCGGGGGCGGGGATGAGGTAGGTTTCAAATCGGGCTCCGGTATTGATTACGCCCACCAGAATTTTTTCCCCCGGGCGCATACCGGCGGCCTCCATGAGGTCGGTTGAGACTGAAAGGCTTCCCTCGTAATCCACGGAGGCATCCGTGACCGTGGCGCGATGAATTTTCGCGTAAAGAAAAGTGCGAAGCATTTCCAACTTTAAAGGATCTTTTTTCCGCGGGGGAGAAGAACTGAGGGAGATTTATCGATCGACGACACGAATCTCCACTTTCAGCCGTTTGGCTAGTTCGTGAGGGATGGGATGGTTCTCCGGTTCCGGGCTGGGGCGGCAGACGATGATCTTCACGCCGTAACGGACGGCATCGACGAGGCAGCGGTCACACGGGGGGAGGGTGACGGCCAGCAGGTAGGGATCCCCCGGCTTGCAGAAGGCGAGGGCGTTGCTTTCCGCGTGGGTGGTGAGGCGCCGCCGAAAATCGCGGTGCAGGGCTTCATCCTCCGTGAGATCGACACCTGGGGGTTGCCCGTTGAAGCCAATCCCGCAAACGCTTCCCTCTTTGCGGAGAATGGCGCAGCCGACCTTGTGGTAGCGGTCAGTGCTGGTGGGGGCCGTGGCCTCGGCCAGGCGGAGAGCGAGTTGGATCCATTTCTCTTTCATGAGTGGAGACTATTTTTCCGAGACGTGCAGGCGGTGAAGGATTCGATGAAAGACGGGCGATAGAATGATGCCGAAAAGGGCGATGAGCACGACCCCGCAAAAAAGAGCGTAGGCAGAGGAGAAGATCTTGGCCGATACGGTCGTCAGGTTCTGGCCATAGACCGGGCCTTGTCCGCCCATCAGCATGGAGGACTCAACAAGGGCATCCTCCCAAGCTAGTCCTCCCAAGGTGTGGTAACCGACAATGCCGATGCCCAAAGAGACGCAGATCAG
>CAZZMY010000145.1:0-2873 GCA_964655385.1 uncultured Akkermansia sp.
TCTACACCCACGTGGATGAGGATCGCTTGGCGGCAACGTTTGACCGTTTTCACCCACGGGCACAGAAAAGATAAACGACCCATGAGTTCGCCCATCGGCCATACCTTCAAAAACGGCGATCTGCTGACCCGGGCGCTGACCCACTCCTCCGCCCGCACCGGGCCGGGCCCCTCCGGCGACAATCAACAGCTGGAATTTCTGGGCGACGCGGTGCTCCAAGCCGCCCTCAGCGATCTGCTGATGGAAAAACATCCCGCCGCGCCCGAGGGAGAACTGACCGCCATGCGGGCCAGTTTGGCCAACCGCCACACCCTTGCCCAACTCGGACGCGAACTCGACCTCGCCAGCCACCTGCGGGTCGGCACCGATGCCGCCCGCGACCGCATCCACCACTCCGTCGGCGCCTTGGCCGATGCTTGGGAAGCCATTCTGGGCGCCATTTTTCTCGATGCCGGCTATCCGACGGCCCGGGAGTGGGTACAAAAGATTTACGCCGGCCGTCTGGCGCAAGCCGACAAGCTCGCTGATCAAGCCAACCCCAAGGGGCAACTTCAGGAACTTCTCCAGTCCAAAGGCCAGCCCGTGCCCGTGTACGACCTGCTCGAATCGGTGGGACCCGACCATGGCAAAACTTTCACCGTGAAAGTTTCCCTGAGCGAAAAGGAAATCGGCCGGGGCACGGGGCGCAGCCGCAAGGCGGCCGAATCCGCCGCCGCCGCGGATGCCTTGGCCAAACTCTGATCGTTCCCTACTTTTTCAACATGAAGAAACTCATCGCGGGCCCGGGTTTTCCTTTTGTCGCCCCGTTTGCCCTCTTTATGGGACTGCTCTTTGTCCGGCAGAAATTTGAAGCCCAAGGTTGGTGGCTCTATGGCGTCTGTGCGCTGCTGGTCTTTGGCCTGATTCTTTGGCTCCGGCCTCGCTACCATGGTCTCGATCCCGCTCCCGTTCCGGTTCGCAACTCCATCCTCGTGGGATTGGGCGCCATCGTTCTCTGGATCGCCCTGGATCCGTGGATGCCCCGCACCGGAATCCGCGATAACACCTTCCCCTACGAAGCCGCCTTCCAACTCGGCACGGCCCAAGGAATCCTGGCCATTCTGTTTCGGGTGTTCGGGGCCGTTATCGTGGTGCCGATTGCCGAGGAACTTTTTTGGCGTGGCTATCTGATGCGCAGTATCATCAAGCCGGAGTTCGAGGAAGTTCCATTGGCCACCTTTCAGCCCCTCTCCTTTTACGTCACCACCGTGGCCTTCGCCTTGGTTCATGCGGAAATTGGCTCGGCCATTCTGTTCGCGCTGATTGCCGGCTGGTGGTTCATCAAAACGAAATCCCTCAAAGCGGTCATCCTTCTTCACGCCGCCGCCAACGCGGGCCTCGCGGCCTACGTTCTCCTCACCAAAAACTGGTTTTTCTGGTAAATCGACGCGTGACGCGCCACCCCCTACTCGCCGCCGCGTTCACCCTAACTGCGATCTCCTATCTCCTATCTACTCCCATCAGCGTGGCCCAGAATCCAACACTGGAGGATCAACTTTTCGCCCTGATCAATGCCGAGAGGACAAAAGCCGGAGTCCCACCCCTCACCCGCAGCCCCAAACTCGATGCCTTGGCCGCCGATTGGGCCGCGCATATGGCTGCCAAAAATTCGCAGTTTCACCGCGAACTGACCAAGGCCCTGCTGAACACCAACGGCTGGAAGAATCTTTCGGAAAACATTTACGGGCCAGCAGACGATGGCACCGCGAGGGCTATTTTTCAGGCTTGGATGGGCAGCTCCGGTCACCGGGAAAATCTTCTGCGCGATTCGAGCACTTTGGGGGGAGTTGGCCTCGCCAAGACCAAGTCCGGGGCGGTCTGCGCCGTTTTCAACGGGGCCCAGCCCGCTCCCCCACCACCCGCCTCTGCGACCCCCCAGTCGCCGCAAGACAGTGACGTGGCGTTTCCGGGAGTGGGCATGCCCGACTTTGTTCCCAAAGCCATGCGGGACCCGGCAGCCGCCCTCCCCTCCAACTCGGACGGAAGAAAACTTAATCAACTTGGCAGAACAAACTTATAAGTCGCTTCCCGGACTTGCCTGACGCCCGATTTCCCCGAAAATATTCCGATGAACGAGGTTCAGACCCGCGATCGTTGGTCGAAGTTCGGCAAGTGGGCCGGTCTGGCCGCCTTCTCTTTCTTTTTGGCCAAAGGGATTCTTTGGTTGGCTCTTCCCGGCCTGATCCTCGGAAGCTGCGCCAAATGACCTCCCCTGCCGTTCCGAATCCGGACGGCATCATGGCACGCCTCAAAGCTGGCACCGCCGCCCAGCATGCGGTGGCCGAATCCAAACCGCTCGAAGCCGCCTTGATCGAGGGTTCCATCGGCCAAGCCCAATACCAAAAATATCTGGCCCAACGCTGGTTGATTCATCGCGAACTGGAAAAGGCGACCGACAAGGCTCTGAAAACCGATACCCGTCTCCTCTCCTTGAACCTTCCCTCTCTTTATCAAACCAAAAACCTGGAATCCGATCTGGCCCGGCTCCAGACCGACCTCAAATCGATTCACCCGCTTCCCGGGGCGGCCAAACTCATTCAGGAAATCCAAAAGGCTGCACCGGCGATCCTCATGGGAATTTTTTATGTCTTCGAAGGGAGCAAAAATGGCGCCCGCTTTATCGCCAAGGCCATGGCCAAGGCTTGGGGGCTAGGCGATACGGCCAGTTTTCGTTATCTCGATCCACATGGGGAAGAACAAAGGGGGCTTTGGATGAAATTCCGATCGGACATGGATGGAATTGCCTGGATGCCGGCCGAACAGGAACAGATGGTTCAGGCGGCGCAGGCAACCTTCGATGCCATCTCGTCTCTCGACGACGCCATCCACGCCGG
>CAZZMY010000146.1:0-2825 GCA_964655385.1 uncultured Akkermansia sp.
TGGAAAGGTTTAGCCCGAAGAAATGTTACGGGAGTGTCCTGGTCGCTTATCGTGAAGCCGGAAAGAACCTAAAGCTTGCTTAGGCAGGCGCCCGCACCTTCTCCAAAACACGTTGAGGGCAATTTCTGATAACTACGCCTCGGATTTTCCATCCATTCCGCAGGACTCGATCGACCGTTTGTTTGGCCTGATCAATCCGCGTTTTTCCGTATTCAGCAACCAAGACGACCTGTCGCACGGCGGGAAGAGCCAAGAGCAACTCGCTGGAACGAGTCAGAGGGTGAGAATTGATCAGTACAAAATCCCACTTTTTCCCCTCTTCGACCAAGGCATCTGAAAGGGAACGGCGCGGCATCACGCTGCGGATTTCATCAGGGTGGCCACAGGGGTGGAGTAGGGCAAGTTCCTGCGCAACAGAGAAAGAGATAAATTCAGAAAGGGGTCTTTCTGCCACCAGCCAGTTATGGAGGCCACACTTCGCCTCCAACCCCAAAATGCTATCCAGCATGGGACGATCGAGATTGAGGTCCACAAGCAAAACCTTTTTTTCCGCCTCGACAAACTGGAGACCCAGTTCTGCCACCAGGTAGGAGGCAATGTCCTTGGGCCCGCAAGGGATGAAGGCGACGATGAAAGGTGGAGCGTGTTCTTCCCGAATCTTGAATAATGAATCCCGGACATACTCCGACTCGATGGAGTAATTCACATGCGAAAAGATCTGTCCTTTTATGGAGCCCTGCACCAAAGAGATTTCCGGAGGTAAGTAACCGAGAAAGTTCTGCCGAAGAATTTTCCGGACCTGACTTCCCTGAGTCAGATGAATCGCGCTAGCCTCGATCATCAAGGGGAGGCATAAGCCCAAGACAGTGCCGAGCACCGCTCCGGCCAACAAATTCAGGGACAAAATAGGCCGGATGGGACGTCGGTTGGGGGTGGCGGGATCCATCACCACCAACACGTTGCTGCTGGCAGAAGGAAGGATCATCGCCGTGGCGATGGACTGCCCCCTTTCCGGATGGGAAAATAAATCCAGAATCTGGGCTCCCTTCCGTTCATCCCCGTCGAAATGGGCTTCTGCATCGTGCAATTCACGCTCCATTTTGAGGGCATTCGACTCAAGATTTTCGGCTTGTGAGCGGAGGGAAACGGCCAGGTTTTTGGCATGGGCTTCCATTTGCGCTTTTAAGGCGGCCACCTCGGCGGTCTTGCCCTCAAGACGGCTCCCCCGGGTGCTTTGCGAAGCCACCCTCCGGTATTCGGACTCCACCAGCATGAGCTGGGTTTTCAGGTTGTTGAGGGTCGCATCCTGCTCAAAAGCCGGGAAATATTCCAGGGGCTTATTTTCCTCCGTGTAACGATTGAGTTCCTGAAGTTGCTCCTTGGCTTTCGCGGCGAGA
Source organism: uncultured Akkermansia sp. (assembly GCA_964655385.1). Classification (GTDB taxonomy): domain Bacteria; phylum Verrucomicrobiota; class Verrucomicrobiia; order Methylacidiphilales; family Verrucolacustridaceae; genus Verrucolacustris. The sequence continues at coordinate 1,398 of CAZZMY010000146.1, forward strand.
ATTTGCTCTTCGGCATATTTTTGATTGATCAAGTCCAGTTGGGTTCGATGGATTTGCCGCGTCCGGCGGAAGTCCATGAGCTGGGCACCGATCACGTTCAGGAACTTGGACTCATCCATGATCGTATTGGCCACCAAGGCGGCAAACTCGGGATCCTGGGATTGGACGCGGATCGTGCCCATCCGGCTGTTTCGAACCGCAGCCACCCGGATGTTGGCCCGTCGTTGGCTGGTTTGAAGGGATAAGGACGGCTCAAACTCCCGAAAGGCGATCGCCTTGGGATCCACACCCACTTTCCGGGCTACCGACTGCTGCATTCGTTCGCTGGAAATTCCCAAAATGAGGGTCTGCACCATCTGGCGCTGGGTCTCCGCATCCATGGCCCGTTCGTCCAACTCAAACGGAAGCTGATTGATGGTGAACTTGGCTTGGGACTCGTAAACGGGACGCATGACCATCTGAATCACACCTCCTAACATCAACCCGGACAACAGACACCCCAGGATGACCCGGAAGTTTTTTTGCAGGTACTGCACAAAGTCCGACAATCCAGGCTCCGGTTGATCCACCGTTCCGGGACGAGGATATGTCGAAGTGGGCTCAGGCATGATTTAGAGGAAATTTCGGGGCACCGTGATGACATCCCCCCCTCGAAGGAGGATATTCTGGTTCATCCCCTCCCCATTCATCATGAGGCGAAGATCCAACTCGTAGACCTCCACCCGCCCCGCATTTTGCCGAACCAGCTTGACCCGACGCTTGTTGGCCAAAGGGGTGAAGCCGTTGGCGGCAGCAATCGCATCCATGACCCTCATGGGGCCGTCCGCCAGCTCCGAATTTAGCTGGTGAAACACCTCGCCCAGCACCGAGATGCGATTGGGGCGAAACTCCTCAATCTCGATGGAGGTTGCGGTTGGAAACTTGGCTTTTACCAAGCGGATGACCTCCTCCTTGGGGAGTCCTGACACCACGGGTTTGTCGCCCTCAAGGTCGAGGGTGCCCTCCTGGCTAACCTGCAGGCGCCGGATACCGGCACCTGGCAGGTTCAAATGCACCCGGTCCAGGACTGCCACCCGATAGGGCAGAAAGGAAACCTGCGGGGTGAGATTGCTCGTCTGGGGATCCTCCTCGGAAGTCTCGGAAACCGCCGCCTCTGGCTTCGTTGCATCCTTGCCTTTTCTTAGGCCACGGCCCTCCTGGGCAAATAAGCCGCCTACCGAAAATAAAAGGCAACCGCCGAGGAGCAGGCCGAGGGTCCGGATCACCGGATTGATGGGTTTCATGATCTTAGATTGCATATTGTATTTCCTCCGCATTAGAACTTCCACTCAAAGCCGACGGCGGCACGGAAGCCGCTGATCCCCGGTCCACTTCCCTCCGTGATGTCGTAAGACTGGTAGCCGAATTTGGCAAAGGCACGCGGCTGGC
>CAZZMY010000147.1:0-2665 GCA_964655385.1 uncultured Akkermansia sp.
GGGCGACGTGGCCCACTGGAAGCAGGAACTGGAAGGCACCCTGCCCAAAGCCGGGGTCAATGTGCCCGCACTCCCCTCTGGCGCCCATCCGCAGTGCACCAAGAAACCCTGATTTCAACCCAACCCCAACCAAGGAATATATGAAAGAACACAAAGTAGGCATCATCATGAACGGCGTCACCGGACGCATGGGCACCAACCAACACCTGATCCGCTCCATTGTCGCCATCCGCAAGCAAGGCGGCGTCCAGATTAAGCCCGGTGAGGTCATCATGCCCGACCCTATTCTGGTAGGCCGAAGCGAAGAGAAACTCCGTAACCTGGGTGCCGCCCATGGCATTACCAGGGTCTCCACCGACCTGGATGCCACCCTGAAGGACCCGGCCAATCAGATCTATTTTGATTCCACCCTCACCGGCCAACGCCCCATGGGTGTGCGTAAAGCCATCGCCGCGAAAAAGCATATCTATTGCGAGAAACCCACCGCCACCACCTCCAAGGAGGCCCTCGCCTTGGCCAAGGAAGTCACCGCCGCCGGACTGAAAAACGGCGTGGTCCAGGACAAACTCTGGCTCCCCGGGTTGCTCAAACTTCGCTACCTCATCGACACTGGCTTCTTCGGAAAAATCCTCTCCGTCCGCGGGGAGTTCGGCTACTGGGTGTTCCCCGGCAAGTTCGAGAAACTCCAGCGCCCCTCCTGGAATTACCGCAAGGAAGAGGATGGGGGAATCATTGTCGACATGCTCTGCCACTGGCAGTACGTCATCCAGAATCTGTTTGGCGAAATCAAGTCCCTCTCCTGCCTTGGAGCCACCCACCTCCCCGAGCGCTGGGACGAAAATGGGAAACCTTACAAGTGCACGGCCGACGACTCCGCCTATGCCACCTTTGAACTGAAGAACGGCGTCATCTGCCACTTCAACTCCTCGTGGTGTGTCCGGGTGAAACGCGATGATCTTCTCACTCTGCAGGTGGACGGCACCGATGGCTCGGCCGTCGCGGGCCTGCGCAACTGCACCGTGCAGGACAACTCCGCCACCCCCCGTTGCCTCTGGAATCCCGATCAGGATAGCCCCATCAACTACGCCGACGGTTGGATCACCCAACCCACCAACGCGGTTTATGACAACGCATTCAAGGTGCAGTGGGAGCTGTTCCTCCGCCACGTGGTGCTCAACGAACCCTTCCCTTGGTCGCTTCACGAAGGCGCCAAGGGCGTCCAACTCGCGGAGTTGGGCCTGCAATCGTGGGCGGAACGTCGCTGGCTGGATGTGCCGAAATTAGGGTAACATAAGCTCGATGATCGCCGACCTGACCTCCCGACTGTTGGAGCGACGGCTCGTCCCCGTGGTGGTGATCGAGGACGCCGCCAAGGCGGTGGATCTGGCCAAAGCGCTCCTCTCGGCCGGTCTGGGAGTGATTGAAATCACTTTCCGCACCGCCGCCGCCGAGGAATCGATCCGACGGATCGCGAAGGAGTGCCCCGACATGCTGGTCGGGGCCGGTACCCTTCTCGATTCTGAGCAGGTCAAGAAAGCCGCCGGGGCCGGCGCGAAGTTTGGACTGGCTCCGGGGTTGGATGAAAAAGTCGTTCAGGCCGCACAAAAGGAGAAACTGACCTACGTTCCGGGAGTGGCCACGCCCAGTGATGTGCAAAAAGGCCTCGCCTTGGGATGCAAAATCCAAAAGTTCTTTCCGGCAGAGCAGGCTGGAGGAGCTCCCTACCTGAAGGCCCTGGAAGGGCCCTACGGCCACACCGGAGTCCGCTTTATCCCCACCGGGGGGTTGCAGATCGCAAACGTCGGTCCTTATCTGGCCCTGAAATCCGTCGCCGCACTGGGAGGTTCATGGTTTGTCGACAAGAAGTACATTGAGGCCGCAGACTGGGACTCCATCCAACGTCTAACCCGCGAAGCCATCCAACTCACCTCCGGAGCCAAATCATGAGCACCATAAAACTCAAGCCGTCCGAATCCTGCCGTTTTGATGAAATTTCAATGGGCGAGGTCATGCTTCGCCTCGATCCCGGGGAGGGCCGCATCCGCACTGCTCGCTCCTTCCGCGCTTGGGAGGGCGGCGGCGAATATAACGTTGCCCGGGGCTTGCGCCGCTGCTTCGGCCTTCGCACCGCCCTTTTGAGCGCTTTTGCCGACAATGAGGTCGGTCGCCTTCTGGAGGATTTTATCCTGCAAGGCGGAGTGGACACCTCCCTGCTGAAGTGGGCCCCCTACGACGGAATCGGCCGCACCACCCGTAACGGGCTCAACTTTACCGAGCGTGGTTTTGGCGTCCGCGGAGCCGTCGGCTGTTCGGACCGTGGCCACACTGCCGCTTCCCAACTTAAGCCCGGTGATTTCGATTGGGACCAGATCTTCGGAAAAACCGGAACCCGCTGGTTTCACACCGGGGGGATCTTTGCCGCCTTGAGCGAAACTACCGCTGAATTGGTGGTCGAGGCCACCACCGCGGCCCGAAAACACGGTGTGGTTGTTTCCTACGACCTGAACTACCGCCCCTCCCTCTGGAAAGGGATCGGGGGACAAAAGAAGGCGCAGGAGGTGAACAGGAAGATCGCCAAAAACGTTGATGTCATGATCGGCAACGAGGAGGACTTCACCGCTTGCCTCGGACTGCACGTGGAGGGAGCTGACGCCAATCTCACCCA
>CAZZMY010000148.1:0-2635 GCA_964655385.1 uncultured Akkermansia sp.
TTAAAGAACCTCCCCGCGTAACGAGGTGGGGCCTTTGGGAGAGCGAATGCGGTTCACAAGTCGGCTGTTAGCTTGTGCGCGGCGATGGTCGGAGGATGATTTCCGTGATGATTCGAGGAATTAGTCTGGGGCTGGGCCTTCTGTGTTTGTGTGGGGTTGGGGTCGGAATCACAGCTCCTGACGAGGGAAACCAGCTCTACCTTGAGGCCCGTAAGTACGCCCAGGGAATCGGTTGTCCCATTGATGAAAAGAAAGCCAAGGCTTTGTACCTCAAGGCCGCCGATATGGGGGAGCCGAAAGCGTGTGCCCTGAAAACCTGTTGGATATATTTTGGGATGCGGGGATTCGAGAAAAACGAGTCCCAAGCCACGAGGGAGCTTCAAGCTTTGGCGCCTGCCCTGACCGGGCTGAAAAATTCCGGCGATGAGGATGCGGCACTGCTGCTTGCTTTTGCGAATCTTATCTCGGGGCAACCCAGAGAGGAGGGAATCGCCCCGATCAAGGAATTGGCCCTGAGCGGCAAACCGGAGGCATGTTGGGTGATGTCTTGGGTGTATGCGCGGGGCATGGGAACGTCGCCGAACCTCGAGGAAAGTTACGTTTGGGCCAAAAAAGCGGCGGATCAAGGATATGGGGAGGGTATGTGCGGCGTGGGAAGAAAGCTTCTGCATGGAAAAGGGGTCCCCCAAGATGTATCCGCCGCTTTAGTTTGGCTAAAAAAAGCGGCAGAGAAGGGATTGTCGGAGGCACAAAACGAGTTAGGGGATCTCTATTGCGAGGGAAAAAGCGTGCCCGAGGATGTGACGCAATCCTCGCAATGGCTGATGCGAGCGGCCGATCAGGAATCCCCAGAGGCCGAGTTTCATTTGGCGCGGCATTTTCTGAAGGGGCGTGGAGTTCCCGTGGATGCCAAGGAGGCAAAAAAATGGCTTCGACTTGCCGTTGCCCACGGGAAAAAAAATGCCGATGGACTGGACGAAGAAATCCAAGCAGCCCTCGTTGAGGCGGAAACAACATCTGAGGAAGCAGATCAACAGTCTAACAACCCCAAGCTGGTACAGTTTTGGAGAGTGGCGGGGCCCTTCGATCTGCCCACGGGTAACGCGAGGGACTTCTTTGAAGCGTTTGCTCTAAGCAATTTCCCTTCCTCCATGGAAGGGGGGAAACCAGTGACGCTCATGGCGATGACTCGCGAAGTAAAAAAAGTTGCGGTCAAACCCGGAAAAATCTCTTTCGACAAAGTTGTGGGGCCAAGAACCAACTGCTTCGCCCTGGCTCGCCTGGAACTGGATGGAGGATCTGGAGGACGCCGACTGATCAGTGTGGGGAGCGATGACGCAGTGAAGATCTGGCTCAATGGCAAAGAAATTCATCGTGATTGGGTTGGCCGGCCTTTGTGCCCAGGGGAAGATCTTATTCTGGCAGACTTTCAGCCAGGTAAAAATGACATGGCCGTGATGGTGCAGAATTTCCGAGGGCCTTGGGGAATGGCCGTCGAAGTTCCAGATGTGAAATCCATCAATCGTCTTCTGGCTCAGTCGGTGATCCAAGGAGATGTCGAGCGGGTAGGTATCCTGCTTGAGGGGGGGGGTGATCCCAATGGCGAATGCGTGAGCAAAGTCTTTAACCACGCCGAAACCGCCCGATTTATGCGTCGGGAGCGTTTACACAAGCTTTTGCAGGAAAAGGGGGGGCGCGAGCGTTGGTTCCACCCTGCGTGGTATCCCAAAGTGGCCTCTTTTTTGCTGCCTTGGTTGGGTCATCTGGACCATCGACCCAAGCCGGGAGTCAGCGTGTTGGTGGCGCGGGGAGGTCAACCAATACTGGAGGCTTGTGTTGGTATGTCGCATATTGAAACCGGATCCAAAATAACCCCCGAGACCCGTTTCCCCATTGGGTCGATCACCAAGCACTTCGTAGCCGCGGCGATTCTACGGTTGCAGGAAGAAGGTAAACTGCACTTAACCAACCCCATTAGCCTTTATTTTCCTTCCTTTCCGCGCGGGGAAAAAATCAAAATCCGCCAGCTTTTGGATCACACCTCTGGAATCTATAATTACACTTCGCGGAGTGACTTCCCCCAAAAATCCAATTTGACGGCCTCGGGAAATGAGGTTTTGGGATATATCGCTGAGTGGCCTTTCGGGGACTTTCCCGGTCGGCGATTTGAGTACAGCAACTCAAATTATTATTTGGCCGGACTGATCATTGAAAAGGTCTCGGGCCAGCGTTTGGGCGCATATCTTCAACAAAACTTTTTTGGGCCTTTGGGAATGAGCCATACCTCCTTGGGGGATGGGGACGACCTGATCTCCAATATGGCTTCGCCCTACGCGGGGAATGAAAAGAAAGTGAAGCGATCCAAGACTTGGAACTTTAATTGGGCCGGAGGTGCCGGTGGTATCGTATCCACTCCCCGGGATATGAATCGGTGGATGGAATCTCTTTTTGGAGAGAAGTTGCTAAAGCCGGAGAGCCTTCGGGAGATGTTGCGGGTGGAGACAAACACCTTCAGTTCCTTTGCGAAGCCAAAGGAGGGGTATGCCTGCGGATTATTTGTGGAGGAGCGTGGGGGGGCGAACTTTATCTCCCACACAGGATATCTTCCTCCCTATCGCGCATCCGCTTTACGGAT
>CAZZMY010000149.1:0-2599 GCA_964655385.1 uncultured Akkermansia sp.
AGTAGCGCCGGGGATGGGCGTTTTGAGGATCGAGGAGTCGGGTGTTGAGGCCGGGTTCGTCGCTGAGGAGGAGAAGGCCTTCTGAGTCGGCATCGAGTCGGCCCAAGGGATAGACATTCTTGGGAAATCCAAACTCGGCCAAGGTCCGGTTGGGAGAACCGTCGGGCGTGAACTGGGAAAGAACTCCGTAGGGTTTATGGAAGGCAAGGAGCACGGGAGGAAAAGAAAGGGTCAGGGGCGATAGTTCTTGGAAAAGTTGGAGGCTCCAACCGGATCGTAGCGACTCCAGTTTTTTAGGATCCCCTGAAGAGTGGAATTTCTGGTTTTTGGGTCAGAGATCGAGTTGGCCCATTGGGCCGCCGTGGCCGGGTCGTAGGGAGCGATGCTTTGGCTGTAAGCTGCGACGGCGGAATTTCGGGTGGTAGACTCGCTCAAGGTTTGCAGCCAGAGTGCCGCTCCCTGCGGATCACTCCTTCCCCAGGTTCGGGCCACAGAGGTCAGGGCGTTTTCACGGACCTTGGGATCCTGGATTTGTTGCGACCAAGTAGCCGCCTGGGCTGGGTCAAAAGAGGCCCAGCGACCGGCGAGCGATCCGGCCGAGTTGGCGAAATAGGTGGAGCCCGTAGGACTACTTAACCAAGCGGCGGCAGCTCGGGGGTCGGATCCGATAAAGCTACTGAGTGCAGATTCCAAAAATCTGCGCTGCACGGGTCCGGGAGCCATGGCCGAGCCGGAGCCTGCGGCAGCCATGGTGGTGGCGTAGGTGAGGGCGGCGGCGGGATCACGCCGAGCCCAATCCTGGGCGACTTTTTGAATGGCGGCCCATTGAATTTGCGGAGACTGCTGAATCAGCCATTTGGCGGCCGCGGGGGGATCGTTCTTGGTCCATTGCTCCATAACATTCTGGACCGCGCGCTCCCGCATAGCCCCCTGTAAACCAGTAGCCCAAGCCAGGGCCTGGGATAAGTTGGCCTTGGCAAAATTTCCCGCCACCGCTGCGACCGCGGTCTCCCTGGCCGATCCAATCGGCAAAGAGGAGATATTTTGTGCGGCTCCTGCCGGATCATTTTTAGACCAGGTTTTATAAATCTCACGCAGGCTGTTTTCCTTCAGCTCCTGTGAGGTCAGTTGAGACGCCCAATTCGAGGCGGAACGGGGATCACTAGAGGCCCAAGTCTGGAGGGCCGCGCGAAGGAGGGACTCTGGGGCACCTTGGTTCACTGCTTGGAGCGCGTAAAGAGAGGCCCCCTTGGGATCCAGGGAAGCCCAGCGCTCGACCAAAGCGCGCTCTTTGCGGTTATTCCCAGGTGTCGCCGGGGCTCCGTTAAGGGCGTTGAGCTTGGCCTTGATTTGTTCGAGGTTTAATTTTTCGAAATCGCCCTGATCCGGGCTGTTTTCCTTGGTCTCCTCGAGAGTTGGTGGGGAGGCTTGGAGAACGGGCTGTTCAGGAAAATCAGGAATTGAATCATCCAAGTGCTTAGTTGAGTCAAGGGGCGAAACTGAACGAAAGATTTGGGAGGTTCCGTATCCCAAGGCCATACCGATACCCAAGGCCAGAATGATTGGAACGGTAGAAGCGGGTTTCATTGTTGGGCATCCAAGTATGCCTGGGCAGCACTACGGATCTTTTTCTGGTCGGCCGGACCTTTCTTTTCCCACATCGCCACCATCATTCCAATACGAGGATTCGAACGAAACTTGGTGGCGTGCTGGCCGTAAAAGTTCCAGTAGAGAGAATGAAACGGGCAGGCGTCCGGACCCTCCTTCTGTTTTGGATCAAATCGGCAGGCCGCGCAGTGGTTGCCCATCTTTTCCTGATAGGCGGCCCCGGCGGCGTAGGGTTTGGTGGCGAACCACCCGCCGTCAGCAAAGAGGATCATCCCCAGCACATTGGGCACCATGACCCAGTCATAGGCATCCAGATACATCTCGGTGTACCAACGAAGGACGGCTTGAGGTTCATAACCACCCAGGAGGAAATAGTTGCCGAGAACCATGAGTCGTTGGATGTGGTGGTTGTAGGCCCGGTCCACGGCCCCATGGATGGCCTCGGAAACGCAGCGCATCTCGGTTTTTCCGTCGTAGGCCCATCGAGGGAGTGGTCGCTCGGCATCCAGGAAGTTGACCTTCCGGTATTCCGGCATCTTGAGCCAATAGATCCCGTGAATGAATTCCCGCCAACCGAGGATTTGACGAACGAATCCTTCCACCGAATTCAGGGGAGCTTTGCCCTCCCGAAAGGCCTTTTCCGCCGCTTGGATGCACTCCATGGGGGTGAGTAGACCCAGATTGAGAAAGGGGGAGAGCACGGAGTGAAAAAGAACGGGCTGACCTTCGACCATGGTGTCTTCCCACGGGCCAAACTTTTCCAAGCGCTGCCGGATGAAGAGTTTGAGCCAGGCCAACGCTCCCTCGCGGGTCGCGGGGACCCATAAATCCTGCGCCTTCCCGGGGTGATCCGGGAACAGTTGGGCGACCTCTTGGGCCACCTGGGCGACCACCGGATCTTTGCCGGGTTGAGCCAGGTGGGGAATCGTGGGTTTCTCTTTGGCAAACTCGCGAAAGGTTTTCCGGTTCTGGTCGTCGAGGTTCCAGTCGC
>CAZZMY010000150.1:0-2593 GCA_964655385.1 uncultured Akkermansia sp.
TGGGTTTCCGCCACTTTCGACTCACGGGTGGAGAGCCCCTTCTCCGAGCAGATCTGCTCGAAATCGCCAGCGGCCTTGCCTCTTTACCCGGAATTGAAACTCTTTCCCTTTCGACCAACGGAACCCGCATCACCTCTCAGGCTTCCGCGCTTCGACGAGCCGGGGTTCAGTCGGTCAACCTCAGCCTCGATGCCCTCCAGCCGGACCTCTACCGACAAATCACCGGTGGATCTTTCGACGAGTTTCTCGAGGGCTTCCGCGCCGTCCTCCGGCTCGACTTCAAAACCGTCAAACTCAACTGCGTCCTGCTGCGCGGGCTCAACGAACAGGAGCTTCGCCCGTTGGCACGTTTCGCCGCCGAACATCAGTTACCCATTCGGTTTATTGAACTGATGCCCCTCAGCCTTCTTCAGCAGGCCCGCGAACACCTCTTTCTTTCCATGGCTGAGGCCAAAGAAATCCTGGGCGGAGAATCTGTTCTTCACCCTCTCCCCGAACATCGACCGGGCCATGGTCCCGCACGTTATTTCCACGACACGGGCTCGGGTGCCGTGATCGGCTTCATCGGGGCCCTCACCACTCCTGACTTTTGTGCCTCCTGCAATAAACTTCGCCTTACCGCTGATGGAAAAATCCGGCCCTGTCTGGGGCAACATGGCGAGATCGATCTTCGGGAGGCGCTACGCCGGGGCACCGCCGGACCGGCCGAACTCCTCCGTCAGGCCCTGGCCAACAAGCCGCAGGATCATGAATTCACCCGGGGTTATGAACCGGCTCGACCCATGACCGCTTTGGGCGGTTGATCCGTGCGCGTTCTCTACTTTGCCCAGGCCCGCCTGGCCACGGCTCTTCCTGAGGAAAACCTGAAAATCTCCTCCGCCCTTTCCGGCGGGCAACTGTGGGATGATCTTGTCCGCCGCCACCCCAAGCTCGCTCCCCTGCAATCTTCCTGCCGACTGGCCCGGAACGGACGGTTCGTTTCTATAGGAGAGTTGTTGGAACCGGGGGATGAGGTCGCCGTAATTCCTCCCGTCTCTGGAGGTTGATGAAGATCCAAATCAGCTTAAGCCCGGAAAAAATCGTCCCGCCCAAAGAATCCACCGATCCCGCCAGTGGCGCATTGGTCTGCTTTTCCGGCACCGTCCGCGGAGAGGAAAATGGTCAACCGATCCAGTCCCTTTTTTACGAGGCATACCGACCCATGGCCGAAAATCAGATTCGGGCAATCCTCACGGAGCTGGCGGAAAAACTTCCGTGCACCTCGGCTGAGGTCGTCCATCGGCTCGGCAAGGTTCCGGTGGGGGAAACCTCTCTCTTCGTCCGCGTCCGTGCCCCCCACCGATCTGAGGCTTTCCAACTCCTCACCTCGTTTCTCGACAGACTGAAACAGGACGTCCCTATCTGGAAAACCCAGCCATGAAGACGGTCGATGAAATCTTTCATCTTCTGGACTCCCTGACCCCGGAACCCCTGCCCATGGAAATCGTATCTTTATCTTCGGCCTTGGGCCGAATCCTCCGCCAACCCATCCAGGCTCCGGAGGATCAGCCTCCCTTCGATCGTTCCAGTATCGACGGCTATCTCCTGCGCCAGGACGCTACACCGGGTCTCTTCAAGATCTCAGGCACGCAGCGGCCAGGTGAACCTGCCCCGATATTGCCAGAGACAGGATGCGCGATCCGAATTTTCACGGGATCCGCCTTACCGCCTAGAGCCGCCCTGGTCATGCAGGAGGACACCCGAACCCAGACCAACGGCTCGGTCGAAATCCTCAAGAATCCATCGGTGGAGCTGATCCGCCCCCGCGCCTCCCAATGTAAAAAGGGAGATCCCGTCGTCGCCCCCTACACCCTCCTCCAACCGGGAACCATCGGCCTGCTGGCTTCCCTGGGAGTTTCCAAGGTTCCCGTTTCCTCTCTTGCCCGGGTAGCTCACCTGGTGACCGGTGGAGAGCTCGTGGATGCGGACCAAACTCCCAAGAGCGGTCAGATTCGCGACAGCAACTCCCCCCTCATCGCCTGCCTTCTATCTTCCTTTCCCGCCCAGCTTGCCTGGCAAAAAAGGGTCGGGGACGGCAAAGACCAGTTTCTGGCGGCTCTCCGCGATGCCCTCGCCGCCAAACCCCGCCTGCTTCTGGTAAGCGGAGCTTCTAGCGTGGGCGACCAGGACCACACCGCCTCGTCCTTGGAGGAGTTGGGATTCAAACTCCATGCCCGGCAAGTTGCCGTGAAACCTGGAAAACCGCTGATTCTCGCCCAACACAGGGACACCTTCGCGTTCGGCCTGCCGGGCAACCCCCTCTCTCACTTTGTCTGCTACCACCTCTTTGTCCGCCGTGTTTTGCGGCGCTGGGCCGGGCTCCCGCCAGCCGAACCCCTGGAAGCTGAACTACTCGATGCCCAGACCGTTCGACCTGATTCCAGGGAGACCTGGTGGCCAGGCCGTCTTGAGCCCCAAAGTGGTCGCTATCGGGCCCGTGCTCTTCCTTGGCGCGACTCCTCCGACCTCACCTGCCTCGCCACCGCCGACTGCCTGATCCGCATCCCGGCCGGACAGCAGGCTCGCTCGCCGGTGAAGGTTCTGCCCACCATCT
>CAZZMY010000151.1:0-2593 GCA_964655385.1 uncultured Akkermansia sp.
ATGCTGGCGGTGGCCGTCAGCCCCCAACTCGGCCAGTTCCTTCACTCTCTCTTGGGCGCTCACTCTCCAGGACTCAACACCTGCACCCTGATCATCATCGCCCTCGGTTGGGGTGTGTTCGAGTTGGCCACCGTGGTCGCCAACGCGGTGTTTTACGGGCTGATCAACGACGTCGTCCCCAGCTCTTTGCTGGGTCGCTTCTACGGAATTTTTCGCGCGGTCAGCCTCATTGCCAGCATCCTCTTCAACTACTACGTCTTTGGAAAAGCCGAACACCACTTCCCCCTGGTTTTTATCGGGATCGGCCTGGTGTATGGCCTCAGCTTCACCATGATGTGTCTCAAGGTGAAGGAGGGCGAATACCCCGCTCCTTCCGTGCCCAAGGAAGGGGCCGGCAACTTCTTTGTGGCCGCCAAAACTTATCTCCACGAGTGCTTTAGCAAACCCTACTACCTCTGGGTATTCGCCGCTGCCGGGCTGCCTTGGATCTGTTTCATCGGGGTCAATCATTTCAGCGTCTATTTCGCCAAAAGCCTCAACATGGACATGGCCTTCTATGGAAAATGCCTGGCCCTGACCTACGGTTGCTCGTTGGTGCTCTCCTATCCTTTGGGCATGTTGGCCGATCGTTTTCACCCCTTGCGCACCTCCATCGTCACCATTTTTCTCTACGCCTTGGTCACCGCTGCCGGGGCCATCTTCTCCACCCGAGCCGAAATCTTTGCAGTGTTCTTTGTCCTTCACGGCGTGCTCTCCGGCGCTTGGTTCACCAGCGCCGCCTCCCTGCCCCTTCGGATGTTTCCCAAGGAGAACTTTTCCCAATTCTACTCTGCCCTCAACATGTTCATCGGCTTGGGCATCATGACCTTTGGTCCCATCGTCGGTCAGTTGATCGATTTCACCCAGAAATTCTACCGCCTCACTTTTATTGCCTCCTCCACCCTCGCCTTTGCCGCTGTCATTCTGGGTCTGGTGGTGCACGCCAAGTTCATGAAACTCGGCGGACCGGAAAACTACACCCCTCCCTCCTAAAAGCATTGATTTCACGGCTTGTCTGGCAGTGAGATCGGTTTTAAACTGTTGATCTTGAACTTGATGCAACCGCGCCTCACTTGTGTCCTTACCTTGGTTTGCCTCTCCTTTTGTCATGCCGAAGAAATCCTGTTTCAAGATGACTTTGATCAGGACCTATCCCGTTGGGTGATCGAGCAGACTCCCAGCGGCTCGACCAAGATCATCGATGGCCAACTCGACATCGACGATGCCCCCGGTCCCAAAGACAAAGGAGGATGCACGGTTTGGTTTAAGGAAAAATTGAAGGGCCCGATACGGATCAGCTATGACGCCACTATGGTGCAAAAAGGCGGACCAAACGACCGCATCAGCGACCTCAACTGCTTCTGGATGGCGAGCGACCCCAAAAATCCCGACAACCTCTTTGTCGGGAGCAAAGAACGAAGCGGTGCCTTTCGAAAGTACGATCCCCTCTGCACCTACTATGTCGGTTACGGGGCGAATGAAAACGCCACCACCCGCTTCCGACGCTACCCCAGGCCTCGAAACGATGACGACCATCCCCTCAAGCCCGAATACGACCTCAGCGACGCCAAGTATATGAACGTGCCCAACAAAACCCTAAAAATCGAACTGGTGGCCGAGGGAAAGAAAATCCAATTCCTTCGGGATGGGGAACTGATCTTTACCTTTGACGACCCCGAACCTTATCAGGAAGGTTGGTTCGGATTCCGAACGACTCGCAGCCACATCCGCTTCGATAACTTCAAGGTCACCCGGTCGGAAACCAAAGGAACACCATGATAAAGAACCCTCTCCTCATACTTACCTGTCTGTCTGCCAGCCTCTACGCCCGCGAAATCCCGGTGGCCAATCCAGCCTCCCTCCCCACCGCTCTGGAGTCTGCCGCCCCGGGCGATGTCATCGTATTAGCGAAGGGCAACTGGCCCAATACCGAGCTCAAGGTCACCCGCGGTGGCTCGGAGAGCAGCCCCTTGGAGATCCGTGCGGAAAGCCCCGGGGAAACACTCCTAACCGGCAACTCGTTTCTGGAAATCGGCGCCCCTCATGTCGTGGTGGACGGCCTCTACTTCACCCAGGGCTGCCTGAATTCTGACAAAAGCCATGTGATTCATTTCAAATCAAACCATGGAATCGTGCGTAATTGCGCCATTGTGGATTACAACCCCCCGTCTTTTGATGACGAATATTACTGGGTCTACTTCGAGGGCGATAACAATCTGCTGGAGAAGTGCTACTTCAAGGGAAAAAACAATCTTCAACCCCTCTTAGGCAATGCCATCGACGGAAGTCGTACCAACACCGTGCGGGGTAACTATTTTAAGAATATCCCCTATGCCTCGGGCAATGGCCGCGAGATTCTTCGGATGTGGGGCCCGGGCAAGTTTGATCCCAACGACAAGGAGGGGGCCTACTGCGTGGTGGAGGGAAATCTTTTCGACGGAGCGGATGGTGAGGGGGTTGAAATCCTTTCCCTGAAATCGAACTATAACCGCGTCGTCAGCAATACTGTACTTGCCAGTCGCGGATGCCTGAATATCCGGCAAGGGGCCCACAA
>CAZZMY010000152.1:0-2585 GCA_964655385.1 uncultured Akkermansia sp.
CGCCGGAAGAATGTGCCGGTCAAACTTTACGAAGCCGGCTCCTATCCCCGACACCGAGTTTGCGGGGAGTACCTCAGCGGTCGCGCCCTATCCATCATCGACTCCCTGGGGCTAAGAACTCCCCTGAAAGTCTTGGGAGCCGTGGAGTCGCGGGATGTGGTGGTGGCACGTGGAACTTCGGCTCTTCCCCATCACCAACTCCCCCAACCCGCACTTTGTGTTTCCCGATATGCCTTCGATCAGTTGCTCGTCGAGGAACTCTCCCGGGCCGGCGGAGCAGTCGAAACCCGGACCCGCGCCCCCGCTGAACCTTCGGAAGGAATTGTTCTGGCGACGGGTCGCCAACCTTCCACCAAGCAAGAGGGCTGGCGCTGGTTCGGACTCAAGGCCCACGCTCGGGGGGTCACACTGGATGCCGGACTGGAAATGCACCTATCCCCACACGGATACGTTGGCCTTTGCCGGATCGAGGACCAACAGGTGAACGTCTGCGGCCTATTCCGCTCCCGCCATCCCATACCCGATCTTGCTGCCTCATGGAAAAGATGGCTCGGAGGGGAACCAGCATCCCTTTTGCATCAGAGACTCTGCCGGGCCGATTGGGATGATTCCTCTTTCAGCTCCATTGCCGCTCTTTCCCTGGCTCCCCGGAAGTCTTCCGATCAGATGGGCCTTCGGTTGGGAGATGCCCTGACGATGATTCCTCCGATTACCGGCAACGGCATGTCCATGGCCATCGAAGGTGCCCATTGGGCCGCCGGCCCGATTTCGGAATGGTCTCGGGGAGGAGTCGATTGGACCCTCACCATGAAAAAAGTGGGCCGCTTGCTCGACCAAGCCTTCGCCTCCCGCCTTCGCCATGCCTCATGGCTGCAACACACCATGCTGGACCCTTTCACCCAATCCGTTGCCTGGAGCCTGGCCCGCCTGTTCCCCGGATTCCCCTCACTGCTGTTTCGTCTGACCCGCTGAGATTGCGCCGTAGAGGACTTGAACCTCTAACCTTCTGATCCGAAGTCAGATGCTCTATCCAATTGAGCTAACAGCGCCTGACATCATCCATTCTGCGCCATTTTTCTTCCCGCCGCCAGATCCAGCTTGCCACTCGCCAAAATCGGGACCGCCTTAACCTGGATGAACTTTTTGGGAATCCAAAGATTCGGCACCCCCTCATCCCGTAAGGCCTTTTCCGCCGCCATTGGATCGATGGGACAGGAATGCAAAACGACTAGAGACTCACCCTTTTTTGGGTCCTCGACCGCCGTCACCATCAATTCCTGCAACCCCACATGCAATAACCCCTGGCTCTTGAGCCATCCAAGAAGATGCTCCTCCACGAGGCCGTGGGGAACCATCTCCCCGCCAATCTTGGAAAATCTCGCGCGCCTTCCCTCGATCGTCAAAAAACCATCGGCATCCACTCTTCCGAAATCGGCCGAGTGATACCAACCGTCCCGTAAAACCTTTTGGGTCAGATCCGGCCGGCCCAAGTATCCCGGGAAAATATTCGGCCCCCGAAACTCAAGAATCCCAGCCTCCCCTTGGGGTAGAACCTTTCGGGTCTCCTCCTCCACGGTCCGAATTTCCAGATCCTGAACCGGTCGGCCCACCGTTCCCGCTTTTTCCACGCCCGGTCGGTTCACCGCAATGACCGGCGATCCTTCGGTCATCCCATATCCCTCGAACACTTTCACCCCGATATTCTGCTCAAATTCTTGCCGCAGCGATTCCGGAAGTTTTTCCGCTCCGGTCACCACCATGCGCAACCTCCCCAACTTCTCTTTGCCCGCCCTTCTCATCAAAGTCCGCAAAAACGTCGGCGTCGTGACCACGAGATCGACCGCGTGCCTCGCAATCACCTCCCCGAGGGCCTGAGGATCCAAGGGGCTGGGGTAAGTCACCACCTTGGGCCCCCCCGTCAAAGGCCACCACAAGGTCACCGTAAATCCGAAACTGTGGAACAAAGGAAGACATCCCAAAACGGATCCCAATTTCAAATCCCCCAAGACCCCCTCAATCTGGGCAAGATTGCTTAAAATATTCTCATGGGTCAGCACCACTCCCTTGGGCTCTCCCGTGCTTCCACTGGTAAAAAGTAGACCCGCTTCGCGATCTCCTCCGTCCCGGGAGACTCCCGCCAACCTCGCCAAAAGCCCGGCGGGCAAAACCAACGCCAAGATCGACCAGAATAATGCCTTCCGCTTTTCCTCCTGCAGCAACTTCCCCAAGTCCAATTTCCTCTCTGCCACTGGAAACTGATCGCCCAACTTCTCCTCCATGGCACGAGCCGTGATGACGGTTTTTAGTCCGGCCTGACGGATCGCCGAATCCGAAGCCGCCCGGCCAGAAGTAAAATTGAGGTTCACCGGCGTTTTCCCCGCCAAAACACACGCCAAATTGGCAATCGTTCCCCCCGCACCGGGAGGCAACACCACACCTACCCGAGGGCCCGTTTCCTCTTTTTTAATTTTTTGGGCCAACGCCAGTCCTGCCCCCAGCAGCAGACCCGCTTTCAGTTGCCTTCCCCCCATGCCTCCATCTACCAGCGCTACCCGCGTGGCCCGGCGGGACAGCCCCCGCACACA
>CAZZMY010000153.1:0-2578 GCA_964655385.1 uncultured Akkermansia sp.
GATTTTCCGACTGAAGAATATTGCAACTGGCAGTGGTGGAGCCTGCTCACCCCTTCTGCCGGCTCGGTCGTCTTGGATCAGGTCAAGCAAGTCCAGCCCATCGTTCAATCCATCGACGCCTTTTCCCGCAACCAAAAGCTCGGCTTGATTTTTGAAGCGAGGGTCGGATCCGGACGACTGCTCGTCTGTTGCGCGAATCTGAAGGAGGACGCGTTGCAGGATCCCATCCGGCGCCAGATGCGCGCCAGCCTGACCCGCTATCTGACAACCCCTGCCCCGTCCAACCTCGCTAAACTTTCTCCCACGGAACTCAACCATCTCTTTTGTGATCTCCCCCCACAGGAAATCCGCCAAGGATATGGGGCGAAGGATCTTGAGCCTGTTCCAGTTAAAAGATAATGCGACATAGCCTCTTTACTTTCTTTTTGGCTTTATCCTCTTTGTATGCCGGACGGGAGATTCAGCCTCTCGCGCGAGATTGGAAGTTTATTCGTCAGGATGTCGATCTTTATGCAGATACGAAAAAGTGGGAGACGGTCACCGTGCCCCATACATGGAACGCACTGGACGGGCAGGCGGGGCCGTCTGAAATCAGCAGCCAACTGGAGACCGCGGAACAGGCTGCCGCCGCCACCCAAGTCTGGATGGCGGAAATCGAAGCCAGCAAAGCCACCGATCCTCACCTACAGAAAAAGGGTCTTTATGAGGGGGCTTGCTGGTACGCACGTAACCTTGAAATTCCCGAAGAATGGGAGGGGAAACGCCGTGTTTTCATCCGTTTTCAAGCCGCCTGTCTCGTGGCCCAAGTTTACCTCAACGAGGCCTTCATCGGGGAGCATCGGGGAGGATTCACCGCTTTTTGCTTTGAGCTGACCGACTACCTCAAGTTTGGCAAAAAAAACGAGCTCCGCGTCCAGGTCGACAACTCCCGCCGGGAAGATGTTCCCCCGCTCTTTGGAGATTTTAACCTCTACGGAGGAATCTATCGGCCTGTGGATCTGATTGTCACCGATGAGATATGCGTTTCGCCACTTGATTACGCTTCTTCCGGAGTTTATTTGACCACGAAGTCCCTCAGCGACAGCCAAGCCGTCGTGGAGGTCCGCACGCTCGTCTCCAATGGGCAAAAACCGGTCCTCGCCTCCCAAAATGAGGATCTGACCCCGGGAGCCGAGACAACAAAAACAAAGAAGGGCAAAAAAGATTTTATCCGGCCACCCCCTGTCGGGGTCACACTTTCAACTCAGATCCAAGATAAGTCGGGTCAGGTCGTGGCCCAGGATTCTAAGGAAAATGATGTGCCCTCAGAAGAGGTCGTCCCATTTGTACAAACGCTCAAGATTATAGATCCGCACCGTTGGAACGGCCGGCAGGAACCTTATCTCTATCGGGTCGTTGTCACCGTGCAAAGGGAAGGGAGGGCAGTGGATCAGGTCATTCAGCCGCTCGGACTTCGGGACTTCGCCATCAAGGAAGGGCAGGGCTTTCTGCTCAACGGAAAACCGTATCCGATTTTTGGGGTTAATCGTCATCAGGACATACGCAACAAAGGTTGGGCTCTATCGGCGCAAGATGAGGAAACTGATGCCAAGTTGATCCAGGAAATGGGAGCTAACGCAATTCGGAATGCCCACTCCCCCCAAAGCCAGAACTGGCACGACATTCATGATCGGCAAGGCACTCTCCTGTGGGACGAAATTCCGCTCGTGAACGTGACCCGCAACACCCGCGCTTTTTGGCAGAATACCGAGGAAATGCTGCGAGAGATGGTGAGCCAGCTCTACAACCATCCCTCGGTCATTTGGTGGGGGCTCTTTAACGAGCTAGGCACCCGACCCATGCCGCCGAGCGATGAGCAATTAAAACACCTCCAGTCGGTCGCAAAGGAGTTTGATCCACAACGTTTCGTGGTGGCGGCTTCTTGCAAGTACAACCAATCCTTCAACTTGGTTACGGAACAGATGGCCTTCAATCATTATCCGGCTTGGTATCACGATTCTGATCCATCCAACATGAAAAGCTTCGTCGAGAAACGCTCCAAAAGCGTAAAAAAGCCTATCGCCATAAGTGAGTATGGAGCTGGGGCCAATATTGCCCACCATTCGGAAGGGGCTCCGGTTCGACCCGAGCCAAGAGGGCCTTTTCATCCCGAGGAGTATCAAACTTATGTGCATGAGGGGGATTGGGCCGCCATGAAAAACGACCCCCTCATCTGGGGGACTTTCATCTGGAACATGTTTGATTTTGCCTGTCGCGGCCGAAAAGAAGGAAATATCCCCTCACTCAATGACAAGGGTCTCATTACCCATGACCGCAAAGTCAAAAAGGACGCCTTTTATTTTTACAAGGCCAATTGGAATCCGGAGCCGATGGTGTATCTGACATCCCGCCGGGCGACCGTCCGAAAAGAACCGGTCACCGAGATTAAGGCGTATTCCAACTGTCCAGAAGTGGAACTGATAGTGAATGGCGCCTCGGTAGGCAAAGTTCAGCCCGACAGCTTCAAAATCTGCCGTTGGGATAGGATTCGGCTTTCACCGGGAAAAAACTCCATACGGGTTATCGCCCAGTCGGACAA
>CAZZMY010000154.1:0-2543 GCA_964655385.1 uncultured Akkermansia sp.
CGTTTCAGGTCATCGACGACATCCTCGATATCACTTCGACCAAGGCCAAGCTCGGCAAAAGCATCGGCAAGGATCAATCCTCCGGCAAAGCCACCTATCCCCGCCTGCTGGGTCTGGACGGGGCCCGCCGGGAAGCCGACCGGCTTACCTCCGCCGCCCGCTCCGCCTTACGCCCCTTGGGGGCCTCCGCCGGGCCGCTGCTCGCCATCGCCGACACTCTCCTTCGCCGCGACCACTAGGGCTCGCTGGAGACGGATCGCCTCCTCGATCTCCTTCGCCGCCCGCTCCGCTGCTCCCGGCCCGCCCAACTTCGCCGCCACCTCCCGGATTCGTCCCGCCATCGATTCTGCTCCTCTCGGATTTCGAAGAATTTGCAGGGCGGCCCGGGCAAGGTTCTGCGGATTCGCCGCCCCCTGCAAAAACTCGGGAACCACCTTCTCGCCCGCCAGAACATTGACCATCGAGAGATACGGTAGCTTCACCAACATCCGCCCGATTCCATAGGTCAACCAGGAGGCCTTATAGATGACAAGCATCGGCAATCCGGCCATCGCACACTCCAGGGTTGCCGTGCCCGAAGCCACGATGGCCATGGTGCAACGCGTCAACTGGGTCAAAGACTGGCCCGAAAGGATGTCCAAACTCACCCCACTCATCGGATGCTTGCCCCACTCCTCTTCCAACCTCTGCCTCATCTCATGATCCGTCGCCAAAGAGATAAAACGCACATTGCGTTGCTCCTGCACAATTCGCTCTGCCGTCTGCAAAAGGATGGGCCAATGCCGTGCAATCTCTTTGGGTCGACTTCCCGGTAGCAGCGCCACACAAGGCACTTCATCCTTTCTCCCTCCATGGTTCTGCTCCATCCAGCGATCGGCCAGCGGATGACCCACCCATTTTGTTTTTAACTGCGGGGCGTGCCGGGCAAACCACTCCACCTCGAAAGGGAAGATCACCAAGAGACGTTCCAGAATTTTCTCCATCGTCTTCGCTCGACCCGCTTTCCACGCCCACACCTGAGGACTCACGTAATAAACCACCGCCCTCTGATCGGGCCCACGATGGAGGGCCTTGGCCAACCGCAGGTTGAAGCCCGGATAGTCGACCAGGATGACCACATCCGGATTCACCTCCGCAATCTCGTGCTTCACCTCCCGGAAGAATTTTAGGAACTTCGGCAACTGCTTCAGCACATCGGTCAGTCCCACCACCGCATGCTTCGCCAGATCCAAACTCTGCTCCTGCCCTGCCGCCTTGAGCATCGGGCCCCCGACTCCGAAGGCGCGCAAATCCGGATGATTTTTCTTTAAGACCCGCAAAAGATCGGCGGCCAGCCGATCTCCGCTTGCCTCACCCGCCACAAAATAGACGCGGGCGCCTTCGATTCCTCCCGGCTTCTTCATGCCCCGATGGGCGTCATCTGCCCGCAGATCTGCGAAGCCAACTGCAACGCCTCAAACCCATGCGTGCCAGCCACCCGGGGGTCGGTGTCATGCCGGACATTGTCCAAAAACTCCTCCAGCTGGTTTTTTAGCGGCTCCCCCTTCATGACCGGAATTTTGTCCCGCGTGATCTTGCCGTCCAACCGCTTGTAAATCTCCCCCTCCTGCTTCATGTAATCGAGCGACAGATAGGCATCGTCCTGAAAAACCCGGATCTTCCGCAACTTCTCCGGACTGATCCGGCTGGTGGTGATGTTGGCCACACAGCCGTTTTGAAAGCGGATGCGGGCGTTGGCGATATCCTCGGCCTTGCTCAGCACCGGAACCCCCACGGCATCCACCGAGGCCACCGGCGAGCGAACCAAGTGCAGGATGATCTCCAAATCATGGATCATAAGATCCATCACGACCCCGATATCCGTGCTTCTCCCTGGGTAGGGGGAAAGGCGGTGGGCCTCGATGAATCTCGGTCGCCCCAACCTTTCCTCCAGGGCTGCCAGAACCGGATTAAATCTCTCCACATGTCCCACCGCCAACTTAGCTCCGTTCTTTTCCGCCAGATTCACCATCTCGCGCGCTTCCTGGGTATCCATGGCGATCGGCTTTTCCACCAGCACGTGCCTTCCCTTTCTCAAAAACGGCCCGGCGGAAGCCAGGTGGGTGATCGTCGGCGTCACCACGCTGACCGCCTCCACCTGATCCACCATCTCCTCGAGGCTGGCAAAAACCCGGGTCCGACATTTGTCCGCGATTTTTTTGGCGGTATGCGGATCCAGATCATACACCCCGACCAGTTCGGCCTTGGTCGACTCCGCGTAGATGCGCGCGTGCTCCTTCCCCATATGCCCCACCCCCACCACCCCGACTTTGACCGGTTGGCTCATTTGGATCCTTTTGCGGTATGGCCCCAGAGGCAGATTTTATGACGCACGGCCAGTTTTTGAACCTCCTTGCCTTCGAGGATCAGGGTTTTCCCAGATTCCACCACAATTGCGCTGACCCGACCTGCAGCCGCCGCCTGAATGGTCCGCGGCCCTATGACCGGAACATCAAACCGCATATCCTGCCCCGGGGAGGTCACCTTGATCGCCACGGCATCCT
>CAZZMY010000155.1:0-2522 GCA_964655385.1 uncultured Akkermansia sp.
TTGGCAAAGATATCCAGGTGATGGCGCAAGATTCCGGCCGAATGAAGCATGGCTTCATCGGGGGTCAATCGCCCATCGGTCCAGAGCTCGATCACCAGCTTGTCATAATCCGTCCGCTGACCGACGCGGGTGTTCTTGACCTCATACTTCACCTTCTTGACCGGCGAGAATAGTGAGTCCACCGGAATCAGGCCAATGGGAGAGTCTTCCCGCTTGTTTTCCTCCCAAGTGGCATAACCACGTCCTACCCGGACCTCCAATTCGGCTTCAAATTTGGCTTTTTTATCCAGGGTGCAGATCACTTCCTTTGGATTCAGTAATTCAATTCCGGCATCCAGTTCGATATCGGCACCGGTTACCGCACCCTCTTTGTTGACCTTCAGGCTCAACAGACGAGGTTCACGGTTGGGGAGCTTGAACTTTAGTTTTTTTAGATTCAGGACGATCTCCGTCACATCCTCCACCACATGATCAATGGTGCTGAATTCATGCTGAACCCCGGAAATTTTCACACTGGTGATGGCCGCCCCTTCCAATGAACTCAGGAGCACCCTCCGCAAGGAATTGCCCAACGTATGGCCGTAGCCGGCCTCAAAGGGCTCGGCGATAAACTTGGCGTAGGTTTCCGTGGAGCCGTCCTCTTCCTTTTGCAGGCGGTTCGGCAGTTCGAATCTTCCTAATCTCAATGGCATGGTCTTTTCTCTCTTTCCGGCCGGGTTACCCCTTCCCCGCTACCTCGGGACGGGACCAACGGCCGATGCTGTGGTTGCTCAATCCCGCCGGTAGCAGGCGGGAAAAGGGTTACGACCTGGAATACAACTCCACAACCAACTGTTCATTGGCCACGGGGCTGAGTTCTTCACGGGTCGGAATTCTTGTCAGGGTGCCCTTGAACTGCTCTTTGTTCAGGGTCAGCCAATCGGGAACAGGACGGATCTGGGTGGTCTCCAATCCTTTGGTTCCCAGCTGGCGGGACTTGGGATGTTCCCGCACTTCGATCACATCGCCGGTGCGACAGGCATAACTGGGAATCGTCACCTTGCGGCCATTTACGGCGATATGCCCATGAGTCACCATTTGGCGGGCCCCTCGGCGGGTAGCGGAGAACCCAAGACGATCCACCAAAGTGTCCAGACGGGTCTCCAACAGCTGCAGCATTTTTTCACCGGTCACTCCCCGGCTCTGCACGGCTTTCTGATAGTAGCGCCGAAACTGTTTTTCGAGAAGTCCATAACCGTACTTCATCTTTTGCTTTTCACCCAGCGCCACCGCGTAGTCCGACTGCTTGCGGCGGCCCTTCGCTCCATGGACCCCGGGAGGGAAATTTCTCCGCTCCAAGGCCTTGGAGGCTCCGAAGATGGGTTGTCCAAAACGGCGGTTGATCTTGTCACGCGGACCGGTGTAACGAGCCATAAATTCCTTTCCTTAAACCCGACGCGCCTTGCGCATCCGGCATCCGTTGTGGGGCACCGGGGTCACGTCCCGGATCGTGCTGACCTCCAGCCCGATGGCCTGCAAGGCCCGGACGGCGGATTCACGTCCGGTCCCCGGACCCTTCACCCGCACTTCCACTTCCTTTAAGCCGTGGGCCATCGCCTGACGGCTGGCGTCTTGGGCAACCACTTGCGCCACATAAGCTGTCGACTTCTTGGAACCACGGAAACCCATTTTGCCGGCGCTGGACCAGGCAATCACGTTGCCCTTGAGATCCGTAATGGAAACCACGGTGTTGTTGAAGGTCGCCAAGATGTGGGCGACACCGTTTTGAATTTGTTTGGCGCCCTTGATTTTTGGGATCTTGATTTTGGCGGCATCATCCAAGCCATCAAGCGTCAGGCTCTCGGGTGCGGGCATCGCCTCGGCCTTGGGGGCTGAATCTTTGCCGCCCGGCTTGGCTCCACCCTTTTCCTTCTTGGCTTTGGGAGCGGAAGGCTTGGCTTTGGCCCCATCGGCCTTGGCCGGTGCGGGCTTCTTTTCTTCAGGCTTTTTTTCAGCGTCGCTCATGAAAAGCTTTTAGGTCTTGGCGGACTTGGCGTCCTTGCTCCGGATCACACCCACCGTCTTGCGGGGACCTTTGCGAGTCCGGGCATTTGTCTGAGTTCTTTGCCCCCGAACCGGGAGACCCTTGCGGTGCCGAATTCCACGGTAGCAGTTGATGGATTGCAACCGCTTTAAATTCTGCTGAATGTCCCGACGGAGATCTCCCTCAATGAGGAAACGGTTTCTTTGGATCACCCCGATGATACGGTTAATTTGTTGGTCGGTTAGATCTTTGGCTCGGAGATCGCTGGGAATTTCCGCTTCCTCGATGACCTGACGTGCTCGGGTCGGCCCAATGCCGTAGACATATCGTAGACTGAACTCAGCCTTTTTTTCCCCGGGAATATCCACGCCTAGAACACGCGGCATATAAAATCAGCCCTGCCTCTGCTTCAAACGCGGGTTCTTCTTGTTGATGATATAGATACGCCCGCGACGGCGGACGACCTGACAGTCACTGGTGCGACGTTTGATGGAAGCTC
>CAZZMY010000156.1:0-1334 GCA_964655385.1 uncultured Akkermansia sp.
TGGCTCTGATCGCCCTCACCGGAAACTACGCCTATTTCAACCTCCTCACCGCTGCACTTTGCCTCACCTTCATCGATAACCGCTACTACCCTTCTTTTCTCTCCCGTAATACTGTGCCTCTGCCCTGGACCCCCGTTCCGTGGCGACACCTTGCCTCCATCGCCGCGTTGCTTCAACTATCTCTCGCCATTTCGGTCCTCCTTTCGACCCTCGGATTTTTGAGCCGCTCCTCCGGCACCCCATGGGAAAATTCCCTCGCTCCTTGGCACCTGACCTCTGGATATGGTCTCTTTGCCGTCATGACGACCCGCCGCCCGGAAATTACCCTTGATCAGAGCCCGGACGGTCAAACATGGGAGCCCATTCAATTTCCTTACAAAGCCGGTCCCCCAGATCGAATACCGCCGCAAATCGCCCCTTTCCAACCCCGCCTCGACTGGCAGATGTGGTTTGCCGCCCTGTCCGCCGAACGAGGCCAACTGCCCGGCTGGTTCAGCCCCTTCCTGAAACTATTGCAACAGGGATCACCCCAAGTCTGGAACCTCCTCTCTTCTCAACCCGGATCCAAACCAGACAACTATCTCCGCCTTCGCCTCGACCAGTACCACTTTACCACCCCTGCCGAACGATCCACCAACGGCCACTGGTGGAAAATCACCCTAGGGCCCGTACTTCTGGTTCTTCCTCCGGAGGGAACGAAGCCACAAGCCCCTTAACTCTGTAGGGACGCGCTCCGCCGCGTCCAAAAGCGGCCTCGAAGGAGCGAGGCCCTCCAGAGCTTCCAGCTTAACTTCAACCTTAACTTTAACTTAAACTAACAACCAGTGCACCTCCGCGTCTCCGTCTCGGCCCAGCGTCTCGACGTCATCTCCGATGACGGCTCCGTCTCCCGCTCCTTCCCTGTCTCCACCGCCAAAAAAGGGACCGGATCGGAACCCGAAAGCAACAAAACCCCCCTTGGCTGGCACCGAGTCTGCCAAAAGATCGGCGATCATGCCGAATCCGGCACCCACTTCATCGGCCGCAAACCCACCGGCCGTGTCTGGAAATCCTCCGACCCTCTGGAAGAAAAGAATCTCGTCCTCACCCGCATTCTCTGGCTCGACGGAGAAGAAGCTCACAACAAAACCAGCAAAGAGCGCTACATCTATATCCACGGCACCAATAGGGAGGACCTCATCGGCCAACCCGCGAGTGCAGGCTGTGTCTGCCTACGCAACGCCGATGTTATCCAGCTTTACGATCTCATCCCCGTCGGCACCCGAGTCGAAATCACCACTTAAACGCAATTCCAACCTTGGTAGGGTCGGTTGTCTCAACCGACCGTGCTGAAC
>CAZZMY010000156.1:1434-2501 GCA_964655385.1 uncultured Akkermansia sp.
CCGGAACTGAACAGGGAGTTGTAGGGAAACTCGGTTTCCCCCAGTCCGGGCGAGGTTGCCTCATACCCAGCTTGACCCAAACCATCCCCATTCGGGCCCGCTTGGACACCATCCCAACCCCGGCCATAGAACGGAACGCCCAGGACAAGCTGGGACGCGGGCACTCCACCCTTACCATTCAATCCGTTGAGATAGGTTTGTGTCGCCCCTTGGACCGACCAGTTCGCGCGACCGGCACTCGGATCGATATTCACCATCGGCGAATTGATCCCCGTGTAGGAATCCCATCCACCGTGGAAGTCGTAGGTCATGATGTTGATCCAGTCGGCCACTTGGGAAACCGCCTTCGGATCAAAGTTCGCGATATTTCCATCACCACCAGGGCCCGCGATGGAAAGATAGTACTTCTTACCATCGATTGCCGTCTGACGATTCATCTCATCCCGGATCGCCTTCAAGAGGAGGTTGTAGTTGGCGCCATCGCTGGTCGTCGCCACTCCGCTACCATCCAATCCTCCGCCGCCTGGGTATTCCCAATCGATGTCGATGCCGTCAAACCCGTACTTCACGATGACATAGACCGCCGATTTGGCGAAATCCGCCCGCTTCTGGGCATCTCTCGAAATCGAGTAGAGCGGGGCCGACAAGGTCCATCCACCGATCGAAACCATCGTCTTCAGTTTTGGATACTGCTTTTTTAGCGCCTGAAGCTGGCCAAAATTGCTGTTGGTCGTGTAGGCGGGCGACATGGTCAGCGCCTCTCCCGCACTGTTCGCCCCCGCATCTGCATACTCGTCGAACAGCCCGACCCCCGCCGTCAGATTGGTGCCCGCCGGTTGCTGGAGATAAGCAGCGTAATTGCTGTATTTCCAGCCACGGTAGGTCGAGACAATCCGATCCCACGCAGTCGGCATCGTCCGATCGAGCGGAATCAGAAACGCGTAGTTGATCACATTCATCCGATCCCCCCGAATCTTGGTCACGGGGAACCCTTTTTGGTAAATGCCCCAGTTCGGATAGTAACCGACGATCTTTCTCTGTTCGACCGTCGGCATCTTGTCATATCC
>CAZZMY010000157.1:0-2482 GCA_964655385.1 uncultured Akkermansia sp.
ATATGTCCCTGAAAAAAATCGAAGCGATCATCAAGCCCTTCAAGCTGGAGGAGGTCAAGGAAGCCCTCACGGAGGCCGGCATCGAGGGGATGACCGTCACCGAGGTGAAGGGGTTCGGCCGACAAAAAGGCCACACCGAAATCTACCGTGGCTCGGAATACACGGTGGACTTTCTCCCCAAGGTGAAATTGGAGATCATTTTGCCGGAGGCCTCGGTTTCCAAGGCCACAGGAGCGATCCTCAAGGCCGCCAAGACCGGCAAGATCGGTGACGGTAAGATCTTTGTCCTGCCCGTGGATGAGGCCATCCGCATCCGGACGGAGGACAAGGGCGAGAAGGCCATTTAAAGGGTGATTTCCGGCGTGACGGGGACCGCAAGAGCGGGGTATCAATGATGCCCTCTTTCGCGGACCCCGTCCCGACGGGGAACTGAACCAACCAAAGGAACCAAACATGGCACTGAAAAAAATCGAAGCGATCATCAAGCCCTTCAAGCTGGAGGAGGTGAAGGAAGCCCTCACCGAGGCCGGCATCGAGGGCATGACCGTCACCGAGGTGAAGGGGTTTGGCCGTCAAAAGGGCCACACCGAAATCTATCGTGGCTCGGAATACACGGTGGACTTTCTCCCCAAGGTGAAGTTGGAAATTATTTTGGGGGCCTCCCTGGTGGACAAGGCGGTGGCCGCCATCCTCAAGGGAGCCAAAACCGGCAAGATCGGAGACGGGAAGATTTTTGTCCTGCCCGTGGATGAAGCCATCCGCATCAGGACGGAAGACAAGGGCGAAAAAGCGATCTGAGATGCCGACCGGCAAATCAGGCGCGATCAAGAAAGGAAAGAACACCATGGCAGCGAAATACCTCAACGCAAAAACGGGCAAGGAAGTCTTGGCATTTGCCAAGGCCCACAACATCAAACTCGTGGACTTCAAGTTCTGCGATATCCCCGGAACCTGGCAGCATTTCACCACCACCCTTTCAGAGCTGGAGGAATCCACCTTCAAGGAAGGACTGGGCTTTGACGGCTCCTCCATCCGTGGATGGAAGTCGATCAACTCGTCCGATATGTTGGTGGTCCCGGATCCTGCCACCGCCATGGTCGATCCGTTTAACGCCGAGCCGACCCTGAGCCTGGTTTGCACGGTCATCGATCCGATCACCATGCAGTCTTACGAGCGGGATCCTCGCAGCATCGCGCTCCGTGCGGAGAAATATCTCCAGAGCACCAAGATCGGCGACGCCGCCTACTTTGGACCGGAACCGGAATTCTTTATTTTTGATGATGTCCGGTACGATTCCTCTACCCGGGGCGCTTTCTACCAGGTGGATTCTGTGGAAGGCATCTTCAACAGCGGCCGCGAGGAGCTGCCCAACACGGGCTACAAGATCCGTCATAAGGAGGGGTATTTCCCCGTTCCGCCCGCGGACACCCAGCAGGATATCCGCAATGAAATCACCCTTCTCCTGGAGGATCTGGGCGTGCATGTCGAGAGGCAGCACCACGAGGTGGCTACCGCAGGTCAGGCGGAGATCGATATCCGCTTCGACACCCTCGTTCGCACCGGGGACAACGTGAATCTCTACAAATACGTGGTTCGCAACGTGGCGCGTCGCCATGGAAAGACCGCGACCTTCATGCCGAAGCCGCTCTTTGGAGATAACGGCTCCGGAATGCACACCCACCAGAGCATCTGGAAGGACGGGAAACCGCTCTTCGCCGGCAAGGGGTATGCCAACCTGAGCGACATCGCTCTCTACTACATCGGCGGGATCATCAAACACGCGCGGGCGTTGACGGCGATCACCAACCCGACGACGAACAGCTTCAAGCGTCTCGTTCCCGGGTTCGAGGCTCCGGTCAACTTTGCCTACAGCGCACGGAACCGCAGTGCGGCGATCCGGATTCCGACCTATTCGTCGAATCCCAAGGCGGTCCGCATCGAGTTCCGTACTCCAGACCCTGCAGCCAACCCCTATCTCGCCTGCGCGGCGCAGATGATGGCGGGCTTGGACGGCATCCAAAACAAGATCCATCCGGGTGACCCCCTCGACAAAAACCTTTACGAGCTTCCCCCCAAGGAGCTCGCCAAGGTGCCAAGCGCCCCGGATTCCCTCCTCGGCGCGGCCCAAGCGCTCGAGAAGGATCACGACTTCCTGCTCAAGGGAGATGTGTTCACCAAGGATATGATCGAGACGATCCTGGAAATGCGTGTGAAGGATTACGACGCTCTGCGCCTGCGTCCTCATCCGCATGAATTCTCGATGTACTACGATGTCTGATTCGGCCTAAAGCCGGTCATCCTCGAAACAACCCCGGTGGGAAACCACCGGGGTTGTCTGTTTTGGGAGGGAGTGCCTCGGCTCGCTTCTTTATCCGTAAGCGTTCAGCAGCGGAAAGGACCTTCCCAGAATGGGATCAGATTTCACGCCGAGGTGCTTTTCCAAAACCGTGGCGTACACCGAGCGGAAATCGACGTTGAACTG
>CAZZMY010000158.1:0-2430 GCA_964655385.1 uncultured Akkermansia sp.
AATGAAAGAAACTCTGCAAGAGGAAATTTTATTTTTATCAAAAATTTTTCTTTCGAAGATCGCTTGACAAAATATCCCCGCATAAAAATCCCGTTTCTCGAGGGAAAAACAGAAACGCCCACGGTTTGCGCGTGCGATGCGCGCGCGCCGCGCTAGAAAAAAAAAGTGTCCGCGCTTCCCGTCATCGTTTGGTTTCGCCGGGATCTGCGCATTTCCGACCACACCGCACTTCATCAAGCGGCTTCGGAAGGGGCACCGATTGCCCCCGTTTTTATTTTTGACCCCGCCATTTTGACGGCGCCGGATGTCGGAATTCGGCGGCCCGCTTACCTCCATGCGTGCCTGGAGAGCCTTTCGGCCAATCTCGAGGCGGTGGGAAACCACCTTATAGTCCGAAAGGGCAAACCGGAGGTTGAGCTCTTTGCCTTAGCCAAAGAAATCGGAGCTAAAAAAATATTCTATAACAAGGATGTAGAGCCGTATTCCCGCAAGAGGGATAAAAAAGTGGAGGAGATTGCGCGGGATCACGGAATGGAAACCATTCCCTGTGACGACCTGTTAATTCATCCGCCTGGAAAGGTGCAAAGAGCGGCGGGGGGGCCCTACACGGTTTTTACCCCCTTTTCCCGAGCTTGGCTCTCTCTCCCCCCCCAAGATCCCCTCCCCCGGCCCCGACAACTGACTCCGGTCAAGGGAATCAAGCGGGCCGCTTTGCCCCCGCGGGATCGGCTGGGTATCGCTCCGTGTGATATCTCTCTTCCTCCCGCAGGCGAAAAAGTGGCGCGGGAAACCCTGCGCGCGTTTGCCGCCAAAAATCTTCGAAGCTACGGGGAAAAAAGGAATCTTCCCCTTGCCGACGCCACCTCCCGTCTCTCGCCGCACCTGCGTTTTGGCACGATCTCCCCGCGGACGGTATTGGCTGAGGCCAGGCGGGTGAGGGCCGAGGACCCCTCTTGCCGTCGGGAGGTGGATATCTTTATCGGCGAGTTGATTTGGCGGGATTTTTACAAGCAGATCCTTTGGGAATTCCCCCACGTGGCCACCGGCTCCTTCCGGCCGGAATACGACCGGGTGGAGTGGGAAAACGACCGGAAGAAATTTGAAGTGTGGTGCCAAGGCCGGACCGGCTTCCCCATCGTGGATGCCGCCATGCGCCAACTTAACCAGACAGGCTGGATGCACAACCGGCTTCGGATGATTGTGGCCTCCTTCCTAACGAAAGACTTGCTGATCTCGTGGCAGTGGGGAGAGCGCTACTTCATGGAGAAGCTTTTTGACGGGGATCTGGCGGCCAACAACGGAGGCTGGCAGTGGGCGGCCGGCACGGGGACAGATGCCCAGCCGTATTTCCGAATTTTCAATCCCTCCAGTCAGGCGGAGAAGTTCGATTCGGAGGGCAAGTTTATCGCTCAATATGTTCCCGAGGCGGATCTGCTGACCTATCCTCCCCCCATGGTGGATCACTCCAAGCAGCGGGTCCGGGCGCTGGAGATGTACAAAAAAGCCAGATCTTAGCTGGTTGTTTTATCTAGGCCGTTACCGGTTGCCTTGAGGCTGAGGTTGAATATCCCCCGCGGGCTTCCGACTTTCTTAAACCTAAACCTCTCCCCAAACGCCGCGCAGCTAGGCGCGGGCTTAAAGCGTCTGTAGGAAGCGCACCAACTGTTCCCGATTCGGGCTGTTGGCGTGGCGCACGTAGAACCCGGAGGCAGCCACGGCGAGCTGCAAGGAGTGGGCCAAGCCCAACCCAAGCAAACGCCCGATGGTGAATCCGGAATTAAAGTGGTCGCCGGCCCCGGTGCTGATCTTCGGCTTGGAGGTGTAGGGCCCGTTGACGAACACTTCCCCCTCGGCATCGGCCGCACAGGCGTACTGCACGGGGTGAATGACCACCACCTGAATGCCCATTTTTTCTCGGATGGCTCCGGCCAAAGAGGCGTAACCCTTGGGATTTTTGGCGGCACCCTTCAAGCGGAGCACTTTGGCCACGTGCAAGGCCTCGCTCTCGTTCAAGCCGAGAGTGACGTCATTTTCGGCCTGGAATTCCCCGATGATTTTCAGGGCGGCCAGCAGGTCGGCTTCGATCCGCTTGGCTGGATCGGCCAGATCAAAGAACATGTGCTTCCGTTTGCCGGGCTTCACCGGCTTGTACTCGGTGAGCAGCTTTTTCCAGATGGCGGACATATGGGGCAGCATGGTCCAGTTGACCATTCCAACGAAGTCGGCGGACGACCAGAGTTTCTGCACGAGTTTGTCGCCCAGACGCTTTTGGATTGTCTCCCAGTTGGCATCCTGCACGGAGGCCAGCTGGCCGAGCATGATCTTGCCGTCGTTGAATTCGAGGGCGGAGGTCAAGGCCGGCTCGGCAAACGAGTGCACCTTGGCCCGTTTGGCGAATTCCGCAAAAACCGGGTGAATTTGGGGATGCCC
>CAZZMY010000159.1:0-2394 GCA_964655385.1 uncultured Akkermansia sp.
AGCCAGACGATAAGGTCTGGATGCGTGAGTCTTTCTCTCAAAAGACGATCCAGTGCACCCTCCAATTCGGCCAGACGGGTCGCTTTTTTGAATCGTTGCGTGATGGCATCCATCAACCTGCCTGCAGCTTTGGGCAGCAGAGCGAAATGCAGTTCCGTCCACCGCTCCCCCAAGAGGTCGGACATCATGTCGGAAAATCTGGGCTGCTTGCCGGCCGGTAAGGCCTCAATGACATGGGCCAGCCGATTGGGCTCGGTTGGAAGAATCGAACGGATGACCGAACCGGGTTCTGGTGGCAATCCGGCTGCAGCGCAGAACTCCGCACGCGCCAAGGCAAGTTCGGCCACTTGGCTGATCTGACTTTTGGGAATTTTTTGGGCGGCGGCATCCATCAGCTTAAAGGCCTCCTCCGCCATGCCCTTTAATTCCGAAGCCGAGTGCGATTTCTGCAACTTTTCCAAGACATCCATGATTCGTTTGGCTCCCACCGCCTCACGCAGATCATCCATGCTGCCCGCCTTGGTTTCCGGGGCAGTTTCCAGATATTGCAAGGGCTCCACCCGTTTGGCAGGAAGGACAAATTTGGAGTCCTTTTTCATCGCCCGCTTGGCGGCTTCCCAGAATTTCTTCCACTCTTCCGGTTTGAAAAGATGAGGTACAAAGGCCTCCTCGAGTCGGGTGGTCGTCGCCTCCCGACCCAGGCTTTGGATCGCCAATTTCATGACTTCCCCGGGTTGTTTTGCGGCCATCTCACGGATGGAACCGGGGTTTTGCAGGATCTGGGCTTCGAGGTGATCGTTCCCCAAGCTCTTGAGGGATTGGGCGGCGTACCCAAACTCCATCGGATGCCCCTTTTTACTCCGGAAATCAATGGTCAGGCTGTGCAAGGCGTCGTCCTTGGAGACGATCTTCCCCACACCCCAACTACGATGATGGCAGAAAGAACCCGGAGTCAGTTGACTCAGTTTTTCCTGAGTTTTGGGATCAAGACCTTCGGTTCCTTCCATGGCTTCTACAGGATCAATTTCGGTGTCAGCGGGCATTCAGAACAACATACGGAATCGTCCAACCCAAAAGCAACCGGAATCCAAAGGGCGCGCAAAAAACCTCAACGCTCCGTTTCACCCCCGGAAGGGTTTGCGGTGGAAGTAGGAGCTGGGTTTGCCGCATCGCCACCCACCACATGAATTTGATCCAGGGACTTAAGGTCCATACTAGGCTTCCCCTCGTACATTTTGATCAATCCGGCGACCTCCACCTCCTTTCCCTCAAAGGAGGGCACCCCATCCGGAAAATCCTTGGAACGCAAAACACAACTAAAGACATGGTTCGGAAACCGACCGCCGAAATTCAGATACGTGATCCCCTTGGCGGAAGTCTTCTGTCCATCCACCACCCCCTTAACCTTGACCTGTTTTCCCTCCTGCAAAGCAGCCTCCTGCGGGGTCACCACGGGAACCGCAGGTATATCCTCCGCGTGGACTAGTGGAAGGCAAGAGAGGGCCAGGAATGTTATCCAAAGAATGTTTTTCATGCCTGAATTTGCCTCACCCTGAAAAACCGTTCAAGTACCGCTTAGCCCATGCTTTCTTCAATCATCTGCAAGCAGGATACGGTGCGCGAATGACGTGCCTCATCCCCCAGACGGCTGTAGCTGTTCAGCAGATTCACCAGCATCCTTTCGGCCGTGTCCCGCGGGGTGGCCCGCATGTACATGGGATTGGCCCATGAGGTGCGATCGGTCCCGAACTTCGCGGCAAGATCGTCGGCCGACATCACGACCGCCCCATGGAAGGGGTCGAAGATCACGCCCCCCATCCCCGCTAAATAATGACCGGGGGTGTTCATTCCGTAAACATCCAGTCCGGCGCGCTGTCCGGCAAACAGGTAGATCAGGGCTAGGGTCAGGGGAATTCCCATCTTGGTCACTAAGACGCGGTGGAGATAGCTGTTGGACGGATCGAAATAGTTGTCCAGATTTCCTCGAAACCCCTCCCGCCGGGCCAGAACTTGCCGCAACGCGGAAATCGAGTCCGTGGGGGAGATGCTCCGATGGGGCAGGTTTTTTTCCACCAATTGCCCTAGTTCATCCAGGTACGCCTTCCCCTCCTCCAAGTCAGCTTCGGGATTCTCAATCCTTGCCAAATCCCAGCAAAATTTCTCCAAATCGTCCCAGGACTGAAACCTGCAACCGGCCAAGAAAGGACCTTGAGGAGTTTTCGTTGGCTCAGCCCAAAAGCGGAGCAACAAGCGGGCCCGGGTGCGAACTCTTGGATCAGGGGAGCCGGCCAACTGCTCCATCAGGGGGCGATAGGCATCTTTTTGGGAACGCAACTCCCGCAGGGTCAGATCCGCCATATCGGCATCATCCCCAGCGAGGATTTTTTCCACCGC
>CAZZMY010000160.1:0-2388 GCA_964655385.1 uncultured Akkermansia sp.
TTTTTCGACCAGAGGGTGTCCCAGGATCTCTTGTTGGATTGAGGATCGGCATTCAGCGTAGGTGAAGCAGAGGCTCCAGGGGACAACTTTCCACCCATATTGCTGCTAACCGGGGCCAGTTCCTTGGAGGAAAAGCCAGTCAAATCTCTTTCTGTCCGACTGATCTCTTTGAGCTCGGGGGTATCACCGATCACGGAGGGTTGCATCATAACCACCAGTTCCTGCCGGTCCGTGGTATCGCTGGTGGATTTAAACAGATTTCCCATGAGCGGGATGGTGGAGAGAAAAGGGACACCAGTGGACGCTTTTTCATCGGTCTGAGTGACTAACCCCCCCAAGAGAATCGTGGCCCGATCGGGCACAATCACACTGGTGGTCAGTTCCTGGGTATTGATCTTGGGAACTTGTACTCCCCCGCCAATATCCGTGGTGGAGTTAATGCCTTTCTCCAAGGTGTCGTTGGTCTGAATGATCTGCAGGCTGATTTCCCGGGCGCTGTTGATCAGGGGCACCACCTCGATTTTCAGAACCACATCCTGATACTGAATGTTGGATTGCTGCGAACCCGAGGTGGTGGTGGCGCTTCCTCCAGCACCCAAAGTCGTCACGGTACTGGTGGGAACGGCGATTTTTTGTCCGTTGAAAATGACGGCCTTCTTGTTGTTCGCCGTGAAAATAGCGGGTCGCGAGGCAATGCGGAATCTGGCGGTGGCCGTGAGGGCCTGAATGTATAGGTCCAAGGCGCTCCCGACGAAGGTCATGATCTGCACTCCAGGCAAACCACCCAAGGCGGACTGAGCCACCTTGGCCATCGTCGCCATATTCGCCGCCGTACTGGAAAGAGGCGTGTTGGTGGTCGTAATATTCCGTCCGCCCGCGATGCTGGCGGCCCCGGTGGTTCCGCCGGCATATTTCTGAAGGATGTTGACGGAAAAATCATCCGCATTGGAGACCCTAAGCTGTCCGATAACCGTCGCGAGATAGACCTGCAGGGGTCGCTTATCCAGTTTCTCCAAAATCGACTGCACCTTCTGTTTGGCCTCGGGTTGCCCGATCACCAGGATGGAATTGGCCCGATTATCGGCAATGAGACGGGTTTTGCCCACGATGAGGGATTGGGCGGCTTGCTGTTCTCCCGGCTCCTGCAAACTGCCTAGCTGCCCTGCCCCGGAGACCCCACCCGAAGAGCTTCCAGTTCTGGCCGAATTGGCTGCATTGGCCAGATTGGAGCCAATCCCCCCTGCCACCGTGCGGGTGGGCTGGCCGGTCGCGCCACCCGTTCCCCCCGTCGCTTGATCCGACTGCTCCTGCAGAAGATCGTTCAAAATGGGCAGCATGTCCGAGGCTGCCACATAATTGAGCGGATACTCGTACGGGTCGCTGAGATCCACCGCGATATCGAAATCCGCAATCAGTTTTTTGATGTAGGCAATGTCCGTAGGCCGGGCGGAGACAAGAATCCTGTTGGTCCGGGTGTCTGGGATGAGAAGAATGTCGGCTCCACTTTCAGAACTGGTGATGGTGGCTCCCCCAGCGGACGGTGCTCCGGGAATCACGGGAACCCCCGGAGGTTGCGTGGCCTGGCCGGTGGCCGCCTTGGCTGTGCCCGTTGCGCCAGAGGAGGTTTTCCTCTCCTCAAAAAGCTTGGTGATGAGTTCCACCACCCGGTCGGCGTCCGCCTGATGCAATTGAACAAACTCCCTCTTTACCTCGGGGGCGGGCTGATCCACCAGTTGCCGAACCTCGATCAGCCTACGGATCAGGGTGGAGTTTTCTGTGATCAACACTTGGTTGGCGATGGGGACCGGCACCAAGCTCCCATAAGGATGCAGGGTGATAAACTGCTCAAAGATGGGCACGGCATCGGCAGCGGAGAGGTAAGTGAGAGGCATAACGTAAGAAGCGATCACCTCCCCGTCCGGCAACGACTTTTCGTCGGTGAAAAGAAAAACACCCTCACTCCGTGGGTTTTTTCCTCCCAAGGTGTTGATGACCTTGATGGCTTTTTCGTCGACGGCGATAAAAGCGTACCCATTCAACAAAAGGGTCGATTCCAACAGCCGGATGGCCTCAGCTTTGGCCACCGGCTGGTTTAACGTCAGGCTCAGGTTAGCCCCACCGGCCAAGAGGCTTGCATCTTTGATCAGGGTGACCCCCTTGAGTTTTTCATAAATCAGCAGAAAGTCGGATACGGGATTGTTGGGGAATTGAATCGTGTCGGGCGAAACCATTTCCGGATCGGCCGATTCGTTTTTTTCCGCATCTGCGGTGGCACTGGGGGCAGGCAAAGACGGGATAGGCATGCGTCCGGGTACAGGCTTAGCCCCTGTCTGTGAAATGGAACTTCCAGCAAGCATTCCCCACAGGCAGAAAATCACGCAAAAAGTT
>CAZZMY010000161.1:0-2374 GCA_964655385.1 uncultured Akkermansia sp.
AAGACGAGCACGACAAATCCCACCAGAAACAGCCCGGCGTTGCGGGGGGTGAGGACGGAGGCATCCTCCGCCAGCACAGGCTGGGTGATCCGGTAGAGGGAGGTTTGCGGATTCATGTAAGTTTCCGTGATCAAGGCCCGAAGTTTGACGGAATCAGCGATGAGCGCATTCAACTCCCGGCAGCCCTGGAGAAGCACCGCCGAAAAGTCCGAACGATTTTCAACCACCTCCCCGGCCGGTCCCTTGGTCTTGGCCGGATTCGTCCCCTTTTCCTTTTCCAGCGCACCCGCGTCCTTGGAGAGGCCTTCGATAATTTCCCGGGTTTCCCGCAGGGCTGCATCTTCCGCCGCCACCTCCAGCCGGGCGGCCCGGATTTTTTCCACCAACGAAGCCCGATACTGGGCATCCTCGTTGCCCCTCCCCAACTCCATCAGTTTGGTCAAAAAGGTGTCGCTGATCTGGAGTTGGGTGCCACCCGCGGCCCCGGATCCGCCGACATCCCGAGTTTTCAGGAGAGAGCCCGTGAAGCGGGAGGCCAGGTAATCACGATAGGTGGAGACCGCACTTTTCAACTTTTCCTGCGCGAGACGCAGACGGTCCTCCCGCATCCTCACCTGCAAACGGAACACCCGCTCGACGGCGGAGGCCTGGGCCGGGTCGGCAATGTTACCCAACAGAGCGGAACGGACCTGCGGTAGGCGAAGCTCCTGAATCACTTCCAGCTGGAGAAAGAGATCCGCCAACCGTGATCCATCCCCGAGGGCAGCCTGGTATCCCCCGGGCAGGCGGGCCATCTCGCCCAATCCCTCGGCCAACACACGGGTCCGCTCGATCAACTCCATCATGGCCACCAGCGGATCCAGCCCTTGGGCCGGTTGGGTCATTTCTCCGGGCAATCTCGCGGCAAAAGCGAGGACCTTTTTCTGGATCACGGCATCAGAGGACCAAACCCGGAGAATTTCCTCAAGCACCTTGGTACGCCGGGCAGGCGGAATCAACCGGGCCGAACGGGCCGATTGGACGAAATTCAAGCGGTAGGTGGTGGGAGGAATCGTTTTCAACTGCGCCTCGTACTGGGCCTCGATCTTTTCCCGTTCGGCCAAAGTGAGCTTGCGGTCGTCGAGCCGGGCACGGAACTCCTTCTGCAGAAGCTCAAGATCGTTGCCGGATCTCTCCAGGGAAAGGCCGGACTTGAACTCCTCAAACTTCAGGAAGGCGGACAGCCCATTCCCGTCGTACACGCGGCGAAGCAGGCTGTTTTCCAGAAGATCCTCAGGTCGGAACGGAAGCTTGTTGGGGTAGGTTCCCATCGAAGCATCCGGAAAGGTCAGGGTGAACTCCAGGTCGGCCCGGATTTTTTTCGGCAAAAAAACATAGGCCGCAGCCAAGAGCCCGGTCCCCAGGAGGAGCGCGGAAAAAAGGGACAACTCCAGCCATCGTCGATAACGCCGGACGAGCCCCCACAGAGGAGCCAGGGAGATAAAATCATCCTCCTCCGTCACCGGAGGAAGCGGGGAAACGGGAGCAGGAGGCGTGGTCATCTGGCCCGGACGCTCCTCCCCAACGAACTCATCCGGTGAGCCACAAGGACGAGCACCCCCAAACTAAATGCACCCAACACTCCCCACGCCCAAAAGGCCAACCCCAGTCGAACTTTATCCATGGCCCGGACCTCCACGACCTTCAAACCACGGGCGATGCCAAACAGGTCCACCTTGCGACCCAGGTAGGCCTCCGAGATGGCCACCACCAGTTGACGGGAAGAATCAAGCAGCCGCCCCAACTGTCCGGCCGACTCCTGAAGGGAAACAGCACCAGCCGCTTGAGCCCGATCTTCCGACGGGGGGGGAGGCTGCAGGGGCAAACCCGGAGAACGTTCCGAAGGGCGACGGGACAACAGGGCACGGATCAGCTCCAAGTTTTGGCGAAGCTCCATCACCGACAATTCATCCTGCGTAAGTTGCAAGCGAGCCCCTTCCATTTCACCGAGCATTTTTTTCAGGTAATCCCGGTCTGCCCCGACTTGGGCGAAGCCGAGCAACCGGTTAAAAAAATTCTCGTCCAGTCCCCCACCCGCCAACGCAGCGGGTTCCCCCGTTTCGGTGATGCCGCCTGCTCCGGGACGACCAGCAAGAAAATCCCGGTAGGTATCGCCCAATCCAAGCAGACGTTCCCGGGAAGACTGGGCCCGATTTTCACGGAATTTCAGCTGAAGTTCGAGCGCCTGAACCAGCTGGCGGGCATCCCTTTCGGAAACCAACCGGGTCAGCAAGGCCTCCTGAATGGCAGGAAGGGTTTGCTCCCGGAAGGCCCGGAGGCGAAGCCGAAGATCGATCAGGGTGGTGCCGTCGGGTAGCGCGACCTGGGCTGCTCC
>CAZZMY010000162.1:0-2374 GCA_964655385.1 uncultured Akkermansia sp.
AACCAAGATTCACTTCTTGGCCCATATATACACATTAGTAGTACTCTGTCCTCATGTTTTCTCTATATATAGTGTATTTAGGTCTTTGTGATGCGTCGCTCGTATTATTACGTTTGTTTAATTATTATTATATACATGTAATTAAATTTGATGCTTTTTCACCCCTACAAGTGATCCAATTAAACTGATGTGCAGATAATTTTCTTACTACAGCGGCTGACACCTTATAATTTGGAAACTATCCATGTTCACTGTTCCGAGGTCATCGAAAGGTCAGTTCCTCTATCTACTCGCCCTGATCTTGATCACCGGGATAGCACCGCAATCTGGCATCGGCTCAGAAAATTCATCCATTGCGCATGCCGGATGGATCCCGGTTCAGTTTCTCGATAGCGGAACTGCACAGGACTTCGACCTCACCCGCTGGCTGGATTCCGGTCCCGACGGAAAAATCGAGCTCGTCCGCAAGAATCCGCGCCCCGGAATCGAGGCGAAAATCAGTAAAACAAATATTCTCTCGATCCAAACCCAGACCGGCGCCAATGGTTTGGAGGCCTTGGTTCTCAAAGTGACATCCTCCAAAGGCTCACCGTTAGAGGCGATCTTTACCGTGGCCATTCAGCCCTCACCCCTCACCAAACTCAAATTTTCCGGCTCCGGATCGGAAAAATCAGTATCCGTGGCCGGATCCTTTAACCAATGGAACCCCAACTCTCACCCCTTAAAAAGAACTTCCAAAAACGACTGGGAAGGAACCCTGCTTCTCTCTCCGGGATCGTACCCCTACAAGTTCATCATCGATGGAAATTGGTCCCTAGACCCTGCCAACCCGGAAAAAATTCAGGACGGAAGTGGTAACCAAAATTCTTTGCTGAAGGTGGTTCCCTTGGCTTGCGAATCCTTTTTTTATGCCGATCGCCGCAGCTTGGATTGCCTATTCTTTTCCGTAGCCCCTACCGGTAAAAAAATTTCATCCACCCTGGCGGTGGCAGAAATGCCCGACGGAACATCCATGGAACTTCCGGTTGATGCCCTACCCGATGGCTCTTGGAGCGTCGCAACCAAAGACGTACCTCCCCTGGCCTGGGTTCGTCTCATGGGCCTCAGTTCCGACGGCACGCCCACTCTTCCTGCACGTGCCAGAGCAGGCACCGACCCTGCCTTTGGCTCGGACCGGCACGATCTCATCATGTACATGGCGTTCATTGACCGCATGGTCGATGGAGATCCCTCGAACAACCCAAAGCCCGACCCCAAGGTGGAAACACCGGCTCAATACTACGGGGGTGACCTCATCGGTCTTCGGAAAATGATCGAGGAAGGTTACTTCGAAAAGCTTGGGGTAAATACCCTTTGGTTGACTCCGGTTAACCAGAACCCCCTGGTTCCTTATCAGGAGTTTAAGGAACCTCACCGTTGGTACACCGGTTATCATGGCTATTGGCCAACCTCATCCACGGAGGTGGAAAAACGTTTCGGCGGGGATAAGGCCCTGACCGACCTGGCAACCGCGGCGAAAAAGAAGGGATTACATCTACTGCTCGATCTCGTATTGGCCCATGTCCACGAGGAGCATCCCGCTTACCGGGCACACCCCGATTGGTTCGGTTCACTGGCCCTGCCCGACGGCACCAGGAACCTGCGCAAGTGGGACAACGAAACCCAATTCACCACTTGGTTTGAACCCTTTCTTCCGCGCTTCAACTATGACAATCCTGAAGCATGCAACTATCTGATTGAAAATGCAGCCGACTGGGTCCGGCGATTCGATCTCGATGGCTTCCGCTTGGATGCGGTCAAACACATCCCTCCCAAATTCTGGACCTCGTTTCGCCAAGGGTTGCGCTCCCGCCTTCCGCAGGCCTCTTTGGACTCTTTTTATCTGGTCGGTGAAACTTTTATGGATCGCAAAGGCATCAACTCCTTCATCGGGCCCAACCGGCTCGATGGTCAGTTCGAATTTCCCTTGTACGATTCGATCCTAGCGACTTTCGGCATGGGCACCGAGGATTTCACTTCGCTTGAAACCTCGGCCCTTGCTTCCGACCGTGTCTTTGGACCGGAAACCACCATGTCGCCTCTGCTGGGAAATCACGACAAATCCCGCTTCCTCGCCTATGCCGATGGAGATCTGCCAGACCTTAAGGAACCGGACGAGTTCGTCATCGGATGGAATAAACCGCCCAAGGTCGACCACCCATCCAGCTATGCCAAGCTTCGGCTGGCCTTCACCTTCGTCCTCACCAGCCCCGGAGTTCCCATGATCTATTACGGCGACGAAATCGGCATGACTGGGGCTCAGGACCCTGACAACCGGCGAGTGTTCCCCGATTTGAAGAAATTATCCTCCGAGGAAAAAAAGGTTCAGGAGCAC
>CAZZMY010000163.1:0-2352 GCA_964655385.1 uncultured Akkermansia sp.
GTTGAAATGGTATCTGCTTTTCCGGCGGCCCGAAAGCTAGAACTACCGCCGGGATAAGCCCCGACCAGGTCGGGGCAGGAGATGGCAGATGGGATATCGAAGAGGTGGGCCCGAGAAGCACCTAGCTCCCATCTTTTATATCCTATCTCCTCCATCCTCTTGCAGCGGCTGCCTTGACCGGGTAAAAGTAAGACGTAATCTTACTTTATGCACACGGTACTCTCGAGCAAAGGCCAAGTGGTTCTTCCCGTTGAACTTCGGAGGCAGGATCATCTGAACGCTGGGGAATCCTTTACCGTCCGCCGCCTGGCAGAGGGCAAATACCAGCTAACCCGCCAAGCTCGCCCCAAGGGCTTCCGTCTTCTTTCCTGGCTTCAGTCCTGCCCCTCCCCGGGCTACTTCCAACCCATTCCTTCCGAGTCCACCGATCGCCTATGAAATACCTCGTGGACGCCAACGTACTCTGCGAAGCCACTAAACCTTCTCCCAATCCACATGTCCTCACGTGGTTGGACCGACACGAAGCCGACTTGGTGGTGAACCCGGTCATACTCGGGGAGATCCGCTTTGGTATCCTACTTCTCCCCACCGGACAAAAACGTCGAAGGCTCGAAAGATGGTTTCAGGAAGGACTCGCGGGACTTCCCTGCTTACCCTGGGATTTACCCACCGGGTTCCGCTGGGCTGAACTGCTGGCCCAACTGCGAAAAACCGGACGCTCCATGCCGGTCAAAGACAGCCTGATCGCCGCGACTGCACTGGTGCATGACCTCCATGTCGCCAGTCGCAATCGTCAGGACTTCGCCAAGACCGGAGTGGATCTGGTCAACCCGTTCTTGGCCTAGAATCTAGGCTTCACTAACACATAGAGCTTGCCGGAGAGCTCTCGACGCAGAATCAGCGCTTTTCGATCGGCACGACCTTCCGGCCAATCGCCGGACCCACATACTCGCTGTCTGGACGGAACAACCGGTTATCCGCCCACTGCTCCAACACATGTCCCGTCCATCCCGCCGTCCGGGCTACGGCAAAAATTGGGGTGAACAGATCCGTCGGCAGCCCGAGGCTGTAGTACACCGTGGCCGAATAGAAATCGACGTTGGCCTCCAGCTTCTTCTCCGTCCGCATGATGTGGGCAATTCGCTCGCTCATCTCAATCCACTTCGCTTCTCCTAATTCCTTGGTCAGCTTTTCCGCCATCCGTTTCAAATGCGGGGCCCGCGGATCCAACACTTTGTAAACCCGGTGTCCAATGCCCATGATCTTCTTTTTCGCCGCCAACTGCTCTTTCACCCACGCATCCACCCGGTCCAGCGTGCCGATCTCCTGCAACATGTGAATCACCCCCTCGTTCGCCCCCCCGTGCAACGGGCCCTTGAGTGTTCCGATGGCCGTGCTGATGGCCGAATAAATATCCGTCAGGGTCGACGCACAAACCCGAGCCGCAAAGGTGGACGCATTCATCCCGTGATCCGCATGGAGAACAAAAGCCATATCCAAGGTGGCCACGGCCTCGGGACCCGCCTCCTGCCCGTTCAGCAGATACAGAAAATGCGCGGCCTCCCCCAGATCTTTGCGCACCGGGGGCAAGGACTGCCCTCTCCTCGCCCGATGAAAATAAGCCGCAATCACCCCGATCTTGGCTGTGAGGGAGATCTGGCGCTGACGGTTCAGTTCCACATGCTCCGGTCCGGTGGTCCCATAATCGTACAGCCCCAGCATGGAGATACAGGTCCGCAGAATGTCCATGGGACTGGAATCCTTCGGTGCAGCCAAAATATATTCCACCACACCTGCAGGCAGTTCCCGATCGGCCGCCAAAGCCTTTTTGAGCTCCTGCAACTGCTTTTTATTCGGCAGATCTCCGTGCCACAGGAGATAACTGGCCTCCTCAAAACTCACATGCCCGGCAAGGGCATCAATGTCGTACCCGCGATAGATCAGTTTTCCTTCCAGCCCCCGCACATCGGAAATGGCGGTGGCCGTCGCCACCACGCCCTCCAACCCCTTGGCAATAATTTTTGGCGATGCGGCTCCTTCGCTCATCTTATTTTCCCAAAGCCTTGGTCACTTCCTCGCCAATATCGTTGAGGGTCTTGGCCACCCGCACTCCCGCTTTCTGTAAGGCCTCGATCTTGGCCTGGGCCGTCCCTTTTCCTCCAGAAATGATGGCACCCGCATGGCCCATCCTTCTTCCCGGGGGAGCCGTGGCCCCAGCGATAAAGGAAACGACCGGCTTTTTCACCCGGGCCCGAATGTACTCCGCCGCCTCTTCCTCCTCGGACCCACCGATCTCACCAATCATCACGATGGCGTGGGTATCGGGATCCGCGTGAAGGTATTCCACCGCCT
>CAZZMY010000164.1:0-2285 GCA_964655385.1 uncultured Akkermansia sp.
CCCACCATCTATCTCTGCGTAAATTCACGAACCGATCCGGACTCCGCGCCCCGGGAACACGATAACTATTTTCTCTTGGTCAATGCCCCGGCCGATACCACCAACATCGATTGGGCCAAGGAATCCCCGGAATACGCCGACCGCATCATCAAGATTTTGGACAAGAAGTTTCTGCCCGGGCTGGAGGCCAAGGTCGTCCACAAGGAATGGATCTCCCCGGCCGATTTTGAATCCAGGGATGGCGTGGTGGGAGGCTCTCTTTACGGCTGGGCCTCCCACGGAATGGTTCCCTCATTTCTGCGTCCCCCGATCCGTTCCAAGCTCCTCCGCAATCTCTACTTTGTGGGCGGCACCACCCATCCTGGCGGCGGCTTGCCGCTGGTTCTTCTTTCGGCCGAAATTGCCGTGCGCCTTGCAAACCGATCGTCTTAAAGCTTTTCCGGATTTTCCAAAAGCTCCGCCACGCGGGCCAGAAGTCGTCCGGCAGCCCCGCCATCGATGACCCGATGATCAAAGCTTAAGGTCAAAGGAGCTTCGGTCACGGGCTGAAAGGACTTCGAGGCTGCATCCCATGCCGGCACGGTTTTTCCTGCCCCCAATCCAAAGACCAAACTCTGTTCCGGCAATGGAA
Organism: uncultured Akkermansia sp.; assembly: GCA_964655385.1. Taxonomy (GTDB): domain Bacteria; phylum Verrucomicrobiota; class Verrucomicrobiia; order Methylacidiphilales; family Verrucolacustridaceae; genus Verrucolacustris. The sequence goes on from CAZZMY010000164.1 coordinate 632, forward strand.
TGGGCGTCGCCCACTCCAGCCCAAAGGTTCCATAATTCGTCACCACCGCGACCGAACCGCCCAAAGCCTCAACCGGAAGTTTCCTCTCTTTGGCCTGCTGCATCCTCTCAGCATAAAGCCCCACCAATTTGTCCAGGGATGTCTGGTTTACTTTTCGCAACACCGGAACCAACACCCCATCCTCCGCCTCCACCGCAAAGCCGATATCGATGGAGCTTGGGTGCACGATCCGATCCCCCACCAATCTTCCGGCCGGCACGCTATTCTCCCCCAAGGCAATGCCCAATGCCCGTACGGCGTAAAGCGTCGGTCCCGGCTTGGCAGGATGTTTTTTTCGGTGGGCCAAGAGGGCGTCCATCCGGGCCGATCGACCCACCGTGGCCAGAGGGCGGGTCCAACTCCGCCGCATGGCATCCGCCACCGCCACCCGCATCGAGGAAGCCGGCGTTAGTTTCTGTTTTTCCAGGTCGGCAATGAACCTCTCGAAATCTTCAATCGTCACCCTCCCCTTCGCCCCGCTGGGAGCCAACCCTGCCAAATCCGCGGCATGCAGACCCAACTCCTCAATCCGGGCTTTCATTCGCGGGGACATGTAACTCGCTCCCGCCGCCCGGGCCGGCACCGGCAAACCCTTGATAGTGGGAATCACCCCTCCCCCATTCCCGTTTCCCGAAACTGTCACCGATCCGTTTTTAGCTTTCTTTTCCGTTCCCGCCTTGGATTCCCTCTCCTTCTGCCCACTCGCCGATATTTTTTTAGAGGACTTTTCTCCCTGCTTTACTTCCTTTGCCTCCGAAGACTCCACATGTCCCAAGACATATCCAACCGGATAACTCCTCCCCTCTTGAGCCTTCCACTCCTTCCAAACACCCCCGTAGGAGGTGGTCACGCTCATCACCGCCTTGTTCGTCTCGACCTCGGCGATCTCCTGGTCCGCCTTCACCTTGTCTCCGGGTTTCACCTTGAGACGAATCAGGGTGGCCTCTGCAATCGACTCCCCCAACTGGGGCATGGAGATGGCTACTTGGCCCATAGATCTTTCGAGGTCGATTCTACCCACTCTCCGCCTTGAGAAACAATGCCGAGGGCGACCGGCCCGGCTCTTCCCCTTTTTAGGGGATCCGGGCCGGCCGCATCCCGGCGCGACCGTTTCCTCAGGCGGCCGCTTTGTTCTCCAGCGTCCGGATGCTGGAAAAGAAAATGCGGATTAGAATATCGACCTCCTCCAAGGCCGTCCTCACCGCCTGGCCGTCGCAAGGAATCCCTGCTTTGGCCAAAAGTTGCAACGCCCGGCGCGAGATCCTCAACTCGGACAAACAGGCACGGAACTTCTCGGCAAACTCCTTGGCCGAGGGTGACCCCTCCGCCTCACCATGCCGGAAGTAGGCTGCGGTGCCGGAACGGAGCAACTGCTCCGCCAGATGACCACCCGCGCGGTCTTCCGGCAGGCTTCCCGCGAGACCGAGCAGGTTGGCGGTAAATGCCAACAGCCGATCCGAGAGGTCGGGCCCCCTCCTCTCACCGTTCTCCCCTCCGCCGTTGCGGGCCGGCGCCTGGTTTCCCTTGTCTTGTGATTTCCATCTTGTGTCTTGTGTGGTTGTTTTCATGTGGGATTGAACCGGGGAAAGGGAAAAAGGATGCGCTCTTTTTTTAA
>CAZZMY010000165.1:0-2239 GCA_964655385.1 uncultured Akkermansia sp.
TAGGTAGGGTCCGACCTCCGGGCGGGCCGAGACCAAACTAGTAGTTTCAAGGCCTCAACACAGCTCGTTGGGGATAACGGGCCCTAGCAAATTTGAGTATTCAGAATACAAGCTTTAGGTAGGGCGGGCTCGATGAACCCGCCTAGATCGAGGCTCAACGTTTAAACTTTCAGCTAGGCGCCCTCATCGAGGGCGCCCTACCTAAGCCCGGGTTGACAAGATTCAATGCGGCCCGCCGGGACGTCGGGCCCTACCCAGCCATCCGTGATCAAGCCTTACCCGTGCGCCAAAAAGGTGGCGGCAGCGACAACGCTGAAACCAAAAATCGCGGAGACAATTTTCCCCGCCCGGCCTTCGGTCTCCTTCAGCTCGGGAACGAGCAGATCGGATCCGGCCAGGTAAAGGAACGTGCCTGCGGTGGCGGCGGAAAGGATTCCGTGGAATAGATGCGGCCCGGAAAGATCCACCCGGGAAGCCAGCCAAGCCCCGCCCGGACTGGCCGCGCTCAGCAAGAGGGTGGCCGAGAGAATCCTCTCGGACGAAACGCCCCAGCGTCCCAAAGTCATGGCCAGGGCAAAGGTGTCGGTGGCTTTGTGGAAAAGAATAGCCAAGGCTAGAGCCTCCCTGGCGACTGCCGAGCTGACCGAGCCGAGGGCCAACCCCTCCAACAGCGAGTGAAAGGTCAACATCCCGCCCAAAATCCACGGCTTGGTGGCGGAGCCCGCTCCATGGGTATGGTGACCATGTCCGTGGACCTCCGCATGCGCGTGATGCCCGCGTTGATCCAACCAACGCAGGCCCAGAAAAACCCCTCCCGCCGCCAAAAAAGAGGTCCCCCATCCCAGGTCCTTGACCGCCTCAGGGCCGAGATCGAAAAGGGCCGCGGCCAAAAACGCCCCCCCGGCAAAGGTTCCCCCAAGACAGAGCCAAGGGGTTTCCGGCCCCTCTTTCCGCCGCAATCCTTGGGCCAAAAGGCCCCCCACCAGTCCTGCGCCAAAGAGAACCCAAAGAATCGTGGAAAAAGCCATCTTCCCTGCCTAGCGGGAATGGCACAGGGAGGCGAGTCAGAGGCTTGGCAGTGGAGGGATTTGAACCCCCGACCCAAGGCTTATGAGTCCCTTGCTCTACCAGGCTGAGCTACACTGCCGGAAACCATACTTTGTAGCGTCCCCCGGCACCCCCGCCAAGCCTGCGGGAGGGCTTGGGTTAAATGACAACTTTGGCTAAAGTGGTTTCATGGGACTACAGGAGAAAGAAGCCCTCCAAGCCCGGATCAAAGGCCGAATCGCCCTCGCAGTGGTTGGTCTACTCATCTTGACCGTTTTGGGAGGGGCTTCCCTTCCCGCCTATCGTGCCCTGAAAGCCTGGCGTGCCGAGAGGTTGATGAATCAGGCAGATCAGAATCTGAAAAAAGGCTCGCTGATCGAGGCCTACCAGGCCGCCAAATCGGCGCACGGGCTCAACCCCCAAAATCTCCGTTCTCTCCGAATGCTGGCCGACATGTACGAGGGATCAGGATCCGCCGAGAGCTTAGTCTACCGCCGATCCGTGGCCGAAAGCGACAAATCCACCGTGGATGATCAGGTGGCTTACCTACGGGTGGCCATCCAATCGGGGCGGTTGGATTTGGCCGATGAATTTCTCCACCGAATCGGCATCGCGGGTCGGGCCAATCCGAAGATCGCCGAAATCGCCGCCAGTCTTTTGCGGCTACGAGGAGAGCCGGAGAAAGCCGCGGCACTGGAGAAGGACACGGTGGAGAAAGCCCCCGAGGGACAGCAAGGGGAGGCCAACTTGGTCTTGGCCAAAGGCCAGATCGAGGCTTCGGATCCGGCCGTACGAGCCACCGGCCGGGCCACCCTACTGAAGATTGCCGCAAAAAACGATGCCACTGGGATGAGCGCTCGCCGCCTTTTGCTGGCTACTGCCGAACGAACTGAAAATGAGACGCAAAAACTGATCCAGATCATCGAGCTGGATCCACGCGCCTCCACGGCGGACCGCCTGACGGCCAAATCCCTCCAACTCGAGATTCACCCCGACTGGCGGGCGGCCGTATTGGAGGAGGTAAAAAAAACGTGGTCCGGAGGGCTGGAGGAGGATCAGTTGGCCTTGGCCGAATTCCTCAGCCGGCACAACGATCCCGAGGGGGTGCTGGCCCTTCCCCCCGTGCGACAAGGCCGGGGCTTGCTCCTGCGTCTGGATGCGTTGGCCAAATTGAAAAAATGGGCCGCCATCC
>CAZZMY010000166.1:0-2216 GCA_964655385.1 uncultured Akkermansia sp.
CGGCCTACGTGCGGTATGCGTGGTGTAACCGGCCGCTCGAGGCCAATCTGACGGATGCGTCGAATCTGCCAGCGTGGCCCTTTCGGACCGATAAAGATTAGGAAGAGCGTTGGAGCGAGTAGCGGTAAGCCTGGGGCTGGTTGATACGATATAGTTCTTCCTCAATGGCTTTCAGCCGAAGATGGATGTTTGGTTCGTTCCGACTTTCTTTGAGGTAGGTCTGGGCGGTCTTGATGTAGTAGCCGGAATTGGCGCCCGGATCATTCTTCTGTGCCTGTTTTTCCTGGATGAGTTTTTGCAGGGCCGTTTCCACGGCCGAGCGATTGGCCAGGGCGACTCCTTGCAGGTGTTTCATCTCGACCCGGCGGAGAGTCCGCAGGGTATTTCCAAGGATGTAGTGCTCTTGGCACAATGCCGCAATCTTCTGAGATTGTGCGGCTTGGGGTGTCTTGGGGTTGATGCCGAGGTTCATTCCTTTTTCGAGCTCCGTCGCGGAGTATTGACCTACCTCCGTTTGATTGATTCGGAGGAGGTAGTTTCCTTCACCCAAATGGGAGATCTGAAGGATCTGCTGATTGAGCCGTTCATCGAAAGGTACCCAAGAGAAGGCATCTTTTGCATCCGCAATACAAGGGAAGGGGAGGGCAAATTCCCGATTCGTGAAAGTGAGGCTCTGTGAATCGTAGTTCAAGGCCGTGGCTTGGCAGTTCGACTGGGATAGGATCTGGGAGGATTTTGCATTCAAAGAGAGGCGCCAGACATCCCGGGGTGCTCCGGTTTGATCGAGGAACAGATAAGCCATCACCAGATGTCCAGCCGGTCCCGGATGAATCCGGTCCTTGCAGGTGAGGGTGAACTTCGGGTCGCGCTTCTGCATTTTTCGATTCAGCTCATCCATGGGGTGCCAGAAATCGACGGCGGGCATGTTTCTGGACCTTGCGAATTGGAGGACAAAATCAGCGCACTCCCGCAAGGCTCCATTGACTCCCCGTAGGCTTTCGACAGGAGACTCCACTTCCTCATCGTATAGGGTCGGAGTGAGGAAAATCTGCCGAAGGTGGTGTTGGTCGAAGGAATCGGCCAGCTTTTCGATGTTGTTTTTGTAGCTCTCCGTGGCTTGTTTTTGCAGGGCCAAAGCGTTGGTTGGAGAGTTGGTTGCGGAGTAAAGGTTGCGGTTCACATCATTCATTCCGGCGCTTAGGGTGACCACGGTGGGATGATTGGAGTAAACATCCTTGTCGATTCGATCTATCATTCCGGAGGCGGTATCGCCAGAAATGCCGCAGTTGACAAAGGTAATGCGGTTGGAAGGAAAGCGGGTCGCGTAGTAGAGCTGAATGTAGGAGTGATAGAGGCCACTGGCGGTGATGCTGTCGCCGATCCAGCAAACCGTATCTCGATCGCGAAAAAGCGGAACTGCAGGTTTAGCAACCTCCGAAAACAGGGTCGCGAACGAGAGGAGAAAAACGAAAAGAACGGCGGGGGGTGTCATTTCTTGACTGGAACAGGCTCAAGATCCTTCGCCCCATATCCTTGGAGGATTTCCTGTGGGGGGAGATCACAAAAGAGACGGTTGAGTTCCGTAGAAGAAAGTTTAGCGAGGTTGGGCGGGGCAGGGGTTGTCAGATAGCGGGTCAGGCTGGCGCGCATCTGGCACCGGATGGGATCCTGCAACGCCTCTTCCTTCAGATTCGCGCAACAGACGAGCAGTCGTCCGGATCCAACCCTGGCTTCAAAAAGCAACCCGAGCTTTTGGTTGCGGGAAAAGGCGTCGATGGTTTGGACGATGGGCTGGATCTGCTTGACCTGATCCAAGACGACCGATCCAGCGCAAGGGGTGAGCAGGCTCCACCACTGCCAGTTGCAATATTCTTCAGTCGGAAAATCGGCCAAGGCCGGATGTTGGTTTTGGATGAGAAGCCCCATCGTGCCGGCCTGATTCGTAAAGTAGACGGGGCTCCAGAAGGCCGGGAGGAAAGAGGTGTCCTGTCTCTGTTTGATGGAGCCCTGAAGGGGTAAGAAAAGGACGGTTCCTCCTTGATGGAGGCTGGATTGCGCCTCTGCAAAAGAAGAAGTGACGAGAACTTTGCTGGATTCCACGGTTAGGTTCGCTGGAACGATCCAGATTTTCCAAGAGTTCATGGCACAGGCCTCGGGGGCGTGGACCCGAATCGTGGCCTCGGTGGGGTGGGTGATGGAGGAAAGTGATGCGGTGA
>CAZZMY010000167.1:0-2207 GCA_964655385.1 uncultured Akkermansia sp.
GCCAGAATGTTGGCTCCGGTAATGCCATTGGATCCCCAGAGGAATTTGTCCCTTCGGTCAGGGTACTCATTATTGGGGCCGAGATAGGCGGCAATGTTGCGCACATTGTAGGTTCGCCCGGATTTGATCCCGAGCAGGGTTCCTAAACCCGAGGGAATGCCAAAGGTGTTGGCGGAGGAGTTGCTCCGCTTGAGATTCACAAAAGCCAGCACAACATCTTTCGTGGCGGGGGAGGCGTTCGCTTCCTCATATTTAGCCACGGCAAAGATATTCGGATCGGCGGTGGTCGTTCCGTTGGGGTTCAAAAACCAGCGACTCGAGGATCGCAAGGCTGGGCTGAATTCACGGGCTTTCCCTGCGCCGGAGTATGCTGGGATGAGATTTTTCACCCCAAAAGTATTCGAGTTCCAGGCAGACCACTGAGGTTGCATGGAGTTCCAAGCCTTAAAGTGGGGGATGTTTTTTCCGAAATTCACCTCGTATTTATCGAAGCTGAGGTTGGCCGCGGTGCCAATTTCCTGTCCATACATGACCATGGGTGCACCATCGAGCGTGCTACCCACGGTGTAACGGATAAAGGCTTCCCAAGGATCCGAGTAGCCAGCCTCATCGTGGGAGGTGTTGTTAAGTAGCACCAAGCCTTGTCCGTATGAAGTGCGTCGGGTCTCAAAAATGTCCCGGTGGGCAGTCGTGGTGGTGGCCGCCTGCCAAGGGAACACGATGTTCTCGTTCAGAATATCAAAGTGGCGGTTGGAGCGATAAGTTACGGCTCCGCCGTCGAGGGATTCGGTCATGAAAACAAAGCTCCATTTGTGGGTGCGGGCCACATTGATGACGTATTCCCAGAATTGGGGAGGCATGCCTTGTCCGAAATCGGCACGGAGACCATCGATACCCTTAAAAGCCTGATCGGCCTTGCTGCTTCCTGCCGGAAGGCCTGTCTTTTCGAGCCAGTAGGGGACATAGCGGGCAAAATATTTCCAGACCGCGCGGGTGACAGCCCCGTTAGATCCGGCAGCTCCTTTTAGATCATCCCAAGTCATCTGGTCATTCTCAAGGGCGACCGTGGCGCGACTGGAGACATCCGTCGGGAATCCGGTGACCAAGGTGGTATAACGGCCGAAAAACACATCTTTCACATCCGCCCACTTGCCAAAGTCATTGCGGTCGGGGGCGGTGGCGATATCTGCAGCCGAGTTGGCGGGGACCGAGTAGGCAGTTCCGGCCCCGCCGTTGGAGGAGTAAAAGCGGGCTTCCTTATCCTTGATCTTGTCGGTGGCATTCCACCCGGAGGTATTCACCGCTTCAGCGAAAATGGGGAGACCCGGGGTGGAGACCTCGCAATCCCAGGCGGTGTGGTTGAAAGGGGCATCCAGCATGACATTCATCCCCTTGGCATCGGCATCAGCCACGAAATTGGAAAAGGCCAGCATCGAGGCGGCCCGATTGGCGGTGGTGGAACTGCCCCCGTTGTAAGCCGTGGTCATGAGTTCATTCACCTCGAAGAAGTTTTTTACCGCATAGGGAGAGCCCGGATCGTAGGCCGATCCGTTGAAGACTTCCCGTCCCTCGACGCCGTTCGGATGAATCGGCTGGAACCAGAGGGTGTTGATCCCCATGTTGCGCAAGGAGGCCAAATTGACCCGACCATTGTTGGTGTTGGACAGGGACTCCAGTGTGGAACGCCTAAAAAAGTCGGGACCCGTCGCGTTCACATTGAAGACATTGATTTCATATACAGTCATGTTGCGGGCAAGCTTCGGGGCAACCGTGATGCAGTGGTCGCGACCACTGAACCAAGTCCAGGTATTTTGTCCGGCAATTTTGTAACGGCCGGTCAGACGATAGGCGCCGGTTTTGACGGCGTTGGTGGTGATCGAATAGGTGCCCCCAGAGCCGGTGAGGGGGATGGCATAAAAATACCCATTAGTGGGATAGACGCCGGAGGTGTAACCCGCGGGCTTATTGGTCGGTGCAGCGGGAGGGAGGATCCCGTCGTGGATGCCGTCTCCGTCCGCGTCCTGCCCCGCACGGTCACGATTGTTGAGGTTGGTCCAGAGTTCGACTTCGGAGGCACTGACCCCGGGGGAGAAAGAAATGGTGATGGGCACGGCATCGCTGGCCAACTCATCCACATAAAGCTTGGAGGTCGTGTAATCAGCTGAGAGGGTTCCCGTGGTGTCGGTGGATACGGTGAAGGAGGCGGC
>CAZZMY010000168.1:0-2200 GCA_964655385.1 uncultured Akkermansia sp.
AACGGCCGCCGCCGCCGGCATTGCCTGGATCAACTCGGTCGGCAACCTGGCCGGATTGGTCGCTCCGGAACTTTTCCGCTGGATGAAAAGCCATCACGGAATGGGTGCCGCCCTGCTCGGTTTGGCCGCGATTCAGGCCTGCGCGGGAATCCTCGCGCTGGCGACCATCACGCCGACGAAACGCTAACGGCGGCTCAGTCAGACCCGTCGCCCAACATGGTCGGAAGTTTCTTTTCCGTCTTTGCCCCCAACTCCCGCAGCTTTTCCGCCGTCCCGAGAATGTTCCCCTTCTTTTCCGAAAGTTTCTTCACCGCCGACTCATGGGCTTCATGCGCTTTGCCCAGCGCCTTCCCCACCTCCGTCAGGTCCCCGCAGAAGTTGGCCAAGTCGTCGTGCAGCTTGCCTCCCAGTCGGGCGATCTCCTGCACGTTCCGGTTCTGCCGCTCAATTTTCCAAAGATTGGAGATCGTCCTCAATGTCGCCATGAGGGAGCTGGGCGTGGTCAGCACAATCCGCTGGTCGAAGGCATACTGGAGCAGGTCGGGATTCGCCCGCAAAGCCGCGGCAAAGGCCGGTTCGATCGGAATAAACATCACGGTGAAATCCAGCGACTTTCCCTCCAGCAGGTCGGGATAGGCTTTGCCGGAAAGATCGTCGATGAAACGCTTCACCGCCGCCCCGTGGGCTTTGAGGGATTTCTCCTGCTCCGCCGGCTCCGTCGCCGAGCAGTAGGCATCGTAATCCACCAAGGGAACCTTGCTGTCGATGACGATCGCCCGGTTTTCGGGTAGGAAGATTACCGCATCCATCCGTTTCCGATCGGCCGACTCCTGCGTCCGGTACTCCCTCCCCTTCTCCAATCCGGAAATCTCCAGCGTCTTTTCCAACACCATCTCCCCCCATCGACCTCTGACCCCGGAATCACTCTTCAGCGCACTGGTCAGGGCATGCGTCTCCGAACCCAGTTTCGTGCTCATCGCCTGGATCTGCTGCAGTTCCCTCCGCAAATCCCCCTGCAAGGTCGTTTCGGCTGTGTGCACCTCATCCACCCGTTTTCGGAAAGCCTCCATCCGGTCGAGGATCGGCCGCAGCTCAATCCCCACCTGCGTCCGATTGTCTTCCGCCAATCGTTTGGTCCCCTCCGTGACCATCTGCTGGGCCGCCGCCCGGAACTCCGTCTGCAACCGCACGGCCAACTCCTCCTTCTCCTTCTTCGCCTCAACCAGATTCCGCTCCGCCGCCTGGCGCTCCGCTTCGGCCCGTACCGCCCCCTCCCGAGCATCCCGGCTTTGGGCCTCGGCTTGAACCCTGGCCTGCTCTTGCTCTTCTGCCCTGTGTTGAGCCGCCTCAATCTCTCCGGAAAACTTCCCGATCCTGCCGGCAAAATACGCGTAGGCTCCCACGGCACCCGCCAAGAGGCCCACGATACCCGCAAGAAAAACTCCGGCACTCATCAGGGCAAACTCTCCCCCCGCTTCCCTGCTGTCAATCGTCCCTCCAGTTGGGAAACCAATCGTTGAAAGCGATTCATCCACCAATCCTATCCAACCCGATAGGACATTGGCTGGGGCACCCCGAAACCGTCAGGCCCCGGCCGAAACCCTCCGAAACCAAGCCCATCCGATCCAGATAAAGAGAGCCAGCCCCCCTAACCCTCCCAACACCCATGGCCAAGGGCTGACCGCAGGCTCCTCCACACCCGCCGCCGTTTCCACCTCCTCCAGCTTGGGCAACTCGGCGGCCGGAGTCGCTGCCACGGTGGTGGCCGCCAACTTCTCCCAAATCCCTTTGCTTTCCGCCAAAAGGGCGATCACCCCCGGTTCCTTTTTCTCCAAACCCGCATATTGCTTTAAGGCTGCCTTGGCCTCTTCCGGAGAGATGACAACGGAGTCATCCGGATAAGGCAATAGCTCCACCACGCTCGCCTGTCCCAGCACCGACAACTTACCGTCCTGGCTGGTCACCTCATAAACCCCGTCCTTCAACTGGACGTTCTGTCCCAATCTCAACTCAAGGTTCCCACTACTCTTGGAACGGCAAACCACCCACTGCCTCCTAGATGGCTTGGTCAAGCTGACGGGCGGAGGAGTCAAAGGAGGCAGAGGTTTGGCGGCCAGCACGGGTGCCGGCGCCGGCTTGGCCTTGGGTGTGACAATCAGAGTTCCCGAAACCGCCTCGCCCCCGTTTCCGTTGTCCACCA
>CAZZMY010000169.1:0-2194 GCA_964655385.1 uncultured Akkermansia sp.
ATTGAGCTGGAGCCTGAAGTCATTGTGCTGGGGGAGGACGAATGAAGCCGGAGAAGATGAAAGTAGCCGTGCTGGCGGGAGGAGTTTCCGGGGAACGGGAAATTTCCCAAAAAAGCGGCGCGGCGGTCGCCAAAGCTCTTCGTTCCGTGGGAGTGCGGGTGATAGAGGTGGATGTGAAAACCCGATCTGTGGACGTGCCGACCGGGACGGACATTTGTTTCCTGTGTCTTCACGGGGCTTACGGAGAGGACGGAACCATTCAGGCTGAATTGGACGCCAAGGGAATCGTCTATACCGGGAGTGGAGCCGTCGCCAGTGCATTAGCCTTCGATAAATTGAAAGCCAAGGAGGCCATGGCGGTGACAGGCGTGCCTTTGGCAGAGGGAATGGAGTGGAGCCAAGAGAACGATTGGGTTCCCCCTTACGTTCTGAAACCCGTGGCGGACGGGTCGAGCCTGGGCGTTCACCTCGTGCGGAGTGAGGAAGAGGCCAAAATGGCCAAGAAGGAAGCCAAGGGATGGAACGGGACGATGATGATCGAAAGACTGATTGAAGGGGCGGAGATGACCGTGGGCATCCTTGGGGAAAAGGCTCTGCCGGTGGTCGAGGTTCGTCCCGGGAAGGGGTTCTACGATTTCCGCAATAAATACACCGTTGGGGCAACGCAATATCTGTGTCCGGCACCCATCGAAAAGGAAAAAGCTGTCGTCTACCAAGAGATTGCCCTGAAGGCCCATCAAGCCCTGGGCTGTGAAGTGGTTTCACGAGTGGACCTGATGGTGGATGGGTCCGGTCAGGCGGTGGTGCTCGAAGTGAACACTTTGCCCGGAATGACAGATCTCAGCCTTCTTCCCCGGGCGGGTCGTGCTGCGGGGATCGATTTTGCGTCCCTCTGTTTGCGGATCATGGAGTTGTCATGGGCACGCAGCCGTAAAGGAGTCACCTCATGAAGTGGAACGGAATCATGGGTAAAAAATCCCGGTCTCGGACCCGCCGGGCCAGACACGTATTGCACGCACGCATGAGCCCGAAAGGTCAGGCTCGTGAATTCAGTCGTCGCGTAGGCATCTTTCTCTGTCTGGCCGGATCGCTGGCCACGGCTGCCTTGGTCACCTCGGTGGGGATGGATGTGATCTTAGGCAGGCTACTGTACAGCAACCCCGACTTTACCCTCCGCCGTTTTCAAGTGGAACAACAGGGGAAGATGGGTAAAGGTGAGTTGGTAGCCGCGTCGGGAGTGCGGATCGGCCAGAACCTTCTCCGGATTGACCTCGAGGATGTCAAAGAGTCTATCCAGAGGCTGCCTAATATCGCCTCCGTGAGGGTGGAGCGTCGCTTGCCCGATACTTTGTTTCTTGCGGTGGAGGAACGTCGGCCGGTGGCCTTGATCTGTCCCACCCCTTCGGCAGGAACCCAGCTGGCCCAATCGACTTTTTATATCGATGCCCGTGGTTTTGTCCTCAAGCCGAGGCCGGGCGAGAAACTTATGTCTCTGCCCATGATTCGGGGGATATCCGCCGACGAGGTGGTTGAGGGGGAGAAGACGAACAATGCCGATCTGAAGTCAGCCTTGTTATTTCTCAAAGTCGCTCCTTTGGCACCGGTTCGCGACGGCTTGGACTGCTCGGTGATCATGGTTGAGGGGCCCGGGCGGTTTTTGGTTTCGACACCCCGCGGGGGGAAGATCCGTTTTCGCAGCGGCTATCTGGAGGAGCAGTTTGACCGTCTGAGTGTGATTTTTGACTACGCAGAGAGCAAGGGGCGAATCGTCCACACCGTGGATTTGACCCCCGAACGGAATGTCCCTGTCACCTTCACCAACTAAACCGGAGAACCCATCCCATGATCATGCGAAGAACCCCCGCCAACGAAATCCTCATTGCCACCGACCTCGGCACACAAAAGATGACCGTAGCGGTAGCCGAAATGGCCGCCGATGGATCCCTAACCCTGTTGGGGGTGGGGGAATCAGTCTCGGCCGGTATGCGCAAAGCGGAAGTGACCGACTTTAATCACGCGCGGGCGGCCGCCCGGATGGCCTTGGCTGAGGCAGAGCGCCGGACTCAGGCAGAAATCTCCGAAGTCTATCTGACCCTGAGTGGAACCCATCTGTGCTCGAGAAATGAATCCGTCCGAGTCGCAACCATGGCGGAGGATGAGCACCGGGTAACCGCAGAAACGCTGGAGGAATTGA
>CAZZMY010000170.1:0-2192 GCA_964655385.1 uncultured Akkermansia sp.
GTGAGCCAATGCCAATGACCTCCACGGGCGGTTCGTTGGAGTTGGAGGTGGAGAGCGTACCCGGCATTCCCGCGGGCTGGAGATTTCTGGGAATCGTGGACCACCTCTATCTGGTGGCGGAGAAGGATGGAGGAGTGGTCTTGATCGATCAGCATGCGGCCCATGAAAGAATTCTTTTTGAGCAGCTCTTGCGGCAGGTGGCCCAGGAGGAAGTGCACGGTCAGAAGCTTCTTTATCCCGTGACGCTCGAGTTTCCACCGTTGCAGGCCTCCTTTTTGAAGGATCGGGTGGAGCAATTGGCCAAGGTTGGTTTGGGAATATCGTCGATGGGGGGAAACTCCTTTCTGGTGGATGCCCTTCCTCCGCGGATCCGGACGTTGGCGGTGGAGGAGTTTGTCCGGGGGGTGGTGGCGGACTTGGAAACCGGGGGTACGGGCACGCGCAAAGACCGGAAACTCAGCGAGGAGGTGATTGCCAAAACGGTCTGCCGGCATGCCATCAAGGCGAACGACCGGTTAAACGAAGCGGAGGCGGTGCGATTACTGGCGGATCTGTTGGCTTGTGAACTTCCCTACACCTGTCCGCATGGAAGGCCGACGATGATCCTTTTGAGCAAGGGGGAGTTGGAGAAGAAGTTCGGACGGGCGGGGTAAATGGCCGCCGAACGAATTTTTCTCGATCACGCCTCGGGCGGGCCATTGCTGTCGGCCGCGCGAACCGCGATGGAGGAGGTTTTGGCAGGGCACGGGGCGGCACCGGGGGGTGGGCATCGGGAGGCAAGGGAGTCGCGTGATTTTTTGGAGAGAGCGAGAAACCAGGCAGCGGGATTTCTTGGGTTGGAGGATCCGGAGGGGATTGTTTTTACCAGCGGGGGAACAGAGTCGGTGCAGTCGGCGGTTTTGGGGTGGGGTGAGGCGGCGGGCAGCGGAACGATTTACGTCAGCGAGATGGAACATCCGGCGGTGGAGTCAGCAGTTCAAAAGCTGGGAAAAAAGGGATTTGTTGTCGTACGCATACCCGTGGATGGGGAGGGGCGGTTTCAGTGGAGAAAAATCAAGCCTGTGGGGCCGGGCTTGGTATGCGTTCATTTGGCGCATCACGATCTTGGAACGGTGCAGGATTTGAAAACAGCCGCGGCTTTTGCGAAGGAGGCCAAGGCCCGGCTTTTTGTGGATGCGACCTTTGGGGCCGGCTGGGTGGAATTGCCTAAGGGTTTGGAGGGGGTGGATGCGTTGGCGATCTCAGGTCACCGGATCGGGGGTCCGAAGGGTAGCGGAATTTTATGGGTTCGTTCCGGCTTTCCATGGAAAGCCCAAATGGGGGGCGGAAGGCAGGAGGGGGATCGTCGGCCGGGTACGGAGAATCTTCCCGCAATTGTGGGGTTGGGGGTAGCGGCGGAAGAATGGTCGAAGCACGGAAAAATGTTGAGAAAAGATACCCGGAAGGCGCAAAAAGCCCTGGCCGATGGGATAGAAAAAAACGCACCCATAGCAAAATTGCACGGGCCCCGTGTGGGTGAAGCCAGAAGCCCGGCTCATTTGGCTTTTAGTTTTGCCGGGCTGGAGGCGGAGTCCCTTGCGTTGGTTATGGATCGGGTGGGCTTGGCGGTCAGGGGGGGTAGCGGCTGCGTAACCCGGGAGATGAAAATTCCTCCCGCCATGAAGGCCATCGGTGCCAAGCCAGAGGAGGCCCGGGCATTGATTCTTTTTACATTGGGTTTGGAAATGAAGGTATCCCAGATGGAGATGGCAGTGGAACGCGTGGCGCAGGCGGTGAACAAGTTGCAAGAGACCATGCCGAGGTAGATGGCACGCTAGGCTATTTACGTTTAGGTTTTTGTTGAAGTTTAGGAAAAGCCGCTGGGTTTTTTCTTTGGGATAACGACCTTGGTTGAGTGAGAGCGGATGATGACTCTACTGCGCCAGCCTCGTCGTGGATGCCCTACCGGTTTCGAGCTACACATTTCCAATGGGTAGCATGGACGGCTATGAATAGCCGTCCCTACCGGTAAAGTATGATCAATGGTGTGGCCAGCCGGGACGTCGGGCCCGACCAAAGTTGGATTCTAATGTGAAAACAGGCAGTATGTTCCGATGAACGCCAATGGATGGAGAGACGAAGTGGTGCAAAGACTGCGGGGGGTGAAATACCCGGGTTTTAGTCGGGATATTGTCTCGTTCGGTTTGGTTCAG
>CAZZMY010000171.1:0-2169 GCA_964655385.1 uncultured Akkermansia sp.
GGAATGGGCGCAGAATGTTGAGAAAAGCAGGTCAATAAGTCTGCTTTGACACTTGTCCGATTCCTTCCCCTTCAGCACTTTAAGTCTTTCATGATCCCCCGATATTCCAGACCCCAAATGGCCGCGCTCTGGTCGGAGGAAGCCAAGCTCTCCCGGTGGCTCGAAATCGAAATTCTGGCCTGTGAGGCGATGGCTGGTCGTCGGATCATTCCCCGTAAGGATGCCCAAACCATCCGTCGACGGGCCAAATTCAACCTTCGTCAGGTGCAGAAAAACGAAGCCCGCACCAAACATGACGTGCTTGCGTTTCTGGAGGAAGTCGCCTCCCACGTTGGCCCGGCCGGGCGTTGGATCCACCAAGGCCTGACCTCCTCCGATATTCTCGATACCACCCTCGCTTGGCAGTTGCGCGATGCGGCGGACCTCTTGATCGCAGGAGTAAAAAAAGTACAGGTCGCCGCCGCCATGCGGGCTCGCAAGCACCGCGGAATGCTGACAATCGGTCGGACCCATGGCATTCACGCCGAGCCCACGAGTCACGGTATCCGCATGGCTTTGCTCCATGACGAATTTTGCCGGGCGGAAGAGCGGTTGGAGGAGGCCAAGCGGGAGATCGCCGTTGGAAAAATTTCCGGAGCCGTCGGCACCTACGCCCACCTTGATCCCTCGATCGAGGCCTTTGTCTGCAAGAGGCTGAAACTGCAACCCGGCGCGGCTACCCAGGTGGTGCCGCGGGACCGGCATGCCGCTTTTGCCCAAGCTTTGGCCTTGGTGGCGGCCAGCGCGGAGCGATGGGCCACCGAGTTTCGGCACCTGCAAAGAACCGAGGTGGGGGAGGCAGCGGAACCTTTTGCCAAAGGCCAAAAGGGAAGTAGCGCCATGCCACACAAGCGCAATCCGGTGAATGCCGAACGGATCTGCGGTTTGGCCCGGATCGTTCGAGGGAATGCCTTGGCTGCGTTGGAAAACGTCGCCCTTTGGCACGAGCGGGACATCTCTCACAGCTCGGCCGAACGGATTCTCTTTCCCGACTCCACCATCCTGCTCGATTTCATTTTGGCGGACCTCGAGGACTTGGTCCGGGGGCACACCGTGAATCCCACCCGGATGCTGGCGAACCTCCGGGCCACCCGAGGATTGTGGGCTTCCCAAGGGGCCCTTCTTTCCCTGACCCGTGCCGGCCTGCCCCGCCGTCAGGCGTACGAGGCGATCCAAAAACACGCCATGGCGGCTTGGCTGGAAGGCGGGGCCGATTTCCCGACCCGGCTGGAGAACGATCCGGACCTTGGGAAAAAGATCGGTCGCAAGGGTTTGCGTGAGGCCTGTGATGCCATGCGGCATCTGCGATATGAGAAACTGATCTACCGCCGTTGCGGCTTGTAGGAGAAACTATGAAAGCCATCGTCACCGTCACCCTCAAACCTTCGATTTTGGATCCGCAGGGAGAGGCCGTCCTGCATGCCGTGCAGGGGATGGGCCTGAAGGAGGTGAAGTCGGTTCGGATCGGAAAGCATATCGAGTTGGAGATCCAAGGCGGGGACGAGAAGACGCTGAAAAAGAAATTGGAACAGATTTCCGGGGAGTTATTGAGCAATCCGGTGATGGAGAACTTCCATCTCGACCTGCGGACCGGCGGATGAGGTTTGCAGTCGTCCAGTTTCCCGGCTCCAACTGCGATCAGGACTGCGTCCACGCCCTCCGCGTTCTTGGTCAGGAACCCCGCATTGTCTGGCACCAGGAAACCACGCTCCATCCCGACGAGGGGATCATCCTGCCGGGTGGATTTTCGTATGGGGACTACCTTCGCTGCGGTGCCATCGCCCGTTTTTCTCCGATCATGCAGGCGGTCAAGGCGGCGGCGGAACGTGGACAGGTGGTGGTCGGGATCTGTAACGGATTCCAGATCCTTTGCGAAGCTGGACTGCTTCCCGGAGCCCTAACCCGGAACGAGGGACTGCATTTCCGCTGTGAGACAACCTATCTGCGCGTGGAAACGCCGGCCTCCCGCTTCACCTCGCATTATATCACCGGGCAGACTTTGAGGATTCCCATCGCCCACGGGGAAGGTTGTTACCGGGCGGAGCCCGGAGTCTTGCAGGCCCTGGAGGCCAACCAGCAGATTCTCTTTCGTTATTGCGACGCGGAGGGCCGCGTTACTGCGGAGGCCAA
>CAZZMY010000172.1:0-2110 GCA_964655385.1 uncultured Akkermansia sp.
TGGCGGAGTCACGCGGTCGCCTGCTTTATTTGGCCGCACCGAACAATTCGCAATTGGAGAAAGCTCTGTCTCTCCTCCCTGGGAAACTGGAGGCGACGGAGTGGAAAACGATCGAATATCGACTTCCCTTTATGTTTTTAGGGGGATTGGAAGATTTGCCTCGCTGGGGGGACCCCCGAAAACAAACTTGGAATCCACCCATCCCTAAGGACAGTTCCCTCGTCTCTTTCCTCGAAAATGCCGCCCAAACAACCGATATCCGAATCATCCTTCCGGCAGGCTGGAATCCGAAAATTGAGAAATCGGTCTCCTCTGGACCGATCGCCTCCACCCTGCCCACCCTGACTCATATCGCTGGAGGGTCTGGAAAGATGGTCTTTCTTCTTCCCGGACCTCGCCCTGATCGAGGCCCAGAGTCAGAATCGGCGAATCGATCTGGTTCTTCCGACTCCTGGCGACGGCGTTGGTCCGAAGGCCCGCAACTGCCCCCGGAAGCTTTCGCGATCCGCCAACAAGCCCGCCTCTCCGGTTTGCCCGCAGATCAGACGAAAGAAGCTCAAGCCTCCATTGATGAATCGGTTAAACAGTACAAGGAATGGCTGTCCCTACCTCCTGAGGAGCAGGAAAAAAAGATGCAGGAGATTCTCCAGGATCCCTCCAGGCAACAACGCGGGTCCGATCGCTTTATGCGAGGCATGCGGATGATGAGCCCCCAACAACGTGCCCAGCGATACACTCGATATAACGCCAGGAAAGAGGCTGTTAAAGATCCCGGTCACAACCGATGAAGGCCCCAACTGCGTTCACCTTGGTCGAACTTCTTGCGGTCATGGTCATCGTCAGCATGATGGCGGGATTACTCAGCCCCTCCCTGCAAAATGTCCGAGCCAAGGCAGAATCCACGGTCTGCCTCTCCAACTTAAAACAGATCGGCACGGCGGTTTGGCTCTGGATTCCGGACAACGGGAATCGTTACCCCCGAATCGAAAATGATCCCAGCCAGCCTGTATATGAAGCTGATGACGGAGCCAAAACCGCCATGGAAACCTTGGGACCTTACGGCCTAACCACCAACGTCCTGGCCTGCCCGGGAGATTGGAAAACCGGCGGAAAATATTTCAGAAAATATACAAACAGCTACGAATTCCCTCCCTGGTCTGGCGATGAAGAGGCCAATAGCGGGCAAATCCCCGTCTACACACCGGGCGGCACCTTTCAGATTTCTGCCGCTCGCGTAACCTTGGCTTGGGACTATGAAAACGTCCACAGTGGTGGTTTTAATATGTTGAAAGCCGACAACACCATTCAGCACAGAAATTTAAAGCCAAAATACAAATAATTCCCCCCTGTTGCCCAAACTTAGACCTCAACTTTGCCTGGGTAAGGATGTAAGATCGCGGGGTGATTCGACTGGGCGTGAATATCGACCATATCGCTACCCTGCGGCAGGCTCGTTATCGGGGAACACCCACAGCGGCCACCCCGGAACCGGATCCTTCCTCCGCCGCCGAAATATGTCTCGAAGCAGGAGCAGACTCCATCACCGTTCATCTTCGGGAAGACCGACGTCACATACAGGACGGGGATGTTCTTAGAATTGCCGATCGCTACCGGTCTAAACTGAACCTCGAGATGGCCGCCACGCCCGCCATGCTTGAATTCGCCCTGAAAGCCCGACCGGCGGAAGTCTGCCTAGTTCCCGAAAACCGCGCGGAGGTCACCACCGAGGGTGGGCTCGATGCCCATGGCCAAACACAGACCCTTCGCCCAGTCCTGCAAAAGCTTCGCGACACCGGAATTCTCGCCAGCCTTTTTATTGATCCGGATGCGAAACAGATCGAAGCCGCGGCTTTGCTTCAAGCCCCGGTGGTCGAACTCCATACGGGACGTTTTGCCGATGCCGGCGAAAATGACAGGCCGAACGAATTGAGTCGCTTGGTTCAGGCAGCCAAACAGGCGCATCAAAGACGGATCCAAGTCAACGCTGGGCATGGCCTACGCCTCTCCAACCTTCCCTCCCTGCTCACCGTCCCCCATCTCCACACCCTGAACATCGGGCACTCCCTCGTGGCCCATGCCTTGAATGTTGGGCTTCGGCAAAGTGTCAAAG
>CAZZMY010000173.1:0-2108 GCA_964655385.1 uncultured Akkermansia sp.
GCCACCACCGCCATGACAAAATGGGGATGCGACCAGATGGACTTGGAAGACCCCTGAGTCGAATCGGTTAGGTGGTAATCATCCGGGGTTTGCACCTCGGGCAGCCGCACCAACAGGAAGACAAAGGCCAACAGCAGAACTCCGGCCGCGATCCCGGCGTACGGAATCCATAGTTGCTGATGCGCCACCTCCGCCCCTTGGGAGGAGTAAAAGAACATTCCCCCAAGGATCGGCCCGAGAATCCAACCCACCCCGTTGAAGCTCTGGGCAATATTGATCCGGACAGCGGCAAACTGGGGCGCGCCCAGCACCGTGGTGTAGGGATTGGCAATCGTTTCGAGAAAGGTCAATCCCATGGAGATCACGCAAACCCCCAGCAGGAAGGCCCAAAAAGTGGAAATCTTGGTCGCGGGAATAAACCAGAGACAACCCAGTGCCACCATCATCAATCCGGAAAGAATTCCCCCTTTATACCCCAGCTTCCTGGCCAACCACCCCGCAGGCAACGCCATCAGAAAGTAACCCAAATAATGGGAGAACTGGACCCAGGCCGACTGGGCCTTGGTTAGGTGAAGGAAGTCCTGAAAATGCTTGTCCATCACATCAATCATTCCGTTGCACAGCGCCCAGAGGAAAAAGAGAGAACTCACCAACCCAAAAATCCCCAGATGGTTTCTCCCATCTGTACCCTGAAAAAGCCCCCCTTGATTCAATCCCTTCGATGCCGGCTTTTTGGACGTCATATCAGGCTAGCCTAAGGCAAGCGCCTCCATCTACAATTCCTTTATGCGCATTTCCGATCATAAAATCAAAGTCGGTATCCGGCCCACCATCGACGGCCGTCTCGGAGGTGTCCGTGAGTCCTTGGAAAACCAAACTCTGTCTCTAGCAAAAGCCGCCGCCAAACTGATCTCCTCATCTCTGCACCACCGGGACGGCTCAGCTCTCGAATGTGTTATCCCCGATAAGTGCATTGGAGGTGCGGCCGAATCCTCCGCCACTGACGCTCTTTTCTCCCGTGAAAATGTCGGTCTGACCCTCACCGTCACCCCCTGCTGGTGCTACGGATCGGAAACCATGGACATGGATCCGCTACGCCCGAAAGCCGTCTGGGGTTTTAACGGAACCGAGCGCCCAGGGGCCGTCTACCTGGCTGCCGTCCTGGCCGGCCACGCCCAAAAAGGCCTCCCCGCCTTCGGGATTTACGGTCGCGATGTTCAGGAGGCCGGCGACCTGAAAATCCCTGCCGACGTTTCCGAAAAGATTCTCCGTTTTTGCCGGGCCGGCCTCGCCGTCGCCACCATGCGCAACCGCGCCTACCTTGCCATGGGAGGAACCTCCATGGGGATCGCCGGATCCATCGTCGATCCTAACTTCTTTGAATCTTATCTCGGCATGCGCGTCGAAAGCATCGACATGACCGAGTTTGTCCGCCGAATGGATCGGGGAATCTTTGATAGCACGGAAAAAAAGAAAGCCCTCGCCTGGACAAAAAAGAACTGCCGTGAGGGCAAGGACTGGAACTCCCCGAAAACGAAACGCCCGCGCGCCCAACTCGATAAGGAGTGGGAGAAGTCGGTCGAAATGGCCCTCATC
Source organism: uncultured Akkermansia sp. (assembly GCA_964655385.1). Lineage (GTDB taxonomy): Bacteria > Verrucomicrobiota > Verrucomicrobiia > Methylacidiphilales > Verrucolacustridaceae > Verrucolacustris. The sequence goes on from CAZZMY010000173.1 coordinate 1,597, forward strand.
GCCCGCGATCTCATGGTCGGTAACCCCGCCCTCGCCAAAGCCGGCTTCGGGGAGGAATCCCTGGGCCACGACGCCCTCGTCGCGGGCTTCCAGGGTCAAAGACAATGGACCGACCACTTCCCCAACGGCGACTACCTCGAGGCCATCCTGAACAGCTCATTTGACTGGAACGGTCGCCGGGCTCCCTATCTCGTCGCCACGGAAAACGACGCCCTCAACGGGGTCGGCATGCTCTTCGGAAACCTCCTCACCAACACCGCCCAGATCTTTGCCGACGTCCGCACCTACTGGAGTCCCGACGCCGTCAAACGCGTGAGCGGCACCAAACTCACCGGCGCGGCCTCCGGAGGCCTTCTCCACCTGATCAACTCCGGTCCGGCCGCCCTCGACGGTGCCGGACGCCAAAAGATTTCTGGAAAACCTGCGATAAAACCGTTTTGGGAGATCAGCGATGCGGAGGAAAAAGCCTGCCTCGAGGCCACCACCTGGCATCCCTCCATCACCGAGTATTT
>CAZZMY010000174.1:0-2105 GCA_964655385.1 uncultured Akkermansia sp.
CTCTCCACCTCCAACTCCAACGAACCGCCCGTGGAGGTCATTGGCATTGGCTCACGGGCTGGCAACATGACTGCCGGTTGATGAGCCATCGGCGAAAGGGTCATCGAGGGGGTAAACCCGTTGGTCGTCATTGTCGGCATTGGCAACGGCCCCACCGAACCACCCCGCAGCACCTCCGCCACCGCTCCACTGACAAAGCGCCGCACATCCCCGTCCTGCCGGAATCTCACCTCCCTCTTGGACGGATGCACGTTCACATCCACCCCGGATGGATCCATCTCCAAAAATAGAACCGTGATCGGAAAACGACCCCGCATCAGGGCATTGTGATATCCCTCGAGCAAAGCCGCATTCAGACTTCCGCTCCGCACCGGGCGCGAGTTTACAAAGAGAATCTGTTCCGCCCGGGTCGCTCGATTGACCCCGGGACGACCGAGGTAGCCATGAAGGTGCATTCCGCCGTCACGGACATCGACCGGAAGGAGCGACTCCCTCCAGTCCCTTCCAAACACCGCCGCCAACCTCTCCTCCAAATCTTTCCGGGCGGTGTCCTGCCAAAAGACCGCCCCGTCCCTCCGCAACACCCAGCCCACATCCGGCCGCGCCAACGCCGCCAACTTCACCCCATGTTCGATATGACCCCACTCCGTCTCCTCCGTCCGGAGAAATTTTCTTCTTCCCGGCACATGGGCAAACAGTTGCCGCACCTCAATACTGGTGCCCGCCGGACAACCGGCGGATCCAGCCCGGACGATCTTTCCTCCATCGATCACGACCTCCGTCCCCTCCATCGCCTCGGGCTCCCGGGTCCTCAAGGTAAATCGGCTTACCGAGGCAATGCTGGGCAAAGCTTCCCCGCGAAATCCGAACGTCTGGATCTTTAATAAATCGGCCGCGTCCCGAATCTTGCTGGTCGCATGCCGTTCCAAGGCCAAGAGCGCATCCTCCGGCCCCATGCCATGACCGTCATCCGTGACCCGGATGAGCGACCGTCCACCGCGTTCCACCGAGATCTCGATTTTTTTGGCCCCGGCATCCAAGGAATTTTCCACCAGTTCTTTGACCGCCGAGGCCGGACGCTCCACCACCTCTCCAGCGGCAATTCGGTTGGCCACCACCTCCGCCAGTAGGCGGATTCTCTGACTCATAACGAAACGATCGACCTCACATCTCCCCGCGAACACCGAGATGGGAGGTCAACCGCTCCAATTCCGCCGAAGAGGTGTACGGTAGCTCAATATGACCCCGGTCGCCTGTTCCCACCACCCTCGCTCGGGTTCCGGTGGCTCTTTGCAACTTCAACTCCAGATCCCGCCAATCGGCAATCTGTGCGCTTCTCCCCTTTTTTCGTCCCCGGGAACCGCTGGTCTGACGCCGCACCAAAGCCTCTGCCTGACGAACGCTCAATCCGCGTTTCACTACTTCCCGCCCGATCGCCGTCTGAGCCGCCGGCTCGTTCAGTCCCAGGATGGCCTTTGCATGCCCCACGGAGATCTGTTTTGAGCGCAAAAGATCTCGCACTTCGTTGGGCAGCGATCGCAACCGCAGGGCATTCGCCACTGTCGCCCTATTTTTTCCCACCCTCTCCGCTACCTCCTCTTGCTTCAGCCCAAAAGTTTCCATCAGGGTCGCATACCCATCTGCCTCTTCCACCGGATCCAGTTCGGCCCGTTGAAGGTTCTCGATGAGGGCCAATTCCAAAACCTGCTGGTCAGTGGCGGCACGGACAATCGCGGGAACCTTGTTCAGGTTCAGCTTTCGAGCCGCCCTCCAGCGTCGCTCCCCTGCAATCAGTTCATAACCCGAACCCTTGGGAGAGCGGCGAACAATCAGGGGTTGAAAGATTCCACGGGCCCGAATGGAGTCGACCAATTCGGCCAGGTTCTCCTCCGCAAAAACACGGCGGGGTTGCAAGGGGCTGGGGGCAACCTCCGTAATGGAGAGCTGAAGGATCTTTTCCCCATCTTCAACTCGAACGGTTGGGGAACTGATGGGTGCGGCAGATGCGGGAGGCACCTGGGTGCTCCCCAAAAGCGCTCCCAAGCCTCTTCCGAGTGGTGACTTGGCCATTCTTGGTACGGTAAGATTTCACCGCCCCTCGTCAA
>CAZZMY010000175.1:0-2104 GCA_964655385.1 uncultured Akkermansia sp.
CGGGCGATGATGGGGTTTCGAACCCCGTTTGTGCCCGGTTGGGACTGTCATGGACTTCCGATTGAGCACAAGGTGGTGACCGAACAGAAGTTGGTGGGAGCGGAGCCGGCCGTGATCCGGGCCAAATGCGAGGAGGTGGCGAAGCATTTCATCGGGCGGCAGAAAGAGCAGTTCCAGCGGTTGGGCGTTTTGGGAGATTGGGAGAAACCGTACCTGACGATGAGTCCTGCCTATGAGGCGGCGGAGCTTCGGATTTTGGCGGATTTGGTGGAAAAGGGTATGGTCTACGAGGGGTTGCGTCCGGTTCATTGGAGCACCGGATGCCGGACGGCTTTGGCGGAAGCGGAGGTGGAGTATGCCGACCGCGAGGATGAATCGGTCTATGTACGGTTGGAACTCAAGGATTCCGTGGATGAGGATCTGCTGGTTTGGACGACGACTCCCTGGACCTTGCCGGCCAATCTGGCGGTGGCCGTGCACCCAAGTATGACCTACGTCCTGGCCGATGAGGGCCATGGAAAAAAAGTTTGGCTAGCCAAAAGCCGCATGGATGCGGTCTCCAAGGCGGCGGGAAAAGAATTAAAAGTGGTCCGAGAGGGGAAAGGCAAGGACCTGGAAAAGAGGACATACCACCATCCTTTGGTGAAGAAGGAAGGGCGGGTGCACACCGCAGAGTTTGTCACGGCCGACTCGGGAACGGGATTAGTCCATATCGCTCCCGGGCACGGGCATGAGGACTATGTCTTGGGCCGGCAGCACGGGTTGGAGCCTTTTTCCCCGGTCAACGAGGCTGGAAAACTGACGGCAGAAGCCGGAGTTCCTGAACTGGAGGGCAAGAATGTTTTTGCGGCGAATCCGGAAGTGGCGGACCTACTGGATAAGAAAGGAAGACTCTGGGCACGGGAGAAGATCCGGCACAGCTACCCGCACTGCCCGCGCTCGAAGACTCCGATCGTCTTCCGGTCCGTCCGTCAGTGGTTTATCCGGATGGATCAACTGCGGGATCAGGCGTTGGAGGCGGTCGGTCAGGTGAAGTGGGTGCCGGGTTGGGGAGAGAGCCGGATTCGAGGAGCCTTGGGGGCGCGGCCGGACTGGTGTATCTCCCGTCAACGTTCCTGGGGCTTGCCCATCCCCGCTTTTTACAAACCGGATGGGGCATCGGTGTTGGATCCGGCCATCATTCGCAAAGTGGCAGACCGGGCGGTGAAGGAGGGGGCTGGCTTTTGGTTTAGCGAAAGTGACGAGGGCATCGCCAAAAGTTGCGGCGTGCCGGCTGATTGGAAACGGGGAAGGGAGACAATGGATGTATGGCTGGATTCGGGGTCCAGCTGGTCGGCCGTGGCCCAGGACGGGCGGGTCAAATTCCCGGCGGATCTGTATTTGGAGGGAAGTGACCAGCATCGGGGATGGTTTCAGTCCAGTCTCTTGCTGTCGGTTGCCTTAACCGGCAAGGCCCCCTTCCGGACTGTCTTGACGAACGGATTCGTGGTGGATGTGGATGGTCGAAAGATGTCGAAATCGAGGGGGAAACCCCCGGCCTTGATGGAGTTGGTGGACAAGTACGGAGCCGATGTGGTGCGGTTGTGGGTGGCAAGCGAGGATGCGCGCGAGGATGTCCCGTTTTCCACGGAGATCTTCGGGCGGGTGGGGGACAGTTATCGGTTGATCCGGAATTCCATAAGAATCTTGCTGGGAAATCTGGCCGGGTTCGATCCCAAGAAACACGCGGTGGCCTTAGCATCGAGAAGTCCGTTGGATCGATATATCCTCGCCAAGTTGGCGGGATTGGGAAAAACGGTCCAAGAGGCCTACGAGAGCTATAACTTTCCGGCGGTTTATCATGCGTTGAACCGGTTCTGTTCGGTGGAGTTGAGCGCGTTCTACGTCGACGCCTGCAAGGACCGGATTTATTGCGATGCGGAGAATGATCCCAAAAGAAGGTCGGCTCAAAGCACCATGCAGGAGGTTTTGGAGGCTTTGATTCGCTGGGTGGCTCCTGTTCTGGCCTTCACCGCCGAAGAGGCTTGGAAGGCAGTTCCCGGATCAAGCGGATCCTCCGTCCATTTAGAGAAGTTTTCGGAAGTCGTTGCGCCTCCCAAGTGGT
>CAZZMY010000176.1:0-2093 GCA_964655385.1 uncultured Akkermansia sp.
TCTCGCCCTGGTCGGTGATGTCCTCCCTGAATTCTTCCAAGGACTCCGGTCGAAGGCCTAGGACAATTTCACGGCCTTGGTAGCCTTGGATTCTTTCGGAGATGTTGCCCGGCAGGACCAAAGTGATGGGATTCGTTTCAGCAGTTTCCCGGAACCGCCACGGGCCGCCCGAGTTGGTCAAAGTGCCGCTTAAGAAATTCATCGGCGGGCTCCCGATAAAACCGGCGACAAACCGGTTCGCAGGTCTCTCGTACAGTTCCCTGGGTGTGGCGATCTGTTGTACCCGACCCTGGTTCATGACCACGATCCGGTCCGCCATGGTCATGGCTTCCACCTGATCGTGGGTGACGTAAACCATGGTGGCGCCGAGGCGACGATGCAGGTTGCTGATCTCGTTACGCATCTCCACGCGCATTTTGGCGTCCAGGTTGGAAAGAGGTTCATCGAACAAAAACACCTTGGGTTTGCGAACCATCGCCCGGCCCAGGGCGACTCTTTGACGTTGGCCGCCAGAAAGAGCCTTCGGCTTACGAGGGAGGAGATTATCAGGGGAAGTAAGGCCCAGGATGGCAGCGGCTTCCTCGACCCGGGATTGGATCTCCCGCGAAGGCAGGCCACGCAAAGTCAACCCAAAGGCCATGTTCTCAAACACGGACATGTGGGGATACAGGGCGTAGTTTTGGAAGACCATGGCGATATCACGATCTTTGGGTGGCACATCGTTGACCTCCTTGCCACCGATGGAGATCTTTCCAGCGGAAATCTCTTCAAGCCCGGCAATCAACCGAAGGGTGGTGGATTTGCCGCAGCCCGAGGGTCCGACCAGCACCAGAAACTCCCCTGATTCCACCTCGAAAGAAACATGATCCACCGCCAACTTTCCCGTGGATTTTTTTTCCCCAAGAAACGTCTTACACAAACTTTGAACGAGAACGGCAGACATGCAGAGGGGATAGCCTTGCCCAGCTCGCGAAACAAATCGAGGTTGATTCCCTGAAGATTTAGATATGGAGATAAAAAAAAATGACATTTCCCCAAATTTACGCCTCTGGAATAATTTTCAGATGACCCACCCCAACTTAAATATGGAAAAAAGATTTCTCCTCATCCTCGTCCTGGTTTTTTCTCTGACGCCTAGAATCACTTTCTCGGAAACCATCGCTCACTGGCGATTTGATGAGGATGGGTTCCCCGCCGGCACTTCCGCCCCTGCCAACGCGGATTCCTTTAAAGACAGCTCTGGTAAGGGCAATACCATGAGAAGAGCTGATGGCCCCAAACCGAACGAGTATTCCTCGGATGTGCTGTCAACCCAAGTGCCCTCCTTGGGCAAGACGAATGAACTTTCCCTGCGGTTGCCGGTCAAAGGCGAGTGGCGGGATATCTTCACTACTCCGGCACGGGAGATTAACAGTCACGATTTTAAGGAAATGACCCTGGAGGGCGCCTTTAAGTGTGAAAGCGCGGGGACCTTTGGGGGGATTCTCACTAAGGATGGTCAGCCCAACCCTGCTTCGCCCTACCCTCCGTTACAGATTGCTTTTGCCCGGGAGGATGCCGACCCCCAAAAACTGGGAGAGCACCTGATTGTCCAGTGGACAGACGGAGCCAACAAAGAACGGATGTTGCGATCCATGGGACCGCTCGCCAAAAATCGCTGGTATGCTTTCGCCGTCGTGATGACGAAGGACAACGCCTCCTTGTTTTTGCAATCCGAGAAGGATAAGCCCTACACCTTGGAGCAGAGTGTTCCGTTGGAGGGGGGGGCCATGGCCCAATGCATGGGCACCTGGGTGATCGGACGCGGCTTCTGGGCCGGGAAGTTGGAGAATCCCTTTTGTGGTTGGGTGGATGAAGTCAGGATTTCCAATGAGGCACTTCCCAAGGAAAAATTCCTCTTCACCAAGCCCTAGGCAAAAGCCTGGCAGCCTTTGAGATTCGTTATGCGGGCACTGATCACGATTCTTTCCCTGGCGCTGACATCGCTCGGACTAGCTGCCCCCACGAACATCGTGGAAGTGGGGGATCCGACCATCGTCCGCGAAGGGGATTGGTACTACGTCTTCAGCAGTGGCACCGGGGCTTCGATCCGG
>CAZZMY010000177.1:0-2082 GCA_964655385.1 uncultured Akkermansia sp.
GCTAACTCTTAATGTTTACCCTCATGCCTAAAACGAAGATTTTATCCCTGATTTCAGCGTGAAGAAAGTCGCCAAAAGCAAGCCCTCCAAAGCCCCGAAACTGGCTCCCTCGCGTGCCAAGGTGAAGATCGAGGCCGAGGAGCCCGCGGTTCCTGAAGAGCCCTCGGAAGCCGATTTGGTGGCCGCCGAGGCGGAGGCCAAAGAGGCGGTCAACGGCACCCCTACGGTGGAGAATAACGGGTTGGGCATCTGGGCCCAGAGCCCGGAAAAGCAGGAGCGCCTCCGTGAACTGATCAAGCTGGCCCGGGAACAGGGCTATCTGACGCACGACGATCTTCATGAAGCCCTGCCGGATACGGTCACCAAGCCAGAGCAGGTCGAGGGCGTACTGGTCTTTCTGCGGAATTTCGAAATCGATGTCATCGAAGCGAGCGAGGTCGATGCCTACAAAAAGCCGGCCCGGGAGGAAGACGGGAGCGAGGTGGTTGTGGTCGAAGACAAGGTCGAGAAGCTCGACATCCTGGACGATCCGGTGCGGATGTATCTCCGGCAGATGGGGCAGGTGCCGCTGTTGACCCGCGAGCAGGAAGTCGAAATTTCCAAGAGGATCGAGGAGTCGGAGATTGGGGCGGTCAACCATCTTCACAAATTCGGTTTTATCGCGAAGGAGTACATTTCCTTGGGGGAAAAGTTGCTGAATTCCCGAGAGCGGTTCGACCGGGTGATTCAGGACAAGAAAATCGAAGGGCGGGAAAAGTACATGACGGGTCTGAAGACCCTGGTCAAACAGCTCCAAGGTGCCCACGAGAAGTCCCACAAGGTGTACAGCCGGATGCCGGCGGCGAAGTCGGCGGTGGCCAAGAACCGGGTTTTGAACGAATTGGCGAAACTTCAGGCGGGAGCGGAAAAGCTATTCGCCAAATTCTTTTTCAAGCAGAAGGTGCTGGAGGAATTCATTGCGGTTTGCGATCACGTGCACAAGCAGTTTCAGGACAAGACTTCCGAACTGGAATCGCTACACAAGTCCAAGTCGCGCAGTCGGGCCAACGATGTGCGCAAGCGGACGCTGAAGGAGGAGATTGAGGAGCTGGAGCATTCGGCGCGACTGACCAAAGATGAATTTTTCGCCCACCACCGGGATTTGCGGGAGTGGGTGCGCAAAGCGATGCGGGCCAAGACCGAGATGGTCGAGGCGAACCTGCGGTTGGTCATTTCGATCGCCAAGAAGTACACCAATCGTGGCCTCTCTTTCCTGGATCTGATCCAGGAGGGGAACATGGGCTTGATGAAGGCGGTGGAAAAGTTCGAGTACCGCCGGGGCTATAAGTTCTCGACCTACGCGACGTGGTGGATCCGCCAAGCGATCACCCGGAGCATCGCGGATCAAGCCCGGACGATCCGTATCCCGGTGCACATGATCGAGACGATCAACAAGCTGATGCGGGTGCAGAAGCAGTTGGTGCAGGAGTTTGGACGGGAGCCGACGCCGGAGGAGGTGGCCGACGAGACGGGCATGCCGGTGGAGCGGGTGCGGGCGGTTTTGAAGATGGCCCAGCAGCCGATTTCGCTTCAGGCGCAGGTGGGCGACAGCGACGACACGACTTTTGGGGACTTTATCGAGGACAAGAGTGCAGAGAACCCGTCGGACATGACGGCCTACTCGATGTTGAAGGAAAAGATCAAGGACGTGCTGGACAGTCTGACCGACCGGGAGCGGGCGGTGTTGGAGCAGCGATTTGGGTTGGTGGACGGGTATTCAAGGACGCTGGAAGAGGTGGGTCGCCAGTTCAAGGTGACTCGGGAACGCATTCGTCAGATCGAGGCGAAGGCCTTGAGGAAGATGCGGCATCCGACCCGGATCCGGCATTTGCGCGGGTTTTTAGAGAACGAGCATCAGCTCTGATTCATTCTGTAGACTGCAGTCTAGAGACTGCAGGAGGGTTGGGCTTTTAGGGGTTTTAGTCCTTAGCGATGTAGGAAACTTAAAAACTCCTAATTTCCACCATGACGAGGGTCTAAAGGACTTAAAGGCTTCCAGCGAAAAGTGGAGGTAAGGGGATTCGAACCCCTGACCTTCTCATT
>CAZZMY010000178.1:0-2072 GCA_964655385.1 uncultured Akkermansia sp.
TGGTTAAGGATTTGCGCTAAAGCCCTTGAATTCTGATCAATTAAGGATGTAATTCCTTCATGCCACAGGAACGAATCCTGTTCAATGCCGGGGCGAAGGTTGAGGTCGTCGATGGAAAGGGTGCCCCGATCCCCCGGGAAAACCTGTTGGCGGTGTTTATTAAGGAGCTACGGGTCGATCCCCGAACCTTCCTATCGAAGGACCTGGGCCCGAATCGGGAAGGGGTGGTGGAACTAACCATTGCTGGCCAGCCGACGATCATCCCTTACAGCGGGGTGGGTCTGGTCCATGAAAAATATCTCCGTAGGGTGGCTTACCTCGGGCGGAATCCCGGGGCTTTGGGAATTTCTGTGGGTGTCACGGAATCGGATGAGGAGTCCCGCAGGCTCTTGGATAAGGCCTCTGGTGTGGCGGAAGCACTATCCGGTGCTTTGCCGGGTCGTGGGACGCCTTTAGGGCTCATCCTTGGACCCGTAGCCCCTGCATTCGGACTGATCGCTTCGTTGTTAAGGTTTCTGCGGGGCGGGGTGGATGATGATGAGGAGGCAAGGGTCTTTGCCACCACGGAAAGCTCGATGGCTCAAGGAGCCCAGATCTCGGTGAAGTTTAATCGAAAGGGAAAAGAAGTATTTTCGGTTTTGCTGGAGGTGGAGGATTTGGGGATGCCCACCAATCAGGCAGGTGGATTCAGCGTGAGAGTCGCTCGACCAGAGCTCTTTTTGGAAGAGGTGGAGATCGGTGTCCGTAAAGGATCGGTGCGAACCCCCAAGAAGGGATGGATGAGCCGACCCGACACCGGTCTAAGCCCGGTGAAATCAGGGGAGTATCTGCGAAGGATGAAATGGTTCGGTTGTCAGGCGAGTAGCGGGATCGCCCGATTCCAGTATGAGACCCTGCGGTCCGAAACTGGTGAAGTTTTGACCTGGGATAAGGCCGAAATCTTCCAAGCGGCCGCACCTAAACTGAAGTCAGACCGGCACTGCCTGCCTTTAACGTTGGCCTTTTCCCTTTATCCGGACCGGGCCGAGCTAAGTCCTCTGGTGGGAGTGACCACGTCAGGAGTTGAGTTGGTACAAAGCCTGCTGGAAGGCGGGAACGATAAGGAGGGCAAGGCGTTCTTGGCCGATGTGGCGCCCTATGTGAGGAAGTCGGCGCCCTCGGTGGCAGCCTTATTGGCGGAAATTTCCGAGGGCAGGTTCTCCCTCTTTTCCATGGAAGGGATGTTGGTGCTCCTGCCCAAGGGGCAGAAAGGATCGATGGATCCGGAAAGCCCGAGATTGTTGTTGGAATGGGCCGAGAAAGAGGAAGTCTGGCGTGGAACGGTGACTTGTCCCTTGCAGTGGAGGGGCGTGCGAGTCGGGCAGTTTCGGTTTGGAATTGAGGTGGCGGAGATTTGAGAGGCTGGAGACTGAAGACTAGAGGCCAGAGGCTTTTAGGGGTTTAGTCTTTAGTCATGGAGGGAAGCTTTGGGTGGGCTACCTAGGATGGCCCCTCAGTCCTAAGTAATGGAGGGAAGAATTGGTTCAAAGCTAATCTGCCCGGCGGATGGAGCGTATGAGGGCTGCCAGTACTTTCTGAGCCTCCTCAATTTTTGTCACAAGAGGTGTCCAATCGCTCTGCCCAGCCAGTCCTAATCTTTGAGCCAAGTCAGCTTGGTATCCCAACTCGCGCAGGGAACCATAGGCGATTTCCAAAAATCGCAGGTACTCGACTCGGCTGTTTCGAGAGGAGCCCTCCACGAGATTGGATGCCACCGAGACGGCGGCACGGCGCATCTGGCTGGCCAATCCATACAACTCCTCTTTAGGAAAAGCCTTGGTGATTCCATAGATCAAGACCGCACATTCATCCGCTAACTCAAACGCCCTGAGCTTTTTATGGTCCCTCACTTTACCGATCTCCCGTTCCCTCCATAACTAAGGACTAAATGGCTAATTCCCTTCCACGCCTATTTCACATTCACAATCTCAATTTTAGCCGGGTCGGCGTTGCCCGCACCCACCAGCACGGCGCCGGAGATGTGGGGGACGTTACCGATCTTGGGGATGGGAGGGATGCCGGTGCCCGGATTG
>CAZZMY010000179.1:0-2036 GCA_964655385.1 uncultured Akkermansia sp.
TTCACGGTTTATAACGATCCGACGGGAACGGAACGGATTTTCCCTTTTGATCCTTTGCCGCGATTAATTCCAAAGGAGGATTGGGCGCGGATTGAAAAGGGCCTGATTCAGCGGGTCACGGCTCTGAACCTCTTCCTCAAGGATATTTACGGCGATCAGAAAATCCTGCAGGAGGGAATCTTGCCCTCGGCTGTGGTTCATTCGGCAAAACATCTGCGCAGGGAAGTTGCCGGATTGAAGGTTCCGCTCGACGTCTATATTCATATTTGCGGAACGGATCTGATTCGGGGGGATGGTGGGGAGTACATGGTTTTGGAGGACAACGGGCGCTGCCCTTCCGGAGTTTCCTATGTCTTGGAAAACCGCCGGGCGTTAAAGCAGGCTTTTCCCGAATGGTTCCGCGGACACGCCGTGCAACCCGTGGAAAGTTATGGAGCAGATCTTCTCGAGACCCTGCGGCAGATCTCTCCGAGACAGGAGACCAATCCCGTGATTGTTTTGCTGACGCCCGGCCCGATGAACAGCGCGTATTTCGAGCATTCCTTCCTGGCTCGATCGACCGGCATTGAGCTGGTTCAGGGTTGTGACCTTTTTGTCGAAGGCCAAAAGGTGTTCATGCGGACCACCCGGGGTCCCCAGCAGGTGGATGTGATTTATCGGAGAATCGACGACGACTTTTTGGATCCCTTGGCCTTCCGGCGGGATTCGGTCTTGGGAGTTCCGGGGTTGCTGCGGGCCGTGCGGGCTGGGCAGGTTGCCTTGGCCAACGCCATTGGCACCGGGGTGGCGGACGACAAGGCGCTCTACGCCTATGTGCCGAAATTGATCCGGTTCTACTTGGGGGAGGAGGCGATTTTGGCGAACGTGCCGACCTACCTGGCCTCGGAAGAGAAGGATCTGAAATATATTCTACAAAACCTGGCCAAGTTGGTGGTCAAGCCGACCAACGAATCCGGTGGATATGGCCTTTTGATCGGCCCCCATGCCAGTCGCAAGGAGATCGAAGAGTTCCGGGGCCGGATCCGGAAAGATCCAAGAAACTACATTGCCCAACCGGTCATTGCATTGTCCACGCATCCCACCTTGTGTGGCAACAAAGTGGAGCCACGGCATGTGGATCTCCGACCCTTTATTTTGACGGGAAAAACAACCCGGGTTCTGCCGGGAGGATTGACCCGGGTGGCGCTTCGGAAAGGGTCCTTGGTGGTGAACTCCTCGCAGGGAGGTGGAAGCAAGGACACTTGGGTCCTGGACTCGTAGACCATGCTTTCCCGGGTCGCCGACGGTCTGTTCTGGATCAGCCGCTACATTGAGCGGGCGGAAAATCTCGCCCGCATTGCGGATGTCTACCTCCAGGCGGAGTTGGATCGGGCGGCCGGGAGAAAGGTCGACTGGTCAGCTATCCTGCAGGCCAGCGGTGCATCGGAGTCTTTTGTTTCCTCTGGTTTGCCGACCAACGCCTCCACGGTGACCTCCTTCCTGACCATTTCCGAGGAAAACCCCAACTCCATCTTTGCCTGTCTCAACCGGGCCCGGGAAAACGCCCGCATGATTCGCGATCAGATTACCACGGAGATGTGGGAAGAATTGAACCGTGCCTGGCTCGAGTTAAGTGGATCCGCAGGCAAGGCCCTCCGGCGCAAGGGGCAGTCAGAGTACTATCGGGAGTTGCGCCGAGCCTCGCATTTGTTTCGGGGAACTACCGCGTCCACTTTGCCGCAAGGAGACGCCCGTGACTTTTTGGATCTGGGGATGTATCTGGAGCGCGCGGATGCGACCTCGCGGATTCTGGAGGCCCAAAGCCTGCAAAAGGATCAGGGGGATGTGGAGGAGCGCTGGGCGGCCTTGTTGAGAAGTTGTAGCGCCCGTGAAACCTATCGTGCCGACCATCATGGCCCCCTGGAGGCGACCGGGGTTCTTGGGTATCTGATCCACGATGCCAAATTTCCCCGGAGTCTTCATTATGGCTTGGTGAAGGTCGGAGAGATCGCCTCGCGGTTGGCCAAACCGGCAGATCAGGTGGAGGTTGAGGCATT
>CAZZMY010000180.1:0-2035 GCA_964655385.1 uncultured Akkermansia sp.
TAGGCACCCTGATCCTTTGCGTGGTTCAGGGATATCTTCTGGCCGTCAGTTTTGAGAATCCCGCTCGCATCCCAATTTTTAACGGGATTGATCAGGTGATCCAGCGGATGGGGCCTTTGGTCCCTGAGCCCGGCTTGGGCTTCCGCATCATCACGGTCATCACCCTGACGGCAGGAACCATGCTCTTGATGTGGATCGGAGAGCAGGTGACCGAGAAAGGAATCGGAAACGGAATTTCCCTGATTATCACCATTGGTATTGTGGCCCGTTTACCGGCTGCCTTGGTGGCGGGCTGGCAGGTTTTCGTGCCTCCGGCCGGGAGCGGCAGGGAACCCATCAGCCCCTTTGTCCTCTTTTTGCTCTTGGCCTTCCTGTTTGTGGTGATTGCCTCGACCATTGCGCTTACCCAGGCCCTGCGAAAGGTGAGTGTGCAATATGCCAAGCAGGTTCGGGGGAATCGGGTGTATGGAGGTCAGACCTCCTTTCTGCCCCTGAAGGTCAACTATGCCGGGGTGATGCCGATCATTTTCGCCAATGCCATCCTCCTTTTTCCGGCAAGCATTCTTGGTTTTCTCTTTCCCGGTTCTCCGACCGCCAATCGTATTTCTGCCATGTTGGCCACGGGATGGCTGCACTATGTGCTTTATGCCGGGATGATCTTCTTCTTCTCGTATTTCTGGGTGGCCATGGTTTTTAACCCCATTCAGATTGCCGACGATATGAAGCGGCACGGTGGATTTATTCCCGGTGTCCGCCCGGGTGAAACCACCGCCCAGTTTTTGGATTATTCCATGACCCGCCTGACGTTTGCCGGAGCGATTTTTCTGACGGCCTTGGCCGTTCTTCCGATGTTGGTGCAGAACCTGATGGGTGTCCCCAGCATCACGGCCCAATTTTTCGGTGGTACCGGGTTGTTGATCATTGTCGGTGTCATGCTCGACACCATGCGACAGGCGGAAACCTACCTTTTGCAACGGCATTATGACGGATTTCTTAAAAAGGGCCGGATCAAGGGCCGAACCGTGGCCGGGGCGGGGGGGACGTCCAACGCCATTTCCGAAGCTCAAATCGCTTGGCTGTTGGTGATCATCGCCATTATCGCGTTGGGCGGAATTCTCGTTTCTCTCCGTTAAGACCCTGATTGGGCATGCCGATCATTCCCATCAAGGATGCTTCGGGCATCGCCGGGATGAGATCCAGCTGTCGTTTGGCCCGAAAAATTCTTTTAGAGCTGGTGTCTGGTCTGGAACCTGGCCGGACCACCGGTGAAATTGATCGCTGGGCAGGGGAATTGATTGCCCGGCATGGTGCCAGGAGCGCTTTTCTCGGTTATCGAAAATTTCCCGGCCAATTATGTATTTCGGTCAATGAGGAGGTGGTCCATGGAATCGGGGGTCTCCGGCGTCTGGCCTACGGAGACGTGGTTAAGCTGGACGTGGGCATTGTTTTGGACGGGTGGGTTGGGGATACGGCCATTACCGTGGGCGTGGGAGCGATCACTCCCACACGGCAGAGATTGTTGGAAAAGAGTCAAAATGCCCTGACTGCAGGTATCGCGGCGGCCAGGGGCGGCGCACGTTTAGGGGATATATGCCACGCCGTGGAACGGACGGTGAAGGATGCAGGCTATTCCGTGGTCAAAGAATTTGTCGGGCACGGCGTCGGTCGAAAACTGCATGAAGAGCCGCAGATCCCCAATTTTGGCAAGGCCAACACCGGTCCGATTCTGCGCCCGGGAATGACCTTGGCGATCGAACCCATGGTTAACGAGGGGAGTTGTGAAGTAAGAATTCTGAAAGACGGATGGACGGCGGTGACGGCGGATGGGCGTGATTCCGCGCACTTTGAGCATGTGGTTCTTATTACAGAGGGGGAACCGGAAATTCTCACCGATTTCCTTGGTTCCGAGAGAGATGCAAAAGCGCTTGCCAGCGGCCAGGGAATTCGATAGGTTTTTCGTTTGCCCTTATATGAGAGTACGAGCTTCCATCAAACGTCGCACCAGTGACTGTCAGGTCGTCCGCCGTCGCGGGCG
>CAZZMY010000181.1:0-1998 GCA_964655385.1 uncultured Akkermansia sp.
TTTCATTTCCCCCGAATGGAACGAGTAAAAAGCGATTCGTCAACGGATTTGCGGCGAAAATCATCTTTCAAGCAGGTACAGTATTTGTCCTAGGGGGCATAAGATAATTTCGCCCTATGCCGAAAAATAATCGCAATGGGGCAAAGGGGTCCCCACGAACTAACCCCAAGGGCAAGGAACGCGTCGCTCTGAAACGGATCATCAACCTAGTGGAGGAGTGGACGGACAATGGCCGAAAACGCTGTGAAACCACCTTGCTCAGGGTTCTCAACACCGCCTTGCAGGTAATTGAATGAGGGAATCCAGAGAAAAGCAGTGCAGGTCATTTTTTGGCGACTATTAAACGCGGCTTGCCATGTCTGATAGAATACCGGTCATGCAAAACAACAGCGCGAACGGTTATAAGATAAAGACGGATGCCAGAGGACTAGTTTTGGCTGCGTTAATTTCGGCTCCTGTTGTCTTCGGTCTTCATGCTCTTGCGGTTTGGCTTTTGTATGGGCTCCCCACCCTTGTTTTGGGCTGTCTTGGTGAAATGCTCGGATTCCTTATCCGACTGCTTCCTTCTTCAGGACAATTTTTCAGAGCTCTTCCCTATATTTTAGGATCGGTACTCCTTTTAGCCTTATGTTGTTTGTGGGGAACCATGCTGAGTCTTTTGGTCGGCCCCTCCAAGCAGCCCAATTCGGTTGAAGATAAAGACAGGGAGCAAGGCACCTTGCTCCAGAAAATCGCTTTTTTCACCCCCGCAGGAATCGTGATTTTTGTGCTCATCAAGCACTGGATTTCAAATCCTTAAATGTGGATCGCCACCAAGATCGGTTTCTTCTCCATCGTGCTCCGGCCGGAAAGGGAAGGAGCCAAGGAACAGGTCTTCCATATCCGGGCCCGGACCGGCGCGGATATTGATGCTGTCATCTCTCTGCTGGAGCCGGTGCTGAAGCGGCCGCTTCAGCTCTTTGAGACCCCTGAAGTCGACTATCATTGGCGGATTATTTTAAAGCCTGAGGAGTTAGCCCCAGCGTTGGCCGCCTTGGCGGCGACTGTCGACTATCCGAACTTCAAAGACGAGATCCACGCCAGTGAAACCCAGGCGGATAAGCTGGATGCCTATAGCGACCTTTGGTCGGCGCTTTACGATCTGCAGTCCCGCGAATCCTGACTTATTTCCCCGGCTCCCAAGCCGTCACGTATTCTTCCTGCTCCGGGGTGTTCGGCGTGTGCCAGAAAACCTCCATCTGCTCGGCCGTGAGCTCCTTCAACCGAAAGAGAGCGCCTTCCGGGGATGCGTAGCGGTTCCGCACTAGCCAGCAGCCCACCACCGTGCCCGTCCGCCCCTTGCCGCCCCAGCAGTGGATGTAGGGCACTCTGCCGAGTTTCAGCAACTCATCAACTTTGTCTAGAATCTGGATCATATAGTTTTCGTTGGGCACCTCCTCGTCCGGAATGGGAAAGTGGTGCATCGCGGGGCTCATCCCCTCGGGGGCGGTATCGCGGTAATCGCTGATATATCCCCTAAAAGATATGCCACCCATGCCGGTTTCATCCTCCAGTACCAGGTTGATGAAGTCCGTGATGCCGCAGCCGATCAGGGACGAGATGATTTCCCGGTGCTCCCTGTCCTTCGGGTGGGCCGGGTAGGCCCCCGCCATCAGCTTGCCGGGAAGGATCCAGTAAGTCTTTTCGGGCGCATCAGATATGGGCATCCCTCCTTCCTAGCACCTCCGTCAATCTCCTAACCCAGTAAATGTCCTACCCCCTCCTTCAGGATGATTGAATGACCAACCATCCTCAGGCCTTAAACATCGACGGACCCTTCACCCACTCCAACCTCTCGCTCTATCTCCTCACCCTGCCGGAGACTCAAACCATCACCGGCTCCCAGTACCTCCTCCCCCTGGACCGTGCTATCCGGGAGCAGACCGTCATCGTCCATGAGACCGGCCAGGTCGGCCGGCTGGAGGTGGAAAATCTCTCCACCGACATGGACGTCCTCAT
>CAZZMY010000182.1:0-1985 GCA_964655385.1 uncultured Akkermansia sp.
CCGCTCCGTCACCCAGATAGCAGACCGTAACTTCGCCCGTCCCATTGTACTTCTGCGCAAAGGCGATTCCGGCCGCCAAAGGGGTTTGGCCTCCGACGATCCCGTGCCCGCCATGAAAATGTTTCTCTTTGCTGAAGAAATGCATCGAGCCGCCCTTGCCGCGCGAACAGCCGGTGATCTTTCCAAACAGCTCCGCCATACATTCCCGCGAGGTCATCCCCCGGGCCAAGGCATGACCGTGATCCCGGTAGGCGGTGATCACCGCGTCAGACGGGTTGAGGGTGGAAATTGTTCCCACGGCCACCGCCTCCTGACCGATGTAGAGGTGGCAGAATCCCTTGATCTTGGCCTGCATGAAGGCCTGGGCGGCCTTCTGTTCGAAACGACGGATCAAAACCATTCTGCGGAGCAGATCCACCCGCTCGGAGGGTGTGAGGGTGGGCAGAACTGCCGGTGATTTTCCCGGCTTCTCTTTCGACCGAACTTTTTTCGCTCCTGTCGATCCCACTTTTTTATGCTCCTTGGCTGAATTTTGGTTACGAGACCAACGATGAATATGCCCGACCTGCCGCAATTATCAATTCCAAGTTCAATTCGGTTATAACTCTTGGCCATCAAAGAGATCCGGCATCAATTCCCTTCCCCACCTCCATGTACTTGGCATGGCTTGATACCCAATATGCCCTTGAGGCACCTCGCGGTAGTGGGCCCCTCCCCAAGATCCTGCCAGTGATTTCAATTTTTGCGGTGGGGAGATGGAATCATGCCCGCCGCCTACGATTAGGATTTTCGAGGGCTGAATTCTCGGTTGCGCGTGGGAGGGGCAGACCAATGGCAAAAGTCGCTCTGCCCGGGCACGATCCAATCCCCTCTGCTCCATCTGCCGGCGCAAAACCCAGCCCCCCTCGGAATCCCAGATCGCCGTCGCCACATCCGGAATCGGTTGCACCAACCAAGCGCATGCCAACCCGGGTTCATGACAAAGGGTCAGAGCTGAAACCCATCCCCCCAAACTCATCCCCCATAAGCCAACCTTGGGAGCTCCCGCCTGCTTCAACATCCGGGTCACCATCCGCGTCTCGCTCACCGCCTGCCGGATCGCCTCGGCGCTCCGAATCAAATTACCTCCAAAGACCAACTCACCGCTCCAAGTCCCCTTGGGACGGCGACGAAAATGATAAGGCAGATCATAGAATACTGCTGTCCATCCCAACCGATTCAGCACCGAAGCCCAATGGGCGTAGCCCACATCACTAGCCGAGAAGAGGGAATGCAACATGACCATGGCAGGAGACTTCAACCCTTTCGGTCCCGGCCACGCACGCAGATGAACTCGATTGTTCTCCTCTCGATCGCATACCATAAAGGAGGGAAAGTCCATTCTCCCTTCCTTAAGCCCCGCGGGAATCTGATCCGGAACCCAGAAAAACTCCTCTGGCCCCTTACCCAACCACTCGTCCACATAACGGTCCCACTCCTCTGGTCCATGCTTTCCGGCCCTACCCAGCAACTGCCAAAGCCCAATGCCGAAAAAAGCCGCGGAGTCGGTCAACCGCGACTGTGCTCGGTGCAAACGCTCGATCATCTTCCGGCTTTCCATCTCTCCTGCGCGGTCTGGGGCAAGACCACCTCCTCCAGGGCATGTTTCCTCTTCACTTCCTGAAAAAGATCCCTCATCCGCTCCGCCAACGCCTCTGTCCATACCGACCTTTCTCCCTTGGGTGCAGGCGCAGGAAGCGGATTTCCCACCGCCACCACCACTCGAGGCTTTCTGACCCAGTTGGCCCCGACGTAAAGCTGGTCGCTTCCCACAATCACCGCCGGACGAACCGGGCACTTCGATTTGGCGGCCAGTAGCCAAACACCCTCGGTTAATTTTGACCCACCCAGAACGGACGTCGCTCCCGCACGTAATCCCCCCTCCGGAAAGACCCCCACGATCCGTCCCCGCCGCAACCGCTCGAGGGCTGTTTTCAATGCCGTGG
>CAZZMY010000183.1:0-1965 GCA_964655385.1 uncultured Akkermansia sp.
TCCTCCAGCTTCGGCAACACGCTGTCCTCCCCTCTCCGTGTCACCAAAAGGGTAATGCTGATGGACTCCGATTTCTCAGGATCGACCGCCGCCCCCGCCGAAATGGGAAGATCCACCGGCAAGCGAGACCGCAGTTTTTCCAGAAGCCCGTGAAAATCGTTCAGGGATGTCTCCGGGCCGGTAATCACACTCACCAGAACCCGATTCCCATCCTTCCACGCTCGACCATCCTCCAGAAGAATATCCTCACAGACCGCCTCGATTACCGCTTCCTCCCTGCCCTCCCCCGAGGCCTCAGCCACCCCGGTCCAGGCGTTTTCCAACATGCCAATGGCATCGGCGCCGGTTCCCACGGCTTCCTTTAATTCTCCCACTCCCAAATGAACCAATCCGTCTCGACTCATGACATGCACTAAACCATGAATCGTACGGGCCAAGGCCCGGTCGAACCCCCGCTGTGCCTCCCGAAGATCCTTGGCCATCGAGGTCTCAAGCAACCGCTCATTGCTGAACACCAGCACCGCGTCCCCCAATTTCCTCACTTCATGAAGGCAACGCGTGGCTCGGTCCTTTTTACGACCTCCCTCAAAAGCGAATGGGGTGACCGCGATCACCACGACCTCGGTTTTCTGTTGTTTCAATCGCTTGATCAACCCTGCGGCCAGAGCGGATCCAGTTCCCCCGCAGGCGGAGAACACTACGATCGCCGTGGCCAACCCACCCAGAATAGGATCGAGGCTGTCCCCCTCCTCTAAACTCAGACCCTCCAACAATTCCCACTCCCCTCCAGTCCCCATCCCATGCACCCGTTCCGGGGCAACCAGGATTTTTTTCGAGGCCACAGTCCCCCGAAGCGCCAGCGCGTCGGTGTCGATAGCGATGGTGCGGTGTTCCCCTTCGCAGGCGACCGCCAAGTTATCGAGCACCGCGGCTCCGGTTCCGCCGACGCCAATGATAGCTACTTGTTGGGTTTGGGTATGGATGGATTTCATATTCTAGGCTCCTTGGGGGTTAAGCTAAAAATCTCATGGCCGAGACCATTCGTCCCAGGGACTTCTGGATCTTCCGCCATCCTTGGGTTTGACCGGCCTCCCGACGCTCACACTCGGCGGCGTATTTCAGCGTGCCCAATACCGTGGCCAGTTCCGGTCGCTCCAGATCACCCTGTTCGCCCAGAAAATCTCTGGCCCGCCCGATCCGTACCGGCCGTGGCAGGATTTCGGAGGCCAAACGCGCCAATCCTCGCATCCGGGCCCCACCTCCGGTGATCACCACATCCGTCTCCACTGCCCCCCAAAGGTTCTGTGCCTCGAGGTCATCCCGGATCATTTCCAGGATCTCCGCCGTGCGAGCCTGCAGGATTTGCACCATCGCCTCTTTATAAAAGGTCTTCCCGTCAAAGCTGATCTCACGAGGCAGACTGATTTTTTCATCTCGTTCCGCTGGATCCAGCACCAGACTGCCACACTCACGCTTCAGCTTCTCCGCTCGGGCATAGGGAATCTCAAGTCCGATCGAAAGATCTTGGCTCAAATGGTCCCCCCCCACGCCATGTACGGCCGAGTGTACGACCGCATCATCTCTCCATACGGTCACGTCGGTGACCCCGGCACCGAGATCCACCACCACCGTTCCCCGATCCCTCGCCTCGTCGCCGAGGACAGCCAGTCCTGAGGCGTATCCAGAGAAGGTACACCCCTTGACCCGGATCTTCTGATCCGCCACGCATTGGACCGCCGTTTGCAAACGAGTCCTTTTCCCACTGACCAAATGGTAATGGGCCTCGATCTGTTCGGTATGCACTCCAACCGGATGATTGGAAGCCACCCCTCGATCGAGGGAGTATCCCCGAAGGAGCTCATGCAGAATTGCATGGTCCCGATTCAGCGGAAGGTTGGAGGCCAGCTTGTTCAATTCCTCCAGCGTTTCTGCGGTTACCCGGTGCTCATCCTCCGCCATGGTTGC
>CAZZMY010000184.1:0-1956 GCA_964655385.1 uncultured Akkermansia sp.
TGTTGAATCGAACGAGCCTGCTGACGAAAAGAAAGTGTGGGACAAGTTGAAGGAGGTCTATGACCCGGAAATTCCGGTCAATGTGGTGGATCTTGGACTGGTCTACAGCATGGAGTTGAAGCCGTTGCCTACTGGGGGAAGCCGGGTGGATGTAAAGATGACGCTGACGGCGCCAGGCTGTGGAATGGGGCCGACGATTCAGGCCGATGCGCGGAACAAGGTTCTGTCGGTTCCGGGGGTGAAGGAGGCGGAAGTGGAGTTGGTGTGGGAGCCGGCCTGGAGCCAGTCGATGATTTCGGAGGCGGGAAAGATGAAGTTGGGATGGGTGTAGGTTGATGGCTGGAAGGTGAAAGACGGGAGGAAGTAGGGGATTAGTTGTTTAGTCCTTAGCAGTGAAGAGAACTTTAATACCCACGGGTTCCCTCCATCACTAATGACTAAACAACTCAAGGCTTCCAACTGCTACCTACCGCCAGTCTGACTTGAGGTGGCGGGGAACCTCTGCAGAATGACTTAGATGAGGGACAAAAAATCCGATCAAGGGATGAGGGAGTTTTCTGGCCCCTTGGTGGACGGCCCAGAGCGCGCGCCCAGTCGCGCCATGTTACATGCGGTGGGATTCAAGGAAGAGGATTTCAAGAAGCCGCAGATTGGGATTGCTTCGACTTGGAGTCAGGTGACGCCGTGTAACGTGCATATCGACGAGCTGGCCCGGGAGGCGGCCACAGGTGCAAACGAAGCGGGCGGCAAGGCGGTCATTTTCAATACCATCACTATTTCCGATGGCATCTCCATGGGGTCGGAGGGAATGAAGTACTCGCTGGTTTCTCGTGAGGTGATCGCGGACTCGATTGAGACGGTGGTGGGTTGTCAGGGGTTCGACGCCCTGGTGACGCTGGGTGGCTGCGACAAGAACATGCCGGGCTGTGTGATCGCAATGTTGCGGCTGAACCGGCCCTCGATTTTTGTTTATGGCGGAACAATCCTGCCCGGATGCCTCCTCAACAAGAATCTAGATGTCGTGAGCGTCTTTGAGGCGGTAGGGCAGCGGGCGAAGGGCAAGATTGACGATTCACAACTAGGCCAGATCGAGAGGTGCGCGATCCCTGGGCCGGGCTCGTGTGGCGGGATGTACACCGCCAACACCATGGCCAGCGCCATCGAGGCCATGGGGTTGAGCCTACCGAACAGCTCGGCCATGGCGGCGGTTTCACCGGAGAAGAGGGCAGACTCCAGGGCCGCGGGGCGGGCTGCCTACGCGGTATTGGAAAAGGGAATCCGTCCGTTGGACATCGTCACGCGGAAGTCGCTGGAGAACGCGATCACGGTAATCACGGCGCTGGGGGGATCGACGAACGCGGTGTTGCATTTTCTGGCCATCGCCCATACGGCCAGGATCAAGCTGGAGATCGATGATTTTAACCGGATCGGCAAGCGGGTGCCGGTTTTGGCCGACCTCAAGCCCAGTGGAAGGTTTGTGATGTCGGAACTGGTGAAGATCGGCGGGCTGGTGCCGCTGATGAAGCGATTGTTAGAAAAGGGGTTGTTGCACGGGGACTGCATGACCGTGACGGGAAAGACGGTGGAGGAGAATTTGCAGAACTGCGGGGACTATCCGTCGGGGCAGGAGATCATCCGACCATTCAACGATCCCATCAAAAAGACGGGACATTTAGTAATTCTGCGGGGAAATCTGGCACCTGGCGGGGCGGTGGCGAAGATCAGCGGCAAGGAGGGAGAACGGTTTGAGGGCACGGCCAAGGTGTACGGTGGAGAGGAGGAAGCCATGAGGGCGATCCTGGCGGGTAAGGTGGTGAAAGGGGATGTGGTGGTGATCCGGTACGAGGGGCCGCGCGGGGGGCCGGGAATGCGGGAGATGCTGGCACCGACGAGCGCGATCATGGGCGAGGGGCTGGGCAAAGACGTGGCGCTGATCACGGACGGGCGGTTTTCCGG
>CAZZMY010000185.1:0-1948 GCA_964655385.1 uncultured Akkermansia sp.
GAGTGGATCGGCGACTACCACGGCCACTTTGAGGAGGTCATCCGGATCGATCTCATGCAGGGCCAATGGGTCGCCACCAAGATTACGGGAGATGAAAACGTGCCCGCCGGCGAAGTGACCTGGCGGGCTGACGCCACCACTTGCCAAGGGGAAGGCCAGATCGCCGGGCAGGGATTCACGGAACCCCGCTTCGTTCCCGGCCACCTCGAAGTCCTTTCGCCCGACCGCATTGTCTTCCACTGGGACGAAGTGGGCCAAGTGGAATACCGGCGCGACGATTAGCGAGGCAGCGGCACCCGCAAAGCCCCCGACCACTCCGCCGGAACACCGCAGGCCAAACCCAGAATCGCCCCCACCACCACGCCCCGGTGACAGTTATCGCCGCCCACGTTGGTGTTGGCCACCAAGCCCCCGACAAAATCCTCGTGATACTTCCACGCCAGATAAAGCGCTGCCGGCATGGCCTCCGCAATGTAGCAGGCCGAGCTAAACCGATCCCCCACCACGTGCTCATCCGGTTGTTTCAACCAGCGCTCCGCTTTCTTGGCGGAAAACCAGTCGCCCGCCTCTTTGGGAATCGCCTCCCGGACACCTGCTCCGTCCCGGATGGCCGCACAAACGCGGACCAGCGTGTCAGCCGCCCGCAAAACGTTGGGGTGGGCATGCGTCGCGCCGACATGCTCCCACACCACGGCCCGTAACTTTCCCAAGGGGTACGAATCGCAAGCCGCCAGGAGGGCCGGAACCTGAGCCAACCCCCCGATATGTTCACTCCTAATGGCACACTTTTCCGGAGTTTTGCCGGCCGCATACTTCATGAAAAAGCCGCGATGCGCCTCCTCCACATAGGTGTCGCGATGGCGGCCGGGCGTCAGCATAAATTCGACATACTTCTTCAGCCATCCGCTCAACCCGTAACCACCATTGGCTTTGACCCAGGAGTACAGCTCGCGGGCTAACTGCAGGTTCAGGGTATTGTCGCCAGCCTGCAAAAACTGATGGTAGTGGATTCCCTTCTTCCCCCAGTACTGGGCTTGATCGTGCAGAATGTCCCCTTTTTCATTGGGTGGCTTGTATTGCGACCGCCAAAGAATGCTATCCGGATGGGGACTTTTGGGGGCGCGATACCCCACCACCCGCCCGTAATCGCGAGCCAGCGCCTTCAGGTCATAATACCAATGCACCGGCATCGCCAAGGCGTCTGCGCAAAGCGAACCCACGAAAGCGTCATAAAAACTGCGCCTCTTTTCGGTCACTAAAGGCGACGTCACAACCCTGTTAGCCGAACTTCCCATTTCCTTATCTTGCCCCAACCATGGCCCTATCGGCGAGGCTAGCCCTGTGACACTGCGGTCGGCAGCGATCCCGTTCCCGATCCATGAATTTGGCCCCGTTGACTTTGAGTCACCCTGGGCCAAAATTCTCCTAACCATGCGTTTATGCCTTTGGGTTGCGCCTGTTTTGGGGCTTTTCCCCCTTTCGCTTTTGGCCGGGGGCATCCCCAAACCCGTCACTTTCACCATCACGAATGACGTTGGGGTAGGTAACGAAGTCTGCGTTCTCGGACCGCACCCGGCCTTGGGCGGTAACGATCCCCTCAAAGCCATCAAGCTGACCTGGACATCAGGCAACGTCTGGCGCGGTCAGGTCGCCCTGCCGGACGGGGAAACCCTTGCCTATAAATTTATTCGCCGATCCTTTTCCACATCCAACTGGCCCACTTCCACTTTCACCGACCTGACCCCCACCAACACGATTCAGGTTCCTGACCATCCGGCCCCTCCTTGGAAAGGAAAAACCATCTTCCTGCACAGTTCGTGGACCAGCGCCAACCTCTTTTGGCGAAACCTCACGGCAGGTGAAACCAACTGGACCACGACCCCGATGAGGTGGGTCGGCACCGGCCGGTCTGGTGTCTCCGGCGAGAAACTTTTCCGGGTAGATGCCG
>CAZZMY010000186.1:0-1942 GCA_964655385.1 uncultured Akkermansia sp.
CTGGTCATGGCGGCGGGGATGGGCAGCCGCTACGGCGGGCTGAAACAGCTGGATCCGGTCGGTCCTGCCGGGGAGGTGTTGCTGGATTATGCCGTTTTTGACGCCCGGAAGGCGGGTTTCGGACGGGTGGTTTTTCTGATCCGCAAGGATTTGGAGCAGGATTTCCGAAAAGCGATCGGGAAGAGATACGAGGGGAAGATGGATGTGGATTACGCCTTTCAGGAGCTGCACGACCTGCCGAAGGGTTTTGCGGTGCCGGAGGGAAGAAAGAAGCCTTGGGGCACGGGGCAGGCCATTTTGGCGGCCGGGAAGGTCATCCGGGGCGGGTTTGTGGCGATCAACGCCGACGACTTTTACGGGGGGGAATCGTACCGGTTGCTGCACGGGCACCTGACTTCGCCGGCGGGGAGGGGGAAGGGGGAGTTCGCCATGGCGGGTTTCCGTCTGGACCAGACCCTTTCGGATCACGGCACCGTGACCCGGGGGGTGTGCCAGAGGGATGCCCAGGGTTTCCTCGTTGGGGTCGAGGAGTTTTTCGAGCTGAAGAGATCGGATGGGAAAGTTTCGGGCAAGTCGATTTCCGGCAAGGAGGGAAGTTTTGCGGGAGACGATCCGGTCTCGATGAACTGCTGGGGATTCAATGAGTCCATCTTCCCGATGTTGCAGGAGGGATTTGAGAGGTTTTTGAAAAAAGAGGGGGGATCGGAGAAGTCGGAGTATCTCATCCCGAATGCGGTGGGGGGCTGGATTGGGGAGGGCAAAGCCAGGGTGAAAGTTTTGCCCACGGGCGAAAAGTGGGCCGGGATGACCTATCCGGAAGATAAATGGTTAGTGGCGACTTACCTCAAGGGTCTGACGGACCGTGGCGTCTACCCGAACCCACTATTCCAAGCTTAAGTATCCTTTTTAGGACATATTGGAAGCATTTTATTTTCATAATACATTTGTTAATAGATATTTAGAACAAATTCATCTGTAACAATTTTGTAGTGCTCACGGGCATGCGACTTTCTACGTTGTATTGCATGTAAAGAACTTGCAATTGGTAGAATTTCATTTTTTAGAAAAAAACCGCTTGCAAAAGCGTTAATGCGGATCATAATTTAATTGAGCATGACTATTTTGGGACAAGTAGGACCAAAGGAGTTTGAGGCGACGAACCGCAGTGAGTTCTGTATGCGCACACGGTTTCACTGCGATTTGCCTTCAGAATGCTTGAACAAATTCCGCTCGGCGCGGTCTTAAACATAAATCCTATGAGCGAAACCGAACTCCGCCGCCAATCCCGCTATACTTGGATGTTGATTGCGTTCACCGCAATCATGTTTGTTTTGATGGCCCATCAATCGCGCGCCCAGAACTTCAATTGGGACGGTGACAACGCTTCGGGTGATTTTCTGAATGCTGACAACTGGTACGGCAATACCATCCCCTCCTTCTCCTATTCGGGCAACTTGGTCTTCAATTACATCAACAATGCCTCTCAAACCTCGCAGTATTACAATTTTGCTGGTTGGGCGAACGCGGCTGACATTATTTGGGAATCCACACTGCAAAGGGCGGCCACTTTGAATGGAAACGGCCAAGGCATTAACTTCATGCAGCGCTTGGAGAATAGGAGTTCGTATACCGTGACCATCGGGTCAACGATGAATCTATCCGGAGGCAAAAACGGAGCCTCGGTCATCGAGCTTAATCCCGTCAACGCTGACATGGTGATTAATGGCAATATTTACAACGACACCGGAAACGCCGGCGCTGGGGTCAATTATAAAACCTATGGGGCTAATTCCAAGCTACTGACGATTAACTCCCGGTTGGGTGGAAGCAGCAGCGTGAGTTATGCGATTGAGGCGTACAGCAAAGTGCTCTTTACTGCTGCCCAGTCCATCGGAGGCACTGGAACGTTCGATGTGAAGCAGGGTGAACTTTGGATCGGCAC
>CAZZMY010000187.1:0-1930 GCA_964655385.1 uncultured Akkermansia sp.
GGAATCCGAATATCAGTTGATCGAAGTCAAGGTTCAGACTCTCCAACAGATTTTTAACTCTATGGACCCCTCGCCTTTTCACGAGCGGGATCTGGATCGTGAGGCCGAGGAGTTCATTGTCAGCTGGGCGCAGGAACACTCCTCCCGAAAACCCTATAAGTTGATCGTTCATCTGGGTCAGGCCACCGACCGGCCGGATGCCGCTCGCATCCTTTCCGAATCCATCCGCAACTATTTCTCCTATCGGGCGGAAATGAACCGCCGTGAACTCAAGCAGCTTCTCCGCTACGGCTGGATCAGCCTCGTCATCGCCACCGTCTTCTTGGGGTTGTGCGTCACGGTGTCGCAGATGATCGAACCTGCGTTGGGACGATTTCAGCCGATTCTCCGGGAAGGATTGATCATTCTGGGATGGGTCGCCATGTGGCGACCGCTCGACGTCTATCTTTACCGTTGGTGGCCCGTGCATCGTTTAGGCCGGATTTATCAGGGTCTCAGTCAAATGCCGGTGGAAATTCGGGCGGCGTAAGCTCCGGTAGGGGCGGTTATCCCTCACCGCCCGTGCCGTTTGTTGAGCGCCGTTGCCGCAAAAATCCGCACGGGCCGTTGGGACAACGGCCCCTACCTAGTCGCAATAAAGAAAATCCCAATCAGCGCGGTCACACCCAACACTGGAAGTACCCTCACACGTAACACCCCGTTTCCATAAACCGCTGCAATGGCCGATTTCAAAAGAGTGTTGGCCAGAGTGGCGATCAGGATCCCTTGAATCGCCAAGTCCATCATTCCCGGGTCTTTGGCCATTCGGCTGAGCGAAAGGGATATGGCATCCAGGTCCACCAGTCCGGAAAAGCCACTGACCGCGGATAGCCCTGCCTCGCCAAAACGGTCGCTGGCCAACTTCACCAAATAGACAATCAGCGCATAAAACAGGGCAAACTGAATCGCATCCCGCAAACTCAAAGGATTTCGATAGGCGGCGACCTGCCCTTTCGGATGTCCCTTGCCGTGATGCCAAACCCGCCAAAGACAGAAAGCTGTTCCGGGAAGACTCATCCAGCCAAACGGGACCAAAAGTTTGATAAAAATAGCCGGGTCCACCACCGTGGCCAGAAAGGCCACCCGCCACAGCATCACCGTGCAGGCCAAAACCACCGCCAGGGAGCAGTCCCCGGCAAGAATCGGTTCGCGTTTGCTCTCCCGGCTCATGGCCAAGGTGGTGGCTGTGCTGGAAGCCACGCCTCCAAGAACCCCTGTTAAGGCCATGCCTAATTTCTGCCCCAAAAGACGCACGGCCACATATCCACCGAAGGAGGCTCCAGAAACGAGAACCACCATCAACCAGATCGCATGGGGATTGAGACACCCATAAGGACCCCACGGTTCGTTGGGAACGAGGGGCAAAATGACCCCGGAAACAGCAGCAAACTGGAGGCCCATCCGGACGTCCTCTTTGCTGAACTTGTGCAGCACCTGGTGAACATAGGGCTTCATCGCCAGAAGAATCACCATGGACAGCGTCAGCACAAGGGCGGCGCGGTCTTGGCGCCAGGCCACCAATCCTCCAATCAGATACGTGAGGAGCCCAACCACTCCCGTGGTATAGCCGGGATCGGTGCTTTGGCGGTTTTTGTAAAACAGGAAGATCGTCATCCAAGCTGCCATGGCAATAAACCCCGCCAGAAAAAAGAGCGTGTGTACTGTCTGGGTGAAGTAACCGCAGAGGGTTCCCAGCAAGGCCCAAAACGTGAACGTACGCAATCCGGCCAAAACATGCTTCCCCGGATGCCAAGTCTCCTTTTCCCACTGCCTTTCCAGTCCGATGAGCGCCCCCAGGCAAAGGCTGACCAAAAGTGCCTTCATGAGTTCCGAGGTGATCACATCCAAAGTTTAAGGTCGAAGCATCTAAATATCCAAACTTTGGTGGGGC
>CAZZMY010000188.1:0-1925 GCA_964655385.1 uncultured Akkermansia sp.
AGGTGAGGGAAGTCCTGAAGCGGGCGGCGGTGGTTTTCGGTAGTCGGTCGCAGTGGCTTCCGGTGCCGCAACGCATTGGGATCTTGGATAAGTTTGACGCGTTGCTCGAAAAGAATAGGGAAAGTTTGATCGCCCAGGCCTTGGCAGAGGGTGGTAAACCCTTGATCGATACCCGGGTGGAAATGGATCGTGCCATCAACGGGGTGAAAGTAGCACGGGAGACTCTCCCGCATCTTTTGGGCCGAGAGATTCCCATGGGGTTGAATGCAGCCTCGATGAACCGGATGGCATACACCTTTCGTGAGCCGGGAGGCTTGGTCTCGGCCATTAGTGCTTTTAACCATCCCATCAATCTGATCATTCATCAGGTGATCCCGGCGGTGGCGGTGGGTTGCCCGGTGGTGGTGAAACCGGCGACAAAAACCCCTCTATCCTGCCTCTCCTTGGTGGATCTCTTGCATCAGGCCGGATTGCCCCAGTCGTGGTGCCAGGCCGTGGTTTGTTCGAACGAGGAGGCAGAAATGCTGGTGACCGATCGTCGCCTGCATCTTCTTTCTTTTATCGGCTCGGCGCGTGTGGGTTGGGCGTTGCGGTCCAAACTAGCCCCGGGGGCCCAGGCTGTCTTGGAGCATGGCGGGGCGGCGCCGGTCGTGGTGGAGGAAGATGCCCGGGTAGAGGAGGTGGTTCCCCTTCTGGTGAAGGCGGGGTTTTATCATGCCGGGCAGGTTTGCGTGTCGGTTCAACGTGTTTATGCCCACGAATCATTGGCTCTGAAATTGGCCGAAGAGATGGCCCAGCAGGCGGCCAAATTAGTGGTCGGGGATCCCGCGGACTCCAAGACGGAAGTTGGCCCGCTCATCAGTCATGCGGAGTGCCAGCGGGTTTCGGATTGGGTCGACGAGGCGGTGAAGCAGGGAGCCCGGTTGCTATGCGGGGGAAAGAAAATTTCCGACAGCTGCTACGCTCCGACCGTCCTGTGGAATCCTCCTGAAGATGCGAGAGTATCCCGAGAGGAGGTGTTTGGACCTGTGGTTTGTGTTTATGGCTATCAGAGTCGCGAGGAGGCTGTGAAACGGGCCAACGCCCTTCCATTCTGCTTCCAGGCGGCCGTCTTCACACGGGAGATCGACCAAGCTTTCTACTATGTCCGAAATCTTCAGGCCACAGCCGTCATGGTGAACGACCATACCGCTTTTCGGGTCGATTGGATGCCGTTCGGTGGGCGCATGGAGTCAGGCTTGGGGATGGGGGGGATTCCCAAAACCATGGAGGACATGACCACGGAGAAGATGTTCGTCCTTAAGACGAGTAGCTAGTCAGCGAGATTTTCCGTAGGTGGCAGAGATCTTTAAGGCGACCCCGCCGCGTGCGGCGAATTCCCCGGTGACCACGGCGTGGGCAGGGGAGATGGCGCGTACCAGATCGTCGAGAATTCGGTTGGTGACTGCCTCGGCAAAGGATCCGGTATTTCGGAACGAGTGCAGATACAGCTTGAGAGACTTACTCTCCACGCATTTCTGCTTGGGAGTGTAACGAATGGTGATGATGGCGAAGTCGGGTTGGCCTGTCACGGGGCAGAGGGAGGTGAATTCAGGAGTGGAGAAAGTGATCTCGTACGGACGGCCGGGCTTTGGGTTGGGGAAAGTTTCCAACCGGGCCAGGGAGGGGTTGGCTGGGACGGCAACTTTACGACCGAGAAGGCTTAATCGGGACATCCTTGAAGTATAAGCCGACCTGCGTGGGTAAAGAAAGTGCCTAGGTGTGGGCGTAGTGTCGCCCCCTCCATGGAAGTCGACGGCGGAAGGTCTGCAGGAGGGAATTCCCGGCAATGGCTAAAACAAGAATCTGCCCCAAGGGGTGTAGGAAGGCTCCCAGATAGTTTTGTCTGAACCGATTGGCGAGGGAGAGGCGGAGAAAAAGAATGA
>CAZZMY010000189.1:0-1924 GCA_964655385.1 uncultured Akkermansia sp.
TGTTGCTGGATGGAGCCCACGATACGGGTTGCTCCCTCAAGATTATGAAACGCGAGGACGTTCGCTTCCTGGTTCCCTTTAAAGGCATGCACCGTTATTTACCCGCTTTGCTGGGTGCCGCTGGATTGAAACTGGGGGAGGTACCGGTACGGCATCGTCCTCGCCGGGCGGGTGTTTCCAAATACACCATTGCCGGCCGTGCGTGGGTCGGCATTCAGGATCTCATTGGAGTCGGGTGGCTCCTTCGCCGCCGCGTCCCCTGGCCCCCTGGCCTGCCGCGGTAATTAGCTGTTTAGTCTTTAGCCATGGAGGGAAGCTTCACAGCTGGAACACTCCCTCCATTACTAACAACTAAACCCCTAAAGGACTAGCTACGGCTTCAAGCGTGCCGACCCTGTCACCGGAATACTTCGGACCGGCTCCGAACTCTCGGGATACATCAGATAAGGCCTCCGCTCCTCCCGCCATTCAGCGACCCCCGCTTCCCAACTCGCCACGATCTGTCGTGCCGTCATTCCCGCCTCGACCATTTTACGGGTCTGCCGGGTCCGGTTTAGCTTATCGAACATCAAAACGTTCTCCGAGTCGGCAAAGAAGTTCTTATGCGGAAGCAACTTCTTCAGGATCTCCAGCCCCGCCATGTTGATCGCCGTCAGGTTGGCCGGCGCCTTTGGATCAGCCGTCACCCGGGCTCCAGCCATCACCACCGACCGGTACCTCCCCGTGGGTGGCTTAAATCGGAAAGGGGTGAACTTCACCCCGTTAAAGCCCCACTCCGTCATTCTCCGGCAAAGCTCCTCCGCGTCGACATTCTCCAAGGCAAAGATGTCAAAGGGCTGGATCACCGATCCATCCAGTCCCGTCGTTGGAACCCCCGTCGGGTTGGCCCCGTTGCTCACGCCCAGCTCTCCAAAGAATCCCGTCGCCACATACCCTCGGGCACACCTTGTGATTGGAATATTTGGCGAGGTCGCCACCCATTTCAGCCCCGTATCCTCCCAGGTCATCCTCTGCGTCCATCCTTTCATTGGGATCACGCTCAAACGGCAAGGCCTTCGCAAATGCACGTCGTTGATCCATTTAGCCAACTCCCCAATGGTTAGCCCATAGACATAGGGGATGTCATACTGCCCGATAAAAGAAGGGATCACCATTTCCCCTTGGGGTCGCGGTCCCTCCACCCGGAACGTACCCAAGGGGTTGGGTCGATCCAACACCATGATCTCGATTCCCTTCTCCTGCGCTGCCTCCATGACCAAGCCCAGCGTGCTGATGTAGGTGTAGGAGCGGCATCCGACGTCTTGCAGGTCGTAAACCAACACATCAATACCCTCCAACATCTTTTGAGTGGGTTTCCTTGTGTCCCCATACAAGGAGAACACTCGAATTCCCGTCTCCTCGTCTTTGGAAATCTTGCCGTCCTGATTACGATCCTCGCCGTGTCGCTCCCCGGCCACGTGCTTTCCCGCCCCTACTTTACCGAAGACGCCATGCTCCGGGCCGTACAGGGCCACCAGATTGGCTCCCAAGGCTTCCCTCAGTCGCTGCCACGTAGGCGTCCCCTTTCCATCGACCCCCGAAGGATTGGTGACCAACCCAACCCGTTTGCCCTTAAGCTGTCGGAATCCTCCCTCGGCCAACACATCGACGCCCAACCGAAAGACCGGCACGTTGGTCTCTTGCGCCCAGGCCGTGGCCACAAGCCCACCGAGGAATAAAACGATACCGAATCGAGCCATGGCAGAGGCTAACCGAAAAAATCACATCTTGGTAGGTCTGACCGTCCAAACGTTCACCTTAAATTCGCCACCGGTAGGGCGGGCGGTCCCTCGCCCGCCTCGCTGGAAATATAACTTTGAACACTGGTAGGGCAGCCTCGATGAATTCCTACGCGAATGCGAAAATCCATACCATCGCGGAGCGA
>CAZZMY010000190.1:0-1899 GCA_964655385.1 uncultured Akkermansia sp.
CCCGCATTGTCGGTGATGGGGCCGAAAGCATCGAGGGAGATGATGATGCCGGCCATGGACAGCATGGCCATGACCGCAATGGCAATCCCGTAAAGTCCCGCAAAGTAATAGCTGAGTAGAATCGCGATACCGATAAAGCCGACGGGCAGGGCAGTGGCGTGGGATCCAATGGCCAAGCCAGCGATGATGTTGGTGGCGTGACCGGTTTCGGAGGCTTTGGCGATATGACGCACCGGAGAATAGTGGGTGGAGGTGTAGTAGTTCGTGATAAGCAGAACAACGAAGGTCATAAGAAGGCCCACCAAGGAAGCAAAGTAGATTCCGTGGGTGGTAGCGATCTGTCCGTCGTGGCTGAGGCCGTTGGGAAAGAAAATATGGGTCAGGGGCCAAAGGGCCGCGGCCGAGGCAATGGCGCTAACCAACACGCCGAGGCTGAGCAGACGGGTGGGGTTGCCTTTGCCAAAGTTGACGGTGAGAATACCAAGAATAGCAGACAGAATGGAGACGCCTCCAAGAACGAAGGGGTAGGTGAGAGCGGCGGGGTCGGGCTGTCCGTCTCCACGGAAAACGGTGAGATAAGCCACGAGGACGCAACCGATGAGGCTGACGGCGTAGGTTTCGAAGACGTCGGCGGCCATGCCGGCACAGTCGCCCACATTATCTCCCACGTTGTCGGCGATGGTGGCGGGATTCCGGGGATCATCTTCTTCCAGTTTGGATTCAATTTTTCCCACAAGATCCGCACCGACATCGGCGGCTTTGGTGTAGATGCCGCCGCCCAACCGGGCGAAGACGCTGACGAGGGAGGCGCCCAAGGCGAGGCCGGTGAGGCTATCGATGGCGGCGCGCAGCCCGAGGTATTTGGAGGCGATCATGTAAAAGGCGCCGATGGAGAGAAGCGCAAGAGCCACCACGAGGAGACCGGTGACCGCCCCTCCGTTAAAGGCGTTCCGCAGGGCGGCGGTGCGTCCGATGGTCGCGGCTTGGGCTGTGCGGACGTTGGCCATGACGGCGATGCGCATGCCGAAAAATCCAGCGGCCAAACTACAAGCGGCCCCCACCACAAAACCAATTCCGGTGGGAAGATTCTTAAAATAACAGATGGCAAAGAAGAGAAGGATGGCAATGACGGAGACGGCTTGGAGTTGGCGATTCAGGTAGGCGGCCGCACCTTCTTGGATGGCCGCGGCCACCTCCCTCATGCGGTCATTGCCGTCGGATTGGCGCTTGATCCAGGCGATCAAGCCAATGGCCGCGGTGAGTCCGATCCCTGCGGCAATCAGGCTCGAGGGGAGTGCTTGGGTGAATAAAAAGTTTGTCATGAGAGTCGTGAAAAAATAGGCCTTGAGCAGTATTGGGCAACGTTTTTCGGCTAGATTTCACGTAATTTTAAGTACTTGCTACCATAGGATATTTCACCGATTATATATTTCATATGCTTAAACATCCAGAGGTGTCGAATTTAGCCGACGAGGATCCTCGGGTTCCGGAGTTGGCCAGAATTGCGACGATTCTGCAAAGGAGGTTCTTGTTGGATCTTTTCCGCAAGACTTCGGCCAAGAGGCTTTCCATTCCCCAGTACACCTTGCTGGGGTTTCTGGCAGCGGAATCCGGCGTTCCCATGGGCAATTTGGCCAAGCAGATGGGTCATGCCACTTCGGCGACCACGGGTTTGGTGGATCGGTTAGAGACCGCGGGCTTGGTGAGGAGGCAGTTGGTGAAAGGGGACCGCAGACAAAAATTGGTGGAGATCACCACCAAGGGAAGAGACCTGGTGGGCAAGATGCAGGCGGAATTGCGGCATCATCTCGGTGAAATTTTATCCCGTTTGGATCTCCCGGATCAGGATGCCTGGGTGAGAATCTACCGAAAGATGGAGGAGTACTGCCGTGAGATTCC
>CAZZMY010000191.1:0-1885 GCA_964655385.1 uncultured Akkermansia sp.
GAATCCCAACTGCCTCTCCCCTGGATTTTTGGCCAAGAACTATGTGTCGATACCCCCGGGCAAATATGAGTATACCACTGCAGATCTGGGGCTCGTCCGACTGTACTTCCTGCCGGTGGAGATTCCTGGCGTGGAGATGAATGATCCCGCGCTCGCGGGTATTATGAATCCTCAAAACGGTGAAGTGGAGCTGACGGGCGCTTTCCGCGACAAGGAGGGGGAGCCCTTCCGACTCCTTGATGCATCCACCTGTAGTCACAACGGACCCAACGACTGGAAGATTTCCCCCCATGGGCAGTCGGGTTGGCTCATGTTGACGCAAACGTGGCATCCGGATTGGCAGGTGTTTGTGGACGGGGTGAAAAGCGATCTTCGCAGGGTGGCAGTGGCCTTTACCGGGATCCGGATCGGGGAGGGTGTGCGGGAAGTAAATTTTATCTTTTCTCCACCTGCCTGGATTTCACTTTCCTTGGGGTTGGGTTTAATGAGTTGGCTAGTGGTTCTGGGAGGGGCGACGTACCTGCGCTTTGCTCCCTGTCCTGCGCCCTGGAGACAGTGGTGGGAGGGCAAGGACTTGGATTTTGAGGAGGAACCGGAGGTCGACAGAAAGACTTCCAGGATTGCCAAGGAGAAAAGCGTGAGGACCGATCGCCCCTCCAAGCCCTTGGTGATTCTTCCCACTTACAATGAGGCCGAGATGATCCAGACCGCATTGGATGAGGTTTTGGCCAAGGCTCCCGGCGTGGATGTGTTGGTGGTGGATGATGGCTCGCCGGATGGAACGGCCGCCAAGGTGAAGAGTCATTCTGCCTTCAAGAAACGTCTCCATATTATGGAGCGGCCTGCCAAGGCTGGACTTGGTTCCGCCTATCGCGCGGCCTTCCAGTGGGCTTTGGAAAAAGGCTATGACAGCGTGGTCGAGATGGATGCTGACCTCTCCCACGATCCTGCAGACGTGCCCCGGTTGTTGGCGGCTCTGGGGGAGGGGGCAGACTTGGCCGTGGGCTCGCGGTATTTGAACGGCATTCGGATTCTGAACTGGCCCCAAAGCCGTCTTTGGATCAGTACTTTTGGTGGGTGGTATGCGAGGACTTTGACGGGCTTACCCATGACGGATCCCACGAGCGGATTTAAGGCGATCCGGCGGCGGGTTTTGGAGGGTCTGAATTGGGATCAGTTTACTTCCCAAGGATACGGATTCCAAGTCGAACTCCATTTCTTTGCTTGGCAGGCGGGATTCAAGGTTCAAGAAGTTCCGATTGTCTTTACTGAGCGGCGGGAGGGGAATTCCAAGATGTCGACCCATATCGCCCTGGAAGCGGCCAAGAGGGTGTTTCAGCTGGCCGTGCGGAGGATCTTTCCATGAACCAGACGTCATCCACCCCGGCACCCATGCGTTGGACTTGGCCTTTTGATCGGAAAGATTGGATCGCCGCCGGGGTTGCCTGGCTGGTTTCCCAAGCCGTTTATTTTCTTACCACCCAACCCAACGTCGGGCTCTTGGACTCTGGGGAGTTTCTGACGGCATCGGTTCATGTGGGAGTTCCTCATCCCACCGGTTATCCACTTTGGACGATTTTCTCCCATCTCTTCACCTTGTTCCCGATCGGAAATGGGGCATGGGAAGTGAATCTTTTCTCCGGATTTTGCACGGCCATCGCCATCGGCTTGGTCGCACTAATTTTATCCAACTCCCTTCGTTGGGCCGGAGTACGGGATCTCGTGGCTCAAATCCTAGGCACGGGTTGGGCTATCGCCTTGGCCTTTAGTGTCTCCATGTGGTCTCAAGCGGTGATCGCCGAGGTCTATGGCCTGCACTCTCTCATGGTCATGTTTTATGTCTGGGTTCTTTATCGTTGGCTTAGGGCTCCTCAGTGGACCAATG
>CAZZMY010000192.1:0-1877 GCA_964655385.1 uncultured Akkermansia sp.
CCGGTCTGCACAATCCAATATTACCTGCAAATGGATTTTGATTCAGGTGCGCGCACCACCTTTGCCTACTCTTCCACCAATGCGGATGGTTTTACAACCGGCACCAACCCAACATCCGCCCAAGGGGCACCTTTTTCCCTCACGGTCTCCAAAGCCACTGCGACACTCACCCTGTCTGGAACGAATCAGACGTACACTGGTTCCCCTCGAACGGTCAGTGTGACCACGGCACCCCTAGGACTCGCCACCCTGGTTACGTACAGCGGCAGTCCCTCCGCTCCAATCGATCCGGGAACCTATGCCGTTTTGGCCTCGATCAATGACTCCAACTATCAAGGCTCCGCCAACGGTAATCTAGTCCTGAGTAGAATCGATAATCCCACAGGGGACTCGAATGGCAACGGAGTGCCCAATCTTCTCGAGTACGCGGTATCCGGGCTCACCAGTTCCGGCACTGATCCCGCCAGCACCGGCATGGTCTCCTTGCAAACCACAGGGACTTCAACCAACTCCATGCTCTCTCTGATTGCCTTGGTTAGAACCAATGACCCCAACCTAATTTATGTGCCACAAGCGGTCATCGATCTCCAATCCACCAATTGGACCAGTTTGGGCTTCACCACCAACATTTCCAACCAAACCAACGTTCCCACTGGATTCCAACGCCGCGAGTATCAATACAACGCGGGCACCAACCCACGGGCTTTCCTAAAGCTAACCGTCGAACAAAAGTAACTTCGGTAGGGACGACCGTCCCGGTCGTCCGCTTGAAAATCTCAAGCCAGGATATCCGATGATCCATCGGCTGAGCGGGACGCTCAGCCCTACCAATTCACATCTCCATCAAAAAAAGCTAAACGTTTTTGCTTAATTCCGCTTCGTGCCGGATGTCCTTCCCGGTGTAGAGATAAAAAACCAATTCAGAGATGTTTTTGGCATGATCGGCCGCCCGCTCGAAGAATCTCGCCACCAACATCAGATTGAGGGCTCGAGTGATCGTCTTGGGATTTTCCACCATGAAGCTCGTTAGCTCCCGCTCCAACTGCCGGTTGATATTGTCGACCTCGACATCCATGCGGATGATCTCGGCGCACTTTTCCGGCGCGATTTCCACGAAGGCGTCGGTCGCCGCCTGGATCATGGCCAACACATGTTGAGCCATCCTCGGGATATCCAACAAGGGTTTGAGCGGCGGCTCGTCTAACAGAATCAGGCTCCGCCGGGCGATCGAAACGGCCTGATCGGCAATCCGCTCCAAGTCGTTGGAGATTTTGGAGGCGGAGAGCATGAGGCGGCAGGCCAAAGCCATCGGAGCCTGGGTAGCCATAAACTTGGCCACCATCTCATCAATCTCAACTTCCAACCGGTCCATTTCAAGGTCTGCATCGATCACTTGCCGAGCTTTGGCGGCGTCCCGTTCGACTAGTGACTCCAGGGCTAAATTGAGGTTTTGGTGAGCCAAGCTGGCCATGCGCAAAAGGGTCTCCCTTAAGACCAGCAACTCCCCGCGGAAATATCCACGGATTCGCTCCAGCCGATCTTCCGTGGGCTCCATGGTTGGATGAGTCATGAAACTTTCTTACCCCCCCACAAACTCCTGTCAAAAAGGATCCTCAACCGAATCTTCCCGAAATGTAATCCTCCGTCTGGGGTTTGGCGGGGTTGGTAAAAACCCGGTTGGTTTCTCCGAATTCGATCAGCTCCCCCAGGTACATGAAGGCGGTCATGTCAGAGATTCTCCCGGCTTGCTGGAGATTGTGGGTCACGATGACCACCGTGACGCGTTTCTTGAGCTCGACGATCAGCTCCTCGATTTTGGAGGTGGCAATCGGATCCAGCGCACTGGTCGGTTCGTCAAACAGCACCACGTCCGGATC
>CAZZMY010000193.1:0-1853 GCA_964655385.1 uncultured Akkermansia sp.
TGGAGGATGAGGCGGGGGGCGAATTGCGGGTGGATGTGAGGGAGGTGGGTCAGGGTGGGGTGGCAGGATGGCTGGGTTGGATCCAGGCGAAGCTGGGACGGGGAAATGCCCAAGGGGAAAAGCTGCAGAAATGGATTCGTCGGGCGGGGGAGGCAACCTTGGGAAGTTCTGGGTGGCCTCAACTCAGACGATTGGTGGCTTTGACTTTGGAGGAGACCCGGCCAGAGGTGGTGGTCTTCTTTGACCCTGCGGTGGGGCTGGCGCTTCAAGAGAGGGTTCAAGATCGGACCGAGGCAGGTTTCCTGCGGGTGGGAGTGGTGCCGGAGGCCGAGGATCTTCCCGGATGGGACGGGGTGCCGGCGGATCTTCTTTGGGTGGCGGATGAGGGATCGGCCAAAGAGTTGAAGGAGAAAAATCCCAGAGCCGACGAAGTGGTGGCCGGCGGATGGCCTGTTCGGGTGGACTTTGTGCCGGCTGAAGAGAAGAAGGGTCCGAAAAAAAGGATTCTCTATCTGGTCAATTCCCGAAGAAAGAAGTCCCTGCGTACGGTGGAGCGTTTATTGGGGATCGAGGAGGTGGAGTTGACGGTCGTGGTGGGCAAGGAAGAGGGTTTGAAACACGATCTTCGCAAGGCTTTCTCCGACGAGAAGGAGAGGGTGCAGATTTTGGGTTGGGTGAAAAACCTGGCGGGGCTGATCCGGCAGCACGATCTGGTGGTCACCAAGCCGGGAACGATCAGCGTGCGGGAGATCTTGGCCACGGGGCGGCCGGTGATTTTGGTCGAGGGGGGAAAGGGATCCGAGAAGCGTAAGGGAATGTGTCGGATGGTCGTGCGGGTGGGTTGTGGAGCCCTGGCCGATTCGCCCAAAGAAATTGCCGCGCGGGTCAAAGCAGCCTGGCAGGGCGGAGGGGTGGGATTGAGGGAGTGGACCCGGCGGGCCCGACGAGAGGCGGAACGGGTCCGGGGTGCGGCGGAAAAACTGGCGGAAAGAATTCTCCAGATGGCCCAAGCCGCCGATTCGGTGGAGCGGGTTCCGGAACTACGGTTGCTGCCGAGCGGGCCGGCGGGGCGGAAAGGGCTTTTGATGGTGGATCTGCACGCCCATTCGATCTTTTCCGACGGTCGTTTGACGTTGCGGGAGCTGGTGGACTTTTACGGGCGCCGAGGTTTTGATGCC
Source organism: uncultured Akkermansia sp. (assembly GCA_964655385.1). GTDB lineage: Bacteria > Verrucomicrobiota > Verrucomicrobiia > Methylacidiphilales > Verrucolacustridaceae > Verrucolacustris. Next base: position 1,179 of record CAZZMY010000193.1, read on the forward strand.
TTGGCGGTCACGGATCACTTGGTGGACCGCCGGCGGTTACTGGGACGGTTGGCCAACATGACCGGATTGGTGCTGACCCTCGATGATCTGCCGGAATATTTCCGGGCCTTGGCCGAGGAGAGAAACCGGGCGTGGACCAAATACCGGATGATTCTGTTTCCAGGTTTGGAGTTTAATCACGACGGGCTGACGGCCAAGGGCTCGGCGCACCTGTTGGGGGTGGACTTGCAAGAGCCCATTGACCCGGCGCTATCTTTAAAAGAGATCTGCCATCAAGTGAGGCAGCAGGGCGGATTGACGATCGCGGCCCATCCTCATCACATGAGTTCGGCTTGGGGCAAGGACACCCTGTATTTATGGAATCGGCAGGATGAATTCCGTCCATTGATCGACGCGTGGGAGATTGGGAATCGGGACGATCTCTTTAACCCGGTGGGGCTGAAACGCATGCCCTTCATCGCCGGGAGTGACTTTCACAAGCCTAAGCATTTGACGAGTTGGAAGACCCTGCTCTGGTGTGAAAAAGATCCGGAGGCCATCAAAGAGTGTATCCGCCAGAATAAAGATGTTTCGATCACCCTTTATCGGGACCACCGTTTTGCCGGTGAGGTGGTGGAGCGGGAGGAAAAGAGGCGGAGAACCGAGACCGTTTGAGTCAGGCGCGTCGACGACGCA
>CAZZMY010000194.1:0-1759 GCA_964655385.1 uncultured Akkermansia sp.
TTGGTCAGTCAGTCGGATATCAACTCGGCGGAACCCGATTCGTTCAAACGACAGGGCATTCCGGTCTGCAACGTCAACACCAAGTAAAGCTACGTCAGCGGCGCCGACGTCCACCCCGATACCTGCGACGATGGTGATGGTGATGGACGGGTCGTCGCCGACGAACCTTGCGGGCGACTTTTCCCACGGCTTGAACCAGCCCCAAGGCAAGGCGCCCGAAGGCGGAAAGGATCTCTCCGATGGGGATGCGCGGGAGGACCCTTCGTTTGCCTTGCGTGATGCCGTGCTTGCCCTCGCGGGCGGCCCTTTTTTCGAGCTTCTGGTCCACTTCGTGGCCGATCCGGCGGGCTTCTTCAATGGCTTCTTTCATGGTGAAGACGAAGCAGGGAATGGGTTGGTCGGGGAGATGGGCCAAAGATCCGCCTTGAAGCCGGGTCGACCGAACACCAAAACGTCCACCTGGTTTGCCGAGGTCGGGATGACCCTCCCCTGCATGAATCAGAACAACGGCCACCTTGGGGGTGTGTCCATATCCCTGGCGGATCATCTCGGCGGCCGAGCGGAGTTGTTTGGCGGCCCGGGAGACGGCGGAAGCGGATCCCAGTCCGCTGAGTTTGAATTCAAAAACGGCAGTGGCCTTGTCCCCGGAAAAGGCCACGGCATCCAGTTCACGAAAACGGTGCCGTCCCCGAAGTTGGTCCCCGTGTTCGGGGTCCTGATAACGGATGATGCGACGGTCGCCGAGGTGAAAGTGACGGGAGAGGATGGAGCGAACCCCAATTTCTGCAGCCGCGCTGATAATGGAGAGGGCAGCGGGCTCGATCCTGACTTTTCCCGTGCGTTGTCTTTCCCGGCGGCGACGAAAGGCAAAGCCCTCGGACCAGCGTTGATATTCCCGATCATCATAACGGACCAAATCCACCTTGCCGTAATCCGGAGCAGGGGCGGGGGAGTGGGGATGCGAGTTCAAGATCGTGTTTCCGGTTTTTTGGCCCCCACCACGCAGCAAAGGCCGGCGTTACAAAGGGCCAGGGCGAGGGTGCCCGACCAAAACCACTCTCCCCCGGCAGAGAATTTCTGGAAGGCGGCCCAAGCAAGGAGGGAAAGGCCCGATCCATTTAAGAGGAGACCCAAAACAACCAGCGTCAGCCAACGAAACATTAGAATTCAGAGTAGGGAGTGAAACGGTGGGGGCAAGAGGGTACGCTGAGTTGCAAGGTTGACCCGCCTGCCAAAAAAAGGGAATCTCTGGGTCTGTGAAATTCTCTGAAATCGAAAAGCATCTGGGTTCCGAGGCGAAAAGCCTCTTAGGGCATACGTGCAAGACGGTGGCCAAATCCCGGCTTCATCTTCCCGGGCCGGATTTCGTGGATCGGGTCTGGCGGGACAGCGACCGCTCTATTTCCGTCCTCCGGAATCTGGCGACCACCTTCCGCCACGGACGACTCTCCGGGACCGGTTACCTCTCCATCCTCCCCGTGGATCAAGGGATTGAACATTCCGCCGGCGCCTCCTTTGCTCCGAACCCCGACTATTTTGATCCCGAAAACATCGTTAAACTCGCCATTGAGGGTGGATGTAACGCCGTGACTTCCACCTTGGGAGTGTTGGGCGCGGTGGCCCGGAAGTACGCTCACCAGATTCCGTTTGTCCTGAAGATCAATCACAACGAACTTCTGACCTATCCCAATTTAGCCGACCAAAAGCTGTTTGCCGGAGTGAAGCAGGCGTTCGACATGGGGGCGGTCGGAGTGGGAGC
>CAZZMY010000195.1:0-1743 GCA_964655385.1 uncultured Akkermansia sp.
GTTTCAGTCCCGCTTGCTGGTCGGAACCGGAAAGTTTCCCTCTGTGTCAGCGATGCAGTCGGCCCTGGAGGCAAGCGGAACGGAGATTGTCACCGTGGCTTTGCGCCGGGTGGACCTGAGCGGTCACAAGGATCCGCAGGCCGACATGCTGGAGGATATTGATCAGGAGAAGTATCTCGTCCTGGCCAACACGAGCGGAGCCATGAATGCTGAGGAAGCGGTGCGATTGGCCCGTTTGGCGGTGGCAGCCGGACTGCCGAAGTGGGTCAAATTGGAAATTCACCCCGATCCGCGTTATCTGCTGCCCGATCCGATCGAGACCCTGAAAGCCACGGAGATTCTAGCGAAGGAAGGTTTTACGATCCTGCCTTACATCAACGCGGATCCGGTTTTGGCCAAGCGATTGGAGGAAGCGGGAGCCGCCACGGTCATGCCTCTTGGGGCGCCGATCGGATCGAATCGAGGCATCGAAACACGGGCCCAGATTGAGATCATCATCGAGCAGGCGTGCATCCCGGTGATTGTGGATGCCGGTTTGGGCGCGCCTTCCCATGCGGCCGAGGCTTTGGAAATGGGGGCAGATGCCGTGTTGATCAACACGGCGATTGCGGTGGCGGAAGACCCGGCAGCCATGGCTACGGCCTTTCGCTTGGGGGTGGAGGCGGGTCGGCGGGCGTTTGAAGCGGGATTGAGCCCGGCCCGGCGGGAAGCTTCCGCCACCAGCCCCTTGACCGGCTTTCTCGACGAATGAGCGGTTGGCCGGGCAGTGCGCTGGAGGGTTTACCCTTTGGCCGGACCAACACGGTCGCGAAATTTGAGGATTTGATGTTTGGGACAACCCGTCTCGAAGCATTGGCCGAACAGGCTCGGGCGGAGACCCGCAAGAATTTCGGGAAGACGATGCGGCTGTTTGCCCCGCTCTATCTCTCGAACGAATGCGTCAACACCTGCAAGTATTGCGGATTTTCCAAGGATAATCCGATTCGACGCGTAACGCTCAAGCCGGACGAGGTGGAGAAGGAGGCCCGGCATTTGGCGCAGACCGGCTTTCGCAGCCTACTCTTGGTCAGCGGGGAACATCCCCGGGAAGTGCCTGCGGGTTACATCGCAGAGTGCGTGCAGCGATCGGTCCCCCTTTTCCCATCTGTGGCGATCGAGGTGGCGCCGCTGGAGACGGCGGAATACCGAGAGATTGTTGAGGCGGGGGCGGAGGGGTTGGTGCTTTATCAGGAGAGTTACGACCGCGCGGCTTACGCCGAGATGCATGTTTCCGGGCCGAAAAGAAACTTTGACGAAAGGCTGGGGGGCCCGGAGAGGGGATATGCGGCCGGATTCCGTCGGATCGGCTTGGGGGTTTTGGTGGGACTCGCGGATTGGCGGCGGGAGTTGGTGGCGTTGGCGGCTCATGTTTCCCATTTGATGAAGGTTTGCTGGCGGGCACAAATCACGGTGGCGCTGCCAAGACTAAGGCCGGCGGCCGGGGGTTTTCAGCCACGGGTGGCCATGTCGGATCGGGATTTTGTCCGGGCCCTCTGCGCCTTCCGGATCGCCTTCCCGCAGGTGGGCATCGTTCTGTCGACCCGCGAACCGGAGAAGTTGAGAAACGGCGTGATGGAGTTGGGGGTGACGATGATGAGTGCCGGCTCGGAGACCGACCCCGGGGGTTACACGGGGGTGGGGAAGGAGAGGTTGCATCGGACGGTGCGGGGGCGGGAAGTGGCTTTGGAGGCGAGTGAGTGGGAG
>CAZZMY010000196.1:0-1722 GCA_964655385.1 uncultured Akkermansia sp.
GCGGTTGAAAGAAGCCTTGGTAGGGCCCGACGTCCCGGCGGGCCGCATGCGAGCTTGAAAGCTGATAACCGAGGTAGGGCGGGGTCGATGACCCCGCCGCTTTTTTGAATTCAAGACTGGGATACAAAAAAGGCGCCCACATGGAGGGCGCCCTACCTCAGCTTGGAGGTTGGTTGCGGGGGCAGGATTTGAACCTGCGGCCTTCAGGTTATGAGCCTGACGAGCTACCTGGCTGCTCCACCCCGCGATCTAGGATGAAAATCCTACGCCGATCCCCACAGTGAGTCAAACCCCTCGCCCCCCATCCGCTCTTGTTTTCAACGCTCTATCCTTTATAGCCATCCCATGCTTGCCAGCTCTGGTCTCCTCTTCGCTTTTGAACACTCCAACCTCGCGGGTAAAGCCGTCATCTTCCTCCTCCTAGTAGGATCGATTTTCAGCTGGTCGATCATGTGGACCAAGTGGGTTCAGCTTTCGGCCGCCCGAAGAGCCACCCTCTCCTTCCTGAAGGTTTTCCGCTCCAGCAACGAGCCCCTCGACCCCTATCTGGCCGGTAAGACTTCCGCGGAATCCCCTCAAGGCACCATTTACCTCGCCGGTGCCAAGGAGCTCTGCTTCCACCTCACCGGATCCTCCGCCATCGACAGCACTCTGCACGCCCGCCTCTCCTCAGCCAAACCGCTCAACGAAACAGGCATGAAAGCCGTTCGCACCGCCATGGATCGGGCGGTGGGAGAAGAATCCCTCAGGCTGGAAGCCCACCTGATCATTCTCGCCACCGCCGTCAGCGGCGCCCCTTTTCTCGGCCTCTTGGGCACGGTTTGGGGGGTCATGGACGCCTTCAGCGACATTGCCCTCGCCGGGCAAGCCAGTCTTGCCGCCATGGCACCCGGCGTCTCCGGCGCACTCATCACCACCGTCACTGGCCTCGTCGTCGCGATTCCCGCCATGTTTGGTTACAACTACCTGACCACCTCGATCCGCCACCTGAACGTGGAAATGGAAAACTTTGCCGCCGAGTGCGGGGCGGTCTTTGAACACCGTTACTTTGACCGCTCATGAGACGATCCCGCTCCTCCTCCCACGGCCTCGCTTTGGCAGAGCTCAACATCACCCCCCTGCTCGATCTGGTCTTCGTTCTCCTCATCATTTTCATGATCACGACCCCCCTGCTCGAGCAGCAATTACCGGTCGATCTTCCCAAATCCTCCAAAGCCGCCTCCGCCAATCTCCCCGATCCCAAGTCCATCCTCACCCTCACCCTTGCCAAGGACGGATCGGTCCTACTCGGACCCGACAAGGTGGGCATGGACCAACTCGCCAACCTCCTTGCCCAGCGTAAAGCCCGTGATCCTGAACTGGTCGTCTCCATGCGGGCCGATTCCACCCTCCCCTATGAGACTGTTTTTCGCGCCTTGGAGGCCGTCCGCTCCGCCGGCGCCCGCCTCGACCTCGCCAATTTTCCGGACAGCAAAAAATGAGCCGGGACGGGGGTCTTCCCCGGCGCACCCTCCTGATCGTTGTCGGCATTCACCTTGCCATCCTCGTGGTTGTTGGCCTTCCCATGGCCCAGTGCCAAAAGCCAGCCCCCATCAAACCGGTGGAAATCGTCGATCTGGGATCGCTCCGCCCCGGACCCGGACTACCCTCCCCCACTTCATCTCCCACAGTGGCGACGTCCCAAACCAAAGAATCTCCGGCGGCCACTGCTCCCGCCCCCGA
>CAZZMY010000197.1:0-1708 GCA_964655385.1 uncultured Akkermansia sp.
CCCGTGGCGTAAAAGCCCGCTAATCCGGGTTGGTCGATCGGACGAACGGCGTCGACGGCACCCGGTCCGGTGACCAGATCACCGAATTTTTTAGCCGCCACCATCTCGATCCCGGCCTCCGGCCACTTTGCCCTCAGTCCTGCCACCGCGGGCAGAGTCAGGAGAAAATCACCCAATGCCCCTCCGCGAATGACCAGAATCCTCACCTGGAGGCCCCAGACCGGGCCGGAAGAAATATTCCCATTCCCTAATAAACGAACAGCCCCAATCCCATGAGCATCAATCCGAATAGAATTCCCAAAACCAGAAGGCTTTTCCCGCGGGCCGGACTCGCCAAAGCCCAATCGATGGCGTCCCGCAGAAGATAAGGAGCCCCGACCATGAACATGCCCTCCAGGATGAGCACATAGGCGTACGAAACCACGACCAGCCGTGCAAGGTCATAACGCAGAAACGCCGCATCCAGCAGGACATCGGCCCCCAGCAAAAAAAGAATTCCCAAGGATCGCACGGCAATAAACTCCCTGACATACAACCAGCTACTGACCCCCAGACCGATCACCCCCAGAACAAATAGCGGCCGATACTTGGTGTATTCCATCAGGTTAATGGTCCCCGCCAGCCAAGCCGTCCAAGCCGTGGCCGCGGTTAAAAGAATCCCACCCATCAGGTCTGACCGAGGAAAAGATTTCCACCAGGCCGCACACTTGTCGTAATCAAAAAAACACCAGGCGTGTCCCAGAAAAAGGCCAAAACCGACCCAGACGGACACCTGTGGAAGGGAGAAGGAGTAGATCATGGAATGGCCTTACCCGAGGATGGACGGATCCGCGTAATCGGTAAACCCGGTTGATTCAGTGATCCGCACCGTCAGCAACTGCCCCAGATGACGGGGACCGCCTTCAAAAACCACCGGCCAGTTCTGCCGGGTCCTCCCCGTCAACCGTTCTGCGTTGGTTTTGCTGGGCCCCTCCACCAAAATCTCCACGAGCGAACCGATCCTCCCCTTAGCCCTGGCCTTGGCCTGTCGAGTCAACAGGTGAAGGAGATCCTGATTCCGCTCCTCCTTAACTTTCTCGGGAATTTCTGCGGCTTTTTCCATGGCCGCCCGGGTGCCCTCTCTCGGGGAGTAGCGAAAGATAAACGCGTTATCAAACTCCACCTCCTCCAAAAGCTGATAGGTGGCCTGATAATCCTCCTCGGTCTCCCCCGGGTAACCGACGATCACGTCGGTAGTCAACCCCAACCCCAGAGAGCGTCCGCGAACCTCTTCGATGATCCGACGATACTGGTCAGATGTATAACCCCGTCCCATCACCTTGAGCATCCGGTCGGATCCTGATTGCACCGGGAGATGTAGATGCTCGCAAAGTTTCTCCAGCCTTCCATAGCAGCCGATCAGATCCGACTTCATTCCCCGCGGATGGGGCGAAGTGAATCTCAAACGCTCCAATCCCTGAACCTTTTCCAACTCTTCCAGTAGCTGAACAAAAGCTGTCTTGCCAGCAACCGTGGAAATTTCCCGGCGCCCGTACATGTTGACGATCTGTCCGAGCAGAGTGACTTCTTTTACCCCCGAGGAAACCAGAGACTTTACCTCCTCCACGATCTCAAGAATTGGCCGGGATCGCTCCTTTCCGCGGGTGGTTGGGACGATGCAGAACGAACAGTGCATATCGCAGCCCTGCATCACCGAAACAAAGGCGGT
>CAZZMY010000198.1:0-1707 GCA_964655385.1 uncultured Akkermansia sp.
CGGCATCGCCATGCCCCGCCAGCTTGGCCAGATCCACCGCCGCTTCCGTATGCCCGGCCCTGACCAAAACTCCTCCCTCCTTGGCCCGCACGGGGAAAATATGACCTGGTTGCACCAGATCCTCCGCTTTGGGATTCTTTCTCCCCAAGGCCCTCAAAGTCGCAGCCCGATCCTGCGCGCTGATTCCCGTGGTGATGCCCTTGGCCGCATCCACCGAGACGGTGAAATCCGTCCCAAAACGCTCTTCGTTTCTCACCACCATCCTGGTTAAGCCCAGCTTTTCCGCACGCACCTGGGAAACGGGCGCACAGATCAACCCCCGGCCTTCTTTGGCCATGAAATTGATCAAAGCGGGGGTGACTCCGCGGGCTGAAAGAACCAGATCCCCTTCGTTCTCCCGACCCGCATCGTCGGTCATAATCACCATTTCACCCCGACGCATTGCCGAGACTACCTCCTCGATCCGATCCGCCCCCTGAAACTTTTTCATGCTCCGCCCCCCAGTGCCCCCACGACCATCTTCTCCGCCTCAGCCAAAGCCTCGGGAATACCTTGCAGATTGGAGCCTGATCCCTGGGCAGCATCCGGCCTACCCCCACCTTTCCCGCCAACCTTGGGAGCAGCTGCCTGAATCAGCTTGCCTGCTTGAATCTTCTTGGCCGCCTCGGGGGTACAAATCGCCAGCAAAGGCACTTTGCCTTCCGCCCTACCTGTCAAAAAGATCACCGCCTCTCCCTCCCGTTTGATTCGATCGGCCAAGACGGGCAAGTAGCCTAAAGCCACCTCTCCCAGATCTTTTCCAATCCAACGTGCTCCTCCCAAAATCTTTGCCCCAGCCCAAAGCTCCTTGGCGTGCTGTTCTGCCATCTTTTGCCACTCCGCCATCAGCTTTTTTGTCGCCTGCTTGTCCTCTTCGCGTAGGGCCTCCTCCGCTCTGACAATTTCCTCCTCCCGTTTCTTCACCAGATCCCAAAGCTGCTCCGGCGTTTCATTCCCGCTCTCTTTGGAAATTCGTCCCGCCCCTGCTTTTTTCTTTTCCAACGAAGCCGCCTTCTCAGCCTGCTTCTTCATCTCATCACGACACCAATCGGCCAACGCCGCCCCTGAAACCGCCTCAATCCTTCGCACCCCCGCCGCAATCGCCGATTCTCCCACCATCCGGATCGCCCCGATCTTGCCCGTCGATCGCACGTGGGTGCCCCCGCACAGCTCCTTGGAGAACCCTCCGATATCCACGACCCGCACAGTCGCCCCATATTTATCCCCGAAGAACTGTAGAATGGTTGCATCATTCTTCACTTCGGCATAAGGCCTCTCTCCCCACTTAACGGCCACATCGGCCTTCACCTTCTCATTCACCTGAGATTCCACTTTGGCCAACTCCTCTGCGGTCATGGCCTTCAGGTGGGCAAAATCGAACCGCAAACGATCCGGCCCTACATACGAACCCTTCTGTCTGACCCCGTCTCCCAAAACACTCCTCAAGGCCCAGTGCAAAAGATGAGTCGCACTATGGTGCCCTTCGATTCTCGACCGCCTTTCCTTGTCCAAAGTCACTTTCACCGGACCTTTTGCCTCTACTACCGACTCCGTCAGATGTACCGGCACGCCGCCTACCCCGCGAATCGTGGCCACCACTTTCACTTTTTTGTCATCCCACTCAATCCACCCCGTGTCTCCCACCTGCCCCCCCATCTCCCCATAAAA
>CAZZMY010000199.1:0-1707 GCA_964655385.1 uncultured Akkermansia sp.
TGGCCGGCATCATCATCTCCCTCGATGCTTTCGGCCCCATCACCGACAATGCGGGTGGGATCGCCGTCATGTCCGGTATGCCTAAGAACATCCGGGAACGAACTGATGAGCTCGATGCCGTGGGCAACACCATGAAGGCCGTGACCAAGGGATACGCCATCGCCTCGGCTGGTCTTGCTTCCTTGGTCCTTTTTGGAACGTATGTTCAGGAACTGAAAGTCCACTTCACCGCCCTCCACACCGCCATGCCCAGTCTCGAGTTTTCCCTCACCGAGCCCAAAGTCATCATTGGACTCTTCATTGGCGGTCTCCTGCCTTTTGTCTTCACCGCCCGGTCCATGGATGCCGTCGGCGTGGCCGCCGGAGCCGTCGTGCGGGAGGTTCGGCGCCAACTTCAGCTGAAGCCGGGAATCCTTCTCCATAAAGACAAGCCGGACTACGGAACCTGCGTGGATATCGTGACCCGAGCAGCCCTCAAACAAATGATCATCCCCGCCCTGCTCCCGGTGGTCTTCGTGGTGGGAGTGGCGGCTATCCCAGGCCTCGGCCCCGTGGTTTTAGGCGGCGTCCTCGTGGGCACTATCGTCACCGGACTTTTTGTGGCCATTGCCATGACCTCCTCTGGCGGGGCTTGGGACAACGCCAAAAAATACATCGAAGAGGGTAACTTTGGTGGCAAGGGATCTCCGGCTCATGCGGCCGCCGTCACGGGGGATACCGTGGGCGATCCCTACAAGGACACCGCCGGCCCGGCCATCAATCCGATGATCAAGGTCGTCAACATCGTTGCCATCCTGGTCATTCCGATTTTCTTTTAGGCCCGCCCCGCACGGGGCCAGCAATGTCCCCCAGCGGCTGAAATTTCCCCCTCCCCCGTCCGATTTGCATGTGATAGGATTTGGAATCTATCGCACCGTTAGCTTAGTGGTAGAGCGCCACCTTGACACGGTGGAGGTCAGAGGTTCAAGTCCTCTACGGTGCAGGTTTCTGCATGTTTCGTATGGATGAATTCAGATCATGAACACTTCGAGGGATGTGGATGCGTATATTTCCGCCGCCCCCATCCAGTCACAGCCCAAGCTGAGGGAAATTCGCCAAATCCTTCGTACACTCCTCACCCAAGCAGAAGAAAAGATATGGTATGGAGTTCCGTTTTATCACCAAGACGGAGAGGTGGTGGGATTTGCCACCTGTAAAAACCACGTCAGCCTCGGAGTTGGGGCCCAGGCTTTTCCTGACATCCTTCGCCAAAAGTTGGTGCGGGCTGGCTATAAGACTGGAAAGGGAACGATCCAAATCCGTTTTGATCAAACCATTCCCACCCTCGAGATCGAGACCATGCTCAAGGCAAAGCTCAAAAAGAATGCCGCCCGAAAAAAGGCCACTAACCAAGTCCTGCCTACTCGAGGAGTTCCTGCAACTCGGTCCAGCTCAACCCTCGCACGAAATCCTCCTCGCTGACCAGCGTACCCTTAAACAACTCCTTCTTCTTTTCCTGTAACCGGACAATCTTTTCCTCCACCGTGTCCCGGGCAATCAGCTTATAGGAGCTAACAATCTTGTTCTGGCCGATGCGGTGCGCCCGGGCCGTGGCTTGGTCTTCCACTGCCGGATTCCACCAGGGATCGAAATGGATCACCGTGTCTGCACCAGTCAGATTTAAACCCGTCCCTCCCGCCTTCAGACTGATCAGAAACACGGGAATAT
>CAZZMY010000200.1:0-1677 GCA_964655385.1 uncultured Akkermansia sp.
GGCTTGCTCCTGCGTCTGGATGCGTTGGCCAAATTGAAAAAATGGGCCGCCATCCGGGATGAACTGAACCAGGCCAGCGACGCCAAAGAGCCCCTCGACCCATTTTTGGCGGACGTCTTTCAGGCCCGGGTCGCCCAGGAGTTGCGCGAGATTCCCATGGCGGAGGCCCAGTGGAAAAAAGCGAAGGCCAAAGCCTCCGGCGACCCCCGTAAGCTCGATTTTCTGGCCAACTTCGCCGAGCGCTCCGGCAATATCCCTCTTGCCCGGGAGGTCTACCGGGACATGACTCGCTACCCGGCCACCGCCGTGCCCGGTTACTTCGGCCTGATCCGCATTGCCGAAAAGAACTCCGCAACTTCCGAACTGCGCGACATCATGGGGGAACTGGTTCGGCAACTACCCAAGGACCCGGCACCGAAAAACGATTTTGCCTACCTGAATCTCCTGATGAACGACCGGCTGGACGATTCCCTGCAGGCGGGCATCGAACTGTCCAACACCTTTCCCGAGCGCGCCGCCTACCGCACCACCGTTGCTCTTGCTTATCTACGCAAAAAACAAGCCAAGGAAGCCTTGGGCGCCTACGAGGGGCTGGAAATCAACTGGTCCACCGCCCTTCCCGGCTGGCAGGCCGTGCGGGCCGCCACCCTGGCTGCCAACGAGCAAAACGATGCCGCCCGAAAACTGGCCGAAGAAATCAATTGGGATCGTCTGAAACCGGAAGAGCGGGATCTCATTCGCACCCTCCGGTCGCCGAAATAAATCCGCGCTGATGCGATCTATTTTCCGGGGCGGGTGTTGGATCCTGCTATGCGGGACCCTTTGGTCCGGGGATCTTCCCACCCACACGGTCACCCGGGGCGAAACCCTGTTCTCGATCGCCCGACAACACAACGTGACCGTCGCCCAACTCCTCAAAACCAATCCGGGCCTCCAGCCGGAAAAACTTCATGCCGGGGAAATTGTAAAACTTCCCGCTGACCCGCCCAAGATGCCGGAGCCTAAGTCCAACCCCAACCCGCCAGCCAAAACGGAATGGGTCCGCATCAAAAGCGGGGACACTTTGGCCAAAATCTCCCGCCAGCAAAATGTGGCCGTGGAGGATTTACGTCGATGGAACAATCTCCGCGGGGATCAGCTCAAAGCGGGTTCCCTACTGCGTGTGAGTGCGCCGCAAGCCACCACCACCCCATCCAAGACGACGACAAAAAAAACAGAACCCAACCCACCTCCCGCTTCTCCTCCGCGACCGCCACCGCAGACTTTTGTGGGTCCGGCCCGCAGCCAAATCGACGCCCCCAAGGGTCGCTTACGGGAATGGGAGTATATCGTGGTGCATCACAGCGGGACTCCGGGCGGCAATGCAAAGATTTTTGATTATTTCCACCGGCAGACGCGCGGAATGGAAAACGGGCTCGCCTACCATTTTGTCATCGGCAACGGGAGCGACTCGGGCGACGGGCAGATCGAGGTCGGACCTCGCTGGTCGATGCAGAAACAGGGCGGGCATTTGGCCAGCGAATCGCTCAATGAGATCGCCATCGGCATCTGTCTGGTGGGGGATTTCAGCACCCACCGGCTCGGCCCGCGCCAGACGGCCGCACTCATCGAGTTGGTGCAGTACCTGCGCAAAATGATGCCGGACGCAAAACTGAAATTCCGCCTGCACCGGGAGAT
>CAZZMY010000201.1:0-1645 GCA_964655385.1 uncultured Akkermansia sp.
GGGATGTGTTTTTAATGAACAGATCGTAGGCCTGCTCCTGCGTCCCGCTGGCCGCGGTCACCGGAAGGCTGGCTACCCAAGTCAAAGCGGTGATCGGAAGCACCGCCAGATCTAGGGGACGAACGATCCAAAAATCCGCAAAGGCATACATGGTCTCGGGCGGAGTAAAGTAGTCGCCGGGGGGTGCCGCCTCAAGGGGCACGACGGAAACAGCTGCCAGCAGAAGAATCACCAGCGTTCTTTTCAACACACTCTTTGCTACTCGGGGGCTGAGGGGCGTCAATGACCCGCCAAGACCGCCGGTGAATTTGCTGGGGACAACCAAGCCAAACACTCCACATGGGACGTTCGGGGAAAAAGGTCGACCGGCTGAAACCATTCCGCTTTCCAGAATCCGGCCATCGCCAATAGATCCCGCGCCAGTGCCGGCGGATCACAGGAAAGATAAAGGATCCCCTGAAACGGAAGAGCCCGGGCCATCAACCGCCGGGCATCCGGACTCAATCCACCCCGGGGCGGATTGAGCAGACAGGCGGAAGGTCCCTCACCGATTTTGCCCAAGGCCTCCTCAAAACCGTCCTCAAACCGTGCCTCGATCAATTCCGCGGTTGGAACCTCTCTCCGGAAGACCGCGGCCGCCGCCTCGCCCGACTCCACCGCCACCACCCGGATTCCCTTGGCCCCTAGCGCCCCGGTGAAAAATCCCGTTCCGGCATACCCCTCCAGAACGGACTTCACCCCGGCTGGAATGGATTCGGCCACTAGCTTCTTCAGGGCAGGCCCCAGTGGACGATTCGATTGATAAAAGGCTTCGCCCCTTACCTCGTCAGCGCGCACGGAGTAGTGCGGCCGCGGGCGGGGCCTCGACCGCAAAACCTCCAACTTGGAGTTCACATCATCCGCCGCCAGCAGGCAGCGCTTCACATCGATCAACGTGCGTCCATCCGTTCCGAGAAAACCGATCTTTCCGTCACGATTGTGGACGGTAATGCGGTTCCGGTAGCCGTAATCCGGCCCGGTGAGTGGCGGACGCAGGACCGGATCCGCTATTTTCCCAATCCGCTTCAATGCTCCCTCGATTTGGGCCACCTTGGCCTTCACTTCCGCCGGGTAAACCAGATGCTGGGTGGCACAACCGCCGCAGGTTTCAAACAGGCTACAGGGAGCCGGGATCCGGTCGGGCGAAGCCTGCAAAACCTCGACCACTCGGGCTCGGGAAAAAGTTTTGTGCTTCTCGGTCAGAACCGCGCGGACCTTTTCCCCCGGAAGGGTGAAGGGCACAAAAATAACCTGCCCATCATGCCGGGCGACCCCATCGCCGCCGTAGGCGAGCTCCGTGATATGCAGTTCCACCGGCGGTGCGCCGGCGTCGGTCGGACGCTTCAGTACCAGTTGTCTTTCAGGTCTGCGGGCGGATAGGGCTCCACTTGGCCCGTGTCATGCGCCGGCATCTTCATCGATTTGGTGGGGATGAAGAAAGTCGCGATTTCCAATGTGCCAACACCCGTGTCCATGACCATGCGGGAAAGTCCCTGGGTAAATCCAAAAGTGTCCCCATAGGTTCCTCCTCCTTGCTGCGTGGCCATGTAGGGCGAATCAAAAAGCTCGGAGACCGCGAGGGTCACATTGGCCACCCCCCGACCCA
>CAZZMY010000202.1:0-1625 GCA_964655385.1 uncultured Akkermansia sp.
CCGTTTTTGGAATTGGACCGGAGAATGGTCAGCATCGACGAGGCCGTACGCACGGGGATGGTGCTTTTTTCGACGATGATCTTGGGCCCTTCCGCCACTTCGGCGATCATTCGGGCAGCCGCCTCGATATACTTCAGATCAGCTGCCCGGCCCGCACCCACTCCCTGGGTCTTGGTCGGTGTTCCCACACATACGAAAATAATGTCTGCCGCCTTGATGGCCCCTTTCACATCGGTGGAGAAAAAGAGATTCTTTCCCCGGGCCGAGGCCACCACCTTGTCCAATCCCGGCTCATACACCGGCAACTGGTCTGTGTTCCAGGCGGCGATCCGGGCCTCGTTAGGGTCGGTGACCGTAACTTTGATATCCGGACACTTGGCCGCAATCATGGCCATGGTCGGACCACCAACGTAGCCGGCACCCAGACAGCAGATGGAAAGTTTCGACATCAGAGAATTAACGCAAATTTTTCGTGTTTTGGCTAGGCACCCGCCGAAATCTGGCGGAGGGACTCCGCATAGCTGTTCTTGCCAATCGCATCCGCCAGGGAGCGCAGTTGTTTGGCATCAATCCATCCTTTGCGGAATGCAACCTCTTCCGGGGATCCGATGAGCAATCCTGTCCGGGTCTGGACGGTCTGCACGAACTGGGCCGCCTGCAAAAGCCCCTCCGCCGTTCCCGTGTCCAGCCAGGCGGAGCCCCGGCCAAACCTTTCCCCGTGGAGGGACTGATCCTTCATATAGCAGCGACTCAGGTCGGTGATCTCTAACTCCCCTCGGGCAGAGGGCTTAAGATTTTTGGCGAAATCCACCGCCCGCCCGTCATAAAAGTAGAGCCCACAATTGGCCCAGTTGGATTTCGGCTTGGCCGGCTTTTCCTCGATGGAGGTGATTCGGTTATGGGCGTCGAAGGTAAGCACGCCGTAGGAGGAAGGATCCGCCACCTGGTAGGCAAAAATGGTTGCGCCCTGCTCCCGGGAGTTGGCCGAAGCCAGCAGTTTACCCAATTCCGATCCGTAAAAGAAATTGTCCCCAAGAATCAGGCAGGACGGGGAATTTCCGATGAACTTGGCCCCGATCTGGTACGCCTGAGCCAACCCCTCTGGCTTCGGCTGCTCGGCGTAGGAGATAGATAGGCCCATCGACTTTCCATCTCCTAAAAGGCTCTGGAAAAGGGGCAGATCATGGGGGGTGGAGATCAGCAGGATTTCCCGGATTCCCGCCAGCATGAGGACCGAAAGCGGGTAGTAGACCATCGGCTTGTCGTACAGGGGCAGAAGTTGCTTCGAGACCGCCCGCGTCAACGGCCAAAGCCGCGTCCCTGTCCCCCCCGCCAAAATAATGCCTTTTCGGTTCACGTTTTAAGTGAGTTTAGGTTGAAGTTGAAGTTGAAGTCACCCTCAGGCTTCAAGAATTGTGCGATCCAAATTAGCTTAAACTTAAACTTCATCTTAAACTAAGTTCGCAAGCTACCGCCCTTGGCCATCCCCGACTTACTCGGGGGACCATCCCATACCCTGCTTTTTTCTTTGTTCCGCAAACCAACTGCGGCCCGATTCAGCCTTACCGTCTGCCTTTGCGGGCCTCCTCCGGCACCCCTTCCAGCGGATGCCGTGCCGTGGGCAA
>CAZZMY010000203.1:0-1623 GCA_964655385.1 uncultured Akkermansia sp.
GAGCCGTCGGCAAAAGCGACGATGGCCTTACCGGCATGGCGGAAATGGATGGTATTGGCGCAGTCGGTGGTGTTGAAAAAATAGAATTCCTCCAACATCGGATTTTTCCCGGAGGCGGGAGCCTGAAAGGTGTTGATTTGGGCACAGGTGGAGAAGAGGGCGATCTGTCCAGGGCGGGCCAACTGGTTGATGAGTTTAACCTTGGAGGTGATCTGGCCGGTGGGGCCTCCCGTGAGTTCGGTGTTCACGCCAAAACCAAAGTAGCCGTTTTTGAACTTGGGCTTGAAGCTGGAGCCCATCGAGGTGAAAGCGAAGTCGGGCACGGTGCCGGCGGAATCGACAATGTAAGGACCCAGCGGGCCTTTGGATTTGTCCAATAGCCGTTGTCCCTCCCCCTTGGGGCCGGAGGAGCTTTCGAAACCAAACCACCACTGGACGCCGCCATTGGTGTCTTCCCGGGAAAGGAAAAATCGGCCGTTGTTTTCGGCGAGATAGGCTTGAGCCGCAATCGAAAGCTGTCGCAGGGCGGAGGAGGAGGTGGCGAGGGTGGTCTGGCGTTTGACGGCAAACACGGCCGGCGCAAGCAGGGTGAGCAGAACCCCGAGAATGACCATGACGGCCATGAGCTCGATCAGGCTGAAGGCGCGATTGGACTTCATGGGAGAAGGTGTAGCCGATAAAACCCCTTCGGGTCTTGCGGTCGAATGGCAACTGTAAAGGTAGTTTCCAAACCGATGGCGGTGAAAGCCTCGCCACAAGGGATCCAGCCCGCGGGCTGAAGGGCGGTGTTGGACTCCAGTTGGTAGGTAAGACTGGGAGTTGTTTGGAAGACAATTTCCAGTTCCGATGAGGGAAGAATGCGGATCGACTTGGCAACAGGCGGAAGGGGGGGTGCCGACTCTGGGTTGGCCACAGGCACGGAAACAAAATCGGCAGCAAAACTCCAGGCATCCCAGGAGCCATTGACGAGAATCCGATCGGAGGCACCAAACGGGGCGGCGAGCCAGGTGACGTCCGAATAAAACAACGAGCCTGCCTGATTATATGTGGCGGTTTCCAAATAGTCCCAGTTCTCATCCAAGACATCGTAACTGAACTGCCCGCCGAAGAGGCTGTACTCCCAAAATCCATTCTTCCAATCGTTCTGATAACGGGAGTTGGTCCCCTGTTGGAAAACGACCGAGTCCAAGGCATTGCCAAAGTCGAATTCAGACCAGGAGGCGACGAGTCGAGTGTCGGCTCCAAAAAAAACTGTATGATTCGTCATGGATCCCGGATAGTGAATTGCGGAGGACCCCGTGACCGACCGGAGCATGTCAAACCCCGTGGCGGTATTGTTCCAGCGATAACCCCAGACTAACGAGGAGGGGGTTAGGCCGTCGTTCCATTGAATCACCACAGCGGCACGGTTAGTCCCCGAGCCGGTCCAAAATTGAATTTGGTCAAAACCAAAGGAGGCCGGGTTGGTGGAAACCGCGCCGGCGCGGGCACAAATCAAAAAAAACAGAAGGCACCCAAAGCCGGGGAAGCATTTCCAACCAAATAGAAACTTTTGCACAGGGTTCCTGTTCCGGCGATGGCCAGAACGAACCGCACGGGATGCGGGCATCCGGACTCTCGCCC
>CAZZMY010000204.1:0-1606 GCA_964655385.1 uncultured Akkermansia sp.
TGAAACCCCGCTGGTTTGTCCGTGGCGATATGGATGGTTGGGCCGGTCTCTTCATCGACAACCTCATCCAACTCCTCCTCATTCTCTCCCTCGTCCCTCCCGTTTGCGGCATCCCCATGGAGATTGTCCTAACCCGTATTCTTCCGGCCGCCGCCTTATCAATTCTTGTCGGAAACCTTTTTTATTCCTGGCAAGCCCACCGTCTCGCCCAACGCACCGGCCGGGACGATGTCACCGCCCTGCCCTTCGGCATCAATACCGTCAGCCTGGTTGCTTACTTGTTTCTCATCATGGGCCCCCTTTGGCAGAAAACCCACGATGCCGACCTTGTGTGGGCCGCGGGTATCTTTGCCTGCTGGGCCGGCGGACTTCTGGAACTCCTTGGCGCCTTCGTCACGGATCCCCTCCGTCGTTGGCTCCCACGCGCCGCCCTGCTTTCACCGCTCGCCGGAATCGCCCTCACCTTTATCTCCATGCCCTTCGTTTTTAAAATCTACGCGCAGCCGGCGATCGCCCTTCTGCCCATGCTCCTCGTGATCTTTGTTTATGCAGGAAAGATTCGCCTCCCCGGCCACCTCCCCTCCGGTCTTTTGGCTATTTTGCTGGGTACCCTCTTGGCCTTTCTTTTCCGAAAACTGGGACTGGCTTCTCAAGCTGCTGAGACGATCCCCGTTTCCGTAGGTTTTCACCTTCCTCTCCCCGCGTTTGATAAACTTGTCTCCTTCCTCCACCACGAGGGAGTCGGCTCCTTCTTCTCCGTCATCTTTCCGATGGCGCTCTTCAATGTCATCGGGTCACTGCAAAATCTCGAAAGCGCTGAAGCCGCCGGAGATCGCTACTCCACCCGCTCCTCCCTATCGGTCAATGGCCTCTCCACCATGGTCGCCGCCCTCTTTGGTAGCCCCTTCCCCACCACCATCTACATCGGACACCCCGGTTGGAAGGGAATGGGTGCACGGATTGGCTACTCCGCCCTCAACGGAATCGTCATCACCCTGCTCTGTCTTTTGGGCCTGACCGGAACCGTCCTCCACTTCGTTCCGATGGAGGTCACCCTTGGAGTTCTAGTTTGGGTTGGGATCGTCATTACCGCGCAGGCTTTCTCCGACAGCCCCACCCAACATTCCATTGCCGTGGCCATTGGACTGATCCCTTGCCTAGCCGGTTGGGCCGCCCTTTTGGTCGAAACTGTCGCCCGCTCTGCCAATGCTTCCCTGGAAGCCCTAGCCACACAGACCAACAGCGATCTCGTTTTGACCGGTCTCTTTTCCCTCGGCCAAGGATTCCTACTTACTAGCATTCTGATTTCTGCCATGACCGCCTTTGTTATCGATCGTCGATTCCTCTCCGCTTCCCTTATGGCTTTGGTTGGCTCCCTCTTTTCGATCTTTGGCCTGATCCATGCCGTCAGCTTGACTGCCTATGGCAGCCAACCCGTTACGGGATGGTGGGCCAGCCCCTCCTTCGCCGCCGCCTACCTGGCCACCGCCGCCGTGCTTCTTGCATTACACTTTTTGCCTCAAACTTCATCTTCATCTTAATCTTCATCTCTTATGAAGCCCCCCAAATACCTTTGCGAACGCTGCACCAACTGCTGCCGCTGGCC
>CAZZMY010000205.1:0-1597 GCA_964655385.1 uncultured Akkermansia sp.
GCCCCCAGCAAAACCGGAAAGAGCAAAACTGGCCGGACCCTGAAGCGGGCGAACAATTCCATAGCTATAGATTAGCTCGGTTTGTGGTTTTTTCCTCCCCTTTTTCAGGGGTTAATTCCGGGCACGTTTTTCACGCCACGGTCGCTACGGTCGCAATGCACCCACGGATTTCAAATTTGCAGGCTCGGTTCGGACACTGGTAGGGACGCATACCCTTATGCGTCCATGTCGTTCGCACAAAGACTCAAGACCCAACATGGACGGCTAGGGATAGCCGTCCCTACCTCATCCTCACCACGGCCCGCTGGGACGTCGGGCCCTACCTAGCCCAAATCATTAAACCTAATCTTTAATCTTAATCTTAATCTTTTCCCAACCCTGCCCCCTCCCGCCTTCCAACTCCCGCCAAATACCTCCTATATCCTTTTTCACGGATTCTGCGTCGCCTTAAGCCTCAGGAAGGTCCGATTGTTCGTCCCCGAATTGACCGTGAACTCCCTTCGCTGACATCCCGCCGGCACATTGTTGGTGTTGGTCGAGACCGTCCCGTAGGGGTTCGAGGACAGATTCGCCCATGTGTTGGAAAGGTCGGTCACGGTCTGACCCACGATCGTAAGATTGGTGTCATTAGTTCGAACAATCGCCGTCATGGTCAGGGAGGTTCCGTTTTGATTCACCGTCGGCAGAGTGACCTTGTCGTTCACATTGGACCCTCCCATGGCGTATTTGACCAAGTAGGCCAGCCCATCCGAACCCACATTCGTAGGATTCATCCCGCCAAAGAGGCTTGAAAAGCTCGGTCCGCTCGGCGGGTTGGTCGCCGTCGCCAACGCCTTGATCGTAATCACCACCTGACCCGCCCCGCCGGTTCCTCCCAGAGTTTGAGAACCTGTTGAGGATCCCCGGGCCCCGCCTCCTCCCCCGCCCGGTTGGCTGCCCGCCGAGCCGTTTCCATTGCCGCTGGAATCTTTTCCGTTTCCTCCCGCCCCTCCTCCAGTAACCGCCGAGGCCCCCAAATAAGAGGAGGCACTGGATCCCGCGCTGGCTGTTCCCGCACTGCTTCCACCACCGCCCCCTGTGTTGGTAGGACTTCCTTGGCCCGACAATCCACTTCCGCCGGCATAGACGATGTCACCCAAACTCCCTGTCGAACTCCCTGCCCCGCCCGTCCCGGTAATACCGGAGCCGGAGCTAACCACACTCACGCCCCCAGCGCCTCCCTTGGCCAGACAGTTGGTCAGTAAACTATTTCCAAACCATGACTCCCCTCCAGAAACGGAGGCCAGATGGGTGATGGAGGTGACTCCACCCGCTCCCACATTGATCGTATAGCTGTTACCAGGAACAACCGTGACCAAGTTTCTTTTGGCATAGGCTCCACCAGCCCCTCCTCCACCGAAAGCATTTCCAGAGCCTGGCTTATACCCGCTACCTCCCGCACCTCCTCCACCCCAGGCCTCCACCTGCACTGCTGTGACGTTGGCCGGGCAAACCCAAGTCGTGGTTGTGCCATAGGTCGTTGCGATCGAGGACAGGGTGTCCGCCACCTGAATCGTCAAAGTCGCGTAGCCCGTGCGTCCTGACAAACTCGTCGCCG
>CAZZMY010000206.1:0-1583 GCA_964655385.1 uncultured Akkermansia sp.
GGCGGTGGGGGAGAGGTCGGTGCCCAAGACAGATCGGACTCCTCCCAAGCGGGCGCGCTCGATCAGCTCGAGGCCGGAACCGCAGAAGGGGTCCCAAACCGTTTCGTCCGGGAAAGGGCCGGCGAGCCGAGCCATGGCGGCGGCGAGGGGGGGGTGGGAGGCGGCAGGAACGTCCTGCTGGCGGTAGGGGAAGCGGGGGTCGGGGGTGAGGCGGGGTCTGAGCTCAACCCAATCGCCGGCGGAGTCGGGATGGATCTCGATGGCCCAGGGGGCTTGCCGTGAGTCGTTGAGGAGATCGGGGCAAAGAGAGTAGGCTTTTTGGACGGTTTGCAGGATGGCGGAGCGCTGGTGGCCTTTGGCGACAAACTCCAGGCGATAGCGAATCGGGCCCTGAGTGAAGGTTTGGCAAAGCTGCCGGGTGAGAGGGGAGGCAATCAGGCGGGCGAGCGGATCGGTCAGATCCCGGCTTTTTGGGAGCGTTCCCAGAAGAAAAGAGGCGGTGGAGAAGCAGCGAAGGGAATAAAGATCGTAGAGGCGGAAGGCGGAGGTGGGGGCGAGGGTTAGGAGACCGGGTCGGATTTCCAGAATGCGAAATTTGGCCGAGTGTTCCTTGATTTCCCCCGTGAGGATGGGCTCGAGTCCGGTGCGGCAACGAAGATGGATGCGGAGAGTGGGGGTATGGGTGAGGGTGGCATCCAGGAGGACAGAGGAGGGCTTTTGTTGGCGGGCGAGGTTGGCCTTGGCGCGTTGTTCCATGAGGTGGGGAAGGGGGGCGTCTTGGGAGCGAATGAGGTCCAAGGTGGCGGATCCGCCGATCTTGTTGAGGGCCTGGCCGACAAACTTTTTTTCCCGGTCGATCTCGGACTTTTGCAGAAGTTGAAGAAGTTGGCGTTCCTCGACACGTCCGGCGCCGATCTTGGGCAGGGCATTCGTGGCATAACGTCGGACCTTTTCCGAGGGATCCTCGAGGAGGGAGAGGAGCCATTGGCGCACGGGCTGTTTGAGATTGGGTTGGTTGGCTTCCGAAAAACCGGCTCCCACAGCACGGATGAGCGCCACCCGGTTCGCGCGCTCCTGGGTGCCGGCTTGATTAAAACGCGGGACCTCTTCCTGCCAAAGCTGGATCCAGGGGAGTAAGCGGAGTTCCCGATAGAGGTCTTTGGTGGGGTTGGACTCCTTCTTGGCCATACAGGAGGTTCGGTTTAACCCAGGGGAAGAACAAGGGGGGAATTCGGATCACACTTAGGATTAAGGTGAAGATGAAGTAAATTTGGTCATAGGACTGAGAATGTCCTTGGGTGGGTGAGAGAGTTCTGGCATGCGAGCAAAACCTAGCCACGAGGAATGGCGGACGATCGTCCGGGAGCTGAGGCCAAGGGGAGGTAGAGCTTGGCAGCGGGGCGGAACAGCTATGATCCTAGGGATGCGGATCGAGCTCATCACCACGGGATCAGAATTGCTGTTGGGACAGGTGATGAATTCCCATCCGGGGTATCTTTCCGGGAGGCTGGAGGCGATGGGGCTAACCTTGGCGAGGCAGACGTCGGTTCCGGACGGCCGGGAGGCGATTGGGGAGGTCCTGA